>DATIHO010000071.1:0-9380 GCA_035480615.1 Chlamydiales bacterium | reverse complement strand
TTTGGGATTATTTTGGCCGATTTTCGATTCAAATTGTGGGGGTCATATACGAAAGTTGATATTACCCCCACAATTTGAATCGAAAATCGGCTCAAAAGAACCCAAAAATCGACAGAAGCTCACATTGTAGACACCCTCTTAAGAAGAAATTGTTCGAGCGGTGCGAAAATAGAGCATTGCTCCATGAATTAATGCCGATCCTACGGCCGTATCAATGACTCCGCGCAAATCAATGGGGATCGGAAGAAAACGGAGAAGAATCCCAAACCCTATCATGCCCGCAATTAAAATCCAATATGAGGGGCCATAAATGGACGTAACCCTGATGGGCTGAGAAAATGATTGGATACGTAAAGCGATTTTTTTTACAGTCTTCGATAAAACAAACCTTCCCTTGATGAACCCTACTAACAAGCCCACCCCAATTAAGCCGGCGCCTGCTTGTTGCACCCCCCCAAACAGTCCCTGCAAGCGAAAACAAAGAGAATCGGTCCTTAATGTACCATCCGCAATAAAATGCAGACCTTTATAGAGAAGAAAAGAGCCAATAGCCATCCAAAGAAACCCAGATAGCAAAATCCAACTTCGGTGAGTCATGAAGATGATCCTAACAGAAAAGCAATTTTTGTTAAACTGTGGACGAAAAATTCCACCCTGTCTAAAATCCGCTAACTTAAGTCACAATGGAGTATATATTATGAATCTTGCCCTGGCGTTCACACGAATGTTTTTTATGGTTCTTTGCGTTTTCTTTATGGCTTTTTACATGGTCTCGGGAGTGGATGGATACTCCTTATATCGTTTAGGAGTCGGTATAGCGCTTGGGATCATTTTCGGTACCCTCCTCATCGGCTTTGATATGCTTTTCAAAAGATTCAACCTCAGATCATTCAATATTGCGATTCTAGGGCTTTTTTTTGGCTATCTTATGGGCCAGGCGCTCGTTTTAGTTTTTACGGCAATCCTTGAAATCAGCACAGCTTCCATTCATTTATCTCTTCCCGCCCTGGAGATCATGAAAATTACCCTTTTCCTCTTTGGAATTTATCTTGGGACCCTGATGACTCTTCGTTATTCTGATGAAATTTATATCAGCATCCCCTTTGTAAAACTCTCAGGGGCAACTCAGAAAAAAAAGGATCTTCTCATCGATTCATCTCTTTTATCTGATGTACGAATTATTGATCTCGCTGCATCCGGCCTGCTCGATTCCTACCTTATTTTGCCTCGCTTTATCTTGAAAGATCTGTACGCAAGCGCCGAGGCAGGCGAAGAACATATTCGGGCTAAAGCCAAACGATCTTTAGATGTGGTAAAAAAATTGGAATCGATGGAACTGCTCAAACTTCGTTTCAATGATACCGATTTTCCCGAAGTGAAGGATCCGCTCAGTAAAATAAGCCGGCTGGGAAGGCTTTTAGACGCGAACATCTTGACTGCGGATACGAGCCAAGTTCAAATTCCACCCATTGAAGGTTTGCGCTTTATCAATATTCATGATCTATCGAAAGCGTTAAAACCGCTTATGCAAACAGGAGAGCGAATTAAGATTAAAATCCAAAGATATGGAAAAGAACCGCGGCAAGGTGTTGGATATTTAGATGATGGGACCATGGTAGTTGTGAATGGCGGAGGGGATTTTATCGGAGATGTGATCGACGTTCATGTTCTTTCTGTCAAGCATACCACGTCAGGCCGTATGATTTTTTGCAATGCTTTAATGGCAAAAGAATATGCGGCATTTGATGAAGAAGAATTTGAAGAAACCAATGAAGAACAATAGGTTGATTCTATGACCAAAGGACTGGGCAGCGACATTATCGAAATTGCAAGGATGCGGACCAGCATCGAACGCCACGGGCTCCACTTTTTGAATCGCCTTTTTTCTCAAAAAGAACAAGATTATTGTTATAAATTTCAAGATCCTGCTCCTCATTTTACAGGAAAATTTGCTGCGAAGGAAGCAGTTGCAAAAGCTTTAGGAACAGGTTTTGGCGCTAATCTTTCCTGGAGAGACCTTGAGATCTTAAATAATCACAGTGGAAAACCGATTGTATTGTTTAATGAAGCAACGTTGCAAAGATTTCAAAACCCTCAGCTCTTAATTTCTGTGACTCATTGCGCAACCTATGCGGTCGCCATTGCTATTTGGGAGAATTAGAAGCTGCCCTAAACTTTAGCTTCTTAGAAGGAAAAAGGGAGAAACCAACTTACCATAACAGTATTGACATTTTGAGGAGCTGACTTTGCAAGCACCCGGTGAAGATAATCCATTCTCAGAGTGCCCCATACTCCCATTCCATAACCATAACGCGCTCCTACATCGATGACCCTCTCTCTGATTTTTGCATAACCGAAAAAATGATTCACGTTAATGTGAGTATGCCTTCCATATCCATTGGTTCCTTGAGCATAAATTCCTAATTTATGAACATCATTCCGATTCATCTCGATACTTGCAATCGCCCGAACCCAGGGCGATCCTCGATTTGCATGGCCAAGCGCTCCAAATATCCAGCTTCGAAAGCGCCAGGTATCGCGAGCATCAAACTCTTTTCCTAAAGAAAAATTCAATTCAAAATCAACATTCCCATGCGAAGGGCAGCTCACATCTTTCAGACTGCTGGTTGCGGTAAGCCTTGCGCTAGTCCCTGTGGCAAAACTGATGGCATCTCCAACGATATCGTCAAGCCAAAGATACCGAACTTGAAAAGCCAGGCAGCGAAAATTAAAGGATGCGGCAGTCGTGGCAGCAAATTGAATATCGCCATCAATATCCCATACGGGAGCAGGGGAAAATTCCAACCCCGAATAGATCAAATTGGATTGAAAAAATTGGTGATAGGGCGGACGCGAGCCCTGAACAGAGTGAAACCAACTATAGGAATAGGATTGGAGAAAATGAAATTCATATACATCACCGAACCAGGGCTGAACTTCAATCGCCATCCCCAATCCAGCCGGGAGCAATGCCGCAATTTTCCACCAATTATACCCAAAGGCCAACTTTTGAATCATTTTGGGTATACGGCTCATCACTCAAATCCCCTCTTCAGACAACCAGCGTTCCGCATCAAGCGCCGCCATGCAACCGGAGCCAGCCGCAGTAACCGCTTGCCTATAAGCCGGATCTTGCACATCACCACAGGCAAACACCCCTTTTACAGAAGTTTTTGTCGTTCCAGGTTGAACAAGTAAATAACCTGTTTCATTCATTTTCAATTGGCTATGTAAAAATTTTGTATTGGGCTCGTGTCCGATTGCAAAAAAAACCCCACCGGCTTCTTTTTCTTCCAGAGCTCCATTTTCCAGGTTTTTCAAACGGATCGAGCGGATGATGTTGTCTCCTTCGATTTTTGCAATTTCGCTATTCCACAAAATTTCAATTTTTGGATGTTTTTTCACCCGATCCACCATAATTTTAGAAGCGCGAAGTTCGTTTCTGCGGTGAACAAGAAAGACACGGCTGGCGTATTTCGTTAAAAAAAGGGCCTCTTCCACTGCGCTATCTCCGCCGCCAATCACAAAAAGCGGTCGATCGCGGAAAATGGGAGCCGGTCCATCGCAAACTGCACAAGCGCTCACCCCTTTCTGCCAAAATTCTCCATCGCGAGCGCCTTCGATATCGAGCCGTTTTGCCGTGGCTCCTGTAGCGATAATAAGAGCATGCGCAGATATTTCCGTTGATCTTCCATGAATGCTCCCATGAATGAGAAAAGGGCGCTGATTCAAATCGACCCATTCCACATCCCCGGAAAGGACATGGGTTCCAAAACGCTCTGCCTGTTTTTTAAATAAGTCCATGAGCTCCGGACCTAAAATTCCATCGGGAAACCCCGGATAATTCTCGACGTCGGTTGTCGTCATGAGTTGGCCGCCGGGCGATCCTCCTGACATAAATCCTTCAATAAGAAGCGGATTTAAATTTGCTCGCGCTGTATAAATTCCCGCAGTAAAACCTGCCGGACCTGAACCGATGATGACTATTTTTTTTGTGTCCATGTGACAAATACTTCCAAAAGATTCAATCCTTTTTACACTGCCCGGCAAGTTTAGCTCAATGAGAATTATATCTCTTGCGAAATGGCTTTGGATCTAGACGCAGCGGCTTGGATAACCGATTGAAAATGCTTTTCGATTTCTAATGCTTTGATGACTTTGATCCCCGCTTCAGTTGTCCCATTTGGCAAGGCAATTTGGCCAAGCAAATCTTCCACGGAAGCTCCTCCCTGAAGAATGATGCGGGCAGCCCCAAGAAACGTTTGAGCCGCCATTTGAATCGATTGTTCATAAGCAATTCCCTCTTTTTCACCCAATCGGGCTACCGCCTCTATGAGAGAAAACACAAAAGCCGGTCCGCTTCCCGCTATGGCCGTAGCGATATCCATCAACGTTTCGGGAAGTTCTATTGTGCGGCCCATACTCGAAAAAAGCAGATTTATAAGGCTCTTCATTTCAGCGCTCGCATCCAGCCCAAATGTTAAAATCGTCATCCCTTCCCCCACTTCAGAAGCGATATTGGGCATGGCGCGGATCAAGGTGCATTTGTCTAAAAATTTTTCAAAATAGGAGATCTTGACACCGGCTAAAATAGAAATGAATCCTTTTCCTTCCAGTTTGAAAGGAGCGAGGGCCGTTAAAATATCTCCTGCCTGCCCGGGACGGACACAAAGGAGGATCAAATCGGATCTTGACACAAGAGTTTCGAGAGTTGTCGCGGTGATCCTAAACTCTTGCTCTACTTTATGGATTTTGCTTGAATCGCGTACTGTAAAAAATATGTGGGAACGCGGAGTGAGCTTGGAGCTGATGAGCGATTGGCAAATGATTTTTGCCATATGCCCAAATCCAATAAATCCGATCCGATATGTGTCGATTTTCACGATTTTTCATTCTAAAAAAAAACCAAATCGCTTTACAATAGAAATCGCTTTTTTTTTGAGGAGTAAATTGCAAAAATTCTTTAGAAAAATATTTGGCGTCTATTCAGGCGAAGGCGTTCACGCTTTCCGCTTTGTACGCCTGGCGATGTTCTGGGCTTTTGGAAGCTCCTGTCTGGACACCATTTCGGACAGCCTTTTCCTTGAAAAGGTGGGATCCGATTCCCTCCCTGTTGTTTATTTATCCATTGCCCTGGGAATGATCGGGGCTTCTTCCCTTATCCTCTATTGCCTCAGGATGACCAGCCCTTATCGAATTTTGACGATTGCGATGGTTTGCGGAGCGATTGTAACCCTTGGCTCTGCAATCATCATCGACATGTATGATCCCCCGTTTTTTTACTGGTATGGCATGAAAATCGTCTCCCGCATGTTTTTCGCTGTCATGATCGCTATTTCATGGACATTTACAGATCAATACCACGACTTGCAAGACGCTAAGCGGGTCTACGCCATCTATAGCGCAGCCTACTTTTTTGGAACGATTTTAGCCGGAACTTCTATTAATCTTTTTTTTAATTCCATCGGTTTTTCAGGCCTTTTGAGTTTGGCAACCTGCTCCATCCTGGCAGGTCTGTTCGAAGCAAAGCGGATCGCACAAAAATCTATTGCAATCCACGACGATAGCGTAGAGGGAATCTTTTCTGGAAGCCGCGATTCACTGTCTTCCATCGTCCGGCTCATCCTCCGTTCCCGCTTTACGATCGTGCTTCTTCTTTTGAGCCTATTCGTTCAGCTGCTTTTAACGGTAACGGAATTCAACTATTTGGAATCTTTCGGGAAAGCCTTTCATGGACTGCCCGACGGGGAAGGGAAAATTGCGGCTTATTTGGGAAAATGCCGCGCCATTATCTCTTCCTGTAATATTCTTGTCGGCCTTTTCTTTTACAGCCGCTTTATCAGGCGGACCGGACTAAACAACGATATTTTAATCACTCCTCTTTTTTTTCTGGCTATTTATCTGGGCTGGGTTTTTTCAGATGGGATGGGGTTTGCTGTTTTGGGACTGATTGCTTGCGATGGTGTGCTTTTTACCATAGAAGACAATTGTTTCAACATCCTTTCCAATGCAGTTCCATCAAAATTAAAGTCAAAAGTGCGGATCATCAATGATTCTTATTTTGAACATACCGGAATGCTTTTGAGCGCCCTGCTCCTCATGGCATTGCAATCAGGCAGCCGATGGCTGGGTCTGATCCTGGCTCTTTGCGCCCTCGTCCTCGCAACCTTCATTCGATCCATCTATTCAAGAGCCATTCTGACAAATTTAAAAGATAATGCACTGCATTTCAATAGGAAACTAAAAGATTGGCTCTTTCTTATGACCCGTCGCGATAAAAAGCAGGCGTACCAAGATATCCTCTCTGCTCTGAACTCCCATTCAGAAGAAATTCAATTGCTTGCCGCTCATGCACTTTTGGAACTGGGGGATCCATCCGTTCTCTCGAAAATTCTCCAAACAGCAAAACGGCTGGGAACTTTATCGAAAATTCATTTGCTCAAACTCTTTGACAACAGCCCGTTCAGAGATGCCTCGCGGGTCATCGAATCCATTCAACAATGGGTGAAAGAGAGCAACTCTCCCGAATTGTCAAAATGGGTGAATTTTTATTTAGCCAAACGGGGCTTCCTACAACTCGAAAAAACGGAAGAGCATCTCGATCATCCCGATCTTTTCTTGCGTGGAGCAGCTATTTTGACATTGAAAAAATCAGACGCGTTGAGCCGAACCATTGCGTCGAAAAAAATTGAATTGATGCTGAAATCAAATCGAATCGACGAAGTAGGTATGGCTCTCGATATTTTAGCTGAAGACAACACGAATGAAGCGGCGGAAAAGGCGCTCCCTTTCCTCTCCCACGATTCCATCTTAATCAAACGGACGGCAGCACGCAGCATCGCCCGCCTTGCGAATAAAACTTTAAGCCGCTATGCCCCCCGTCTCATTGAAGAGCTTCAAGCCGCGCGCGACAACGTATTTCGTCTGAAATTGATCGAAGCTCTTGGGAAAATTGTCGATTCCACAACAGTAAAAGAGATCCTCCTTGCAAGTGTCCATTTCCGCCCCAGCGAACGGCGCTTGACGGAATCAGTGATTGCTCAAATCGGCTTAAAAATTGTACCGCTTCTTCTTTCAGTCACTAAGGATATCGCATTGCCCGAACGGGCGAGAATTTTATCCGGAAAAATTTTAGCCCGTCTCGCCGTCGCCCAACTTCGAGCAAATCTTATTGATATTCTTGATATCGAGATCGAACGGGCCTATTTTTATTTCTACTTCGGGCATAAGATCCAAGCTCAGTACCCGCTTTATGACTTGGAGATGCTGCAAGGCGCTCTCCTTTCAGGCTACCGTTCAGTGATCGATTTTATTATCCATCTTTTGGGAGCGGCCGGATCGACCGAAGATCCTGAACTCCTTGTCCGCGCCCTTCATAGCCGTAACCAAAAAATCCAATCTCATGCCGTAGAGAGCTTGCAAAAAACTTGCGACACCAGGATTTTTCGCCTGATTGCTCCTCTCGTAGATGATTTGCCTCTTGAAGAAAAAATGGCGGCATGCCTCAGGTGGCAAGGAAATTTTCCAAAACTGACGCTGTCGGAGCTGCTTGAAAAGCTGGATGCATCCCCTTCTCTTTTCGATAAAGTAGCAGCCATCCGGCTCAAAGCCAAACTTCAAATGCCTAATTGGAGACAGCAACTCAGAGAACAAATGAAACTCTCTGATGAAACTTATCATAAATATGCTTACGAATTACTGGAGTCAAAGTGAAGAGCTTGATCGAAAAAGCATTTTTCTTAAAAACCGTCCGCCTCTTCAGCGACCTGGAACTGGAGCTTCTATTAGCCATTGCAGAAAAATTGCAGGAAGATGATTACGATGCTGCAGAAAAAATTTTCACTCCGGGCCAGGTAGCTAACCGCATTTATTTTATAGAAGAGGGAATCGTCCAAATTTGCGATGAAAAGATGATCTCTTTTTGCGAATTGGGAAAAGGAGATTACTTTGGAGATGAATCGTTATTCAACGAGCAGCCAAGAAGCTATGCGGTGATCGCGAAAACGGACGCGCTCTTTTTGACGCTATCGCGCAGCCATCTCTTATCCATCATTTCCGAGTGCCCCTCCGTCGCAGTTGCCCTTCTGCAAGCTTATTCGCAACAAATTCCCTGCAAACATAAAGGAGGAATCCTCATTTGAAGATTCGAACCCGGCTCCTTCTTTTTCTACTTCCTTTGGGCGTGGGTGGCATTGCATTAATTGCTCTGCTCTCTTCCTATCATCTCATGGGAATCATGAATGCAAAGCTTACTCCTGACCTCATTGAAACCAAAGTACGGGGAGGGCTCTTTTTAATTTTTGGTAGCGCTATTTTCACAATCATCGCAAATGTCAGCGCTTTATTTTGGATTGCCAATCGCCTTTCCCGTCCGGTGCAAAAATTGAATAATTCCGCCCTTGCCATCGCAGCAGGGCAATACGGAGAATCGATTCAGGTGAAAGGCCCGAAAGAAATCGCCGAATTAGCCAATACCCTGAATACAATGAGCGAATGTTTGCATGAGAACATCAATCGCCTCAAAGAAAATTCTCTCCTGCGAGAACAAATGTACGGGGAATATGAATGTTCAAGACTCCTTGCCCATCTGATGCTTCAAAAAAACATTGAAGACTGTAGATCCGATGCCTTTGCCGTCAAACCGATCATTGCGTTTTCCGAAAGTCCGAAAGGCCTTCTTCTCGATTTCCCAAAAAGTGGCCATCCCCATCTATTCCATATCCATATGGCTGAAGCGGAGGAGGCGGGAATCGAAGGGATGTATCAACTTCTCATCCGTTCCAAAGAAGCGAAAGAAAATCGAGTGCGCAATTTTTTAACACTCAACCGTTCTCAATCTACCATTCAATGGGACGGTCCGCAAATTCCCCTTGCCTGGTCACTCCAAGAGGAGTGCTGGATCGAGGGAAGCGGAAAAAAGATGCAAGTGGAGGTGGGCGATTTTTTCTTTCTCTTTAATGAAGGCTTTGCCCGGTTTTATCGAACACCGCAAAAGATTTCGGACTTTCTCGCCCGCGTCTTAAAAATCTTTGCCCAAGATGGTCTGGAGACGATTTCTGCAATGTTGCAAAAAGAGATAGGTTTTGCTTTGCGCCGCAAAGATTTGGAAGAAGACCTTCATTTGCTTTGCTTTCAAATTTTAAATATATACCCAAACTGATTCAAAAATTGGCCTTTGGGCGGGATTGAAAGCTGCCGAAAATCGATTCTTGAACAGGGGCTCGTATTCTTCAATACTATAGAGGGACTTGCAAAAATAGGATTATGGGCTGAATTTTACCGAGAAACTGAAAAAAATTTAAAGACCAATGGTCTTTCTGGTACTCTAGGTTTCATCTGACCTAAACCAAAATACAAAGAAAGACCATCATGTCATTGAA
>DATIHO010000070.1:0-9804 GCA_035480615.1 Chlamydiales bacterium | reverse complement strand
TTTGGGATTATTTTGGCCGATTTTCGATTCAAATTGTGGGGGTCATATACGAAAGTTGATATTACCCCCACAATTTGAATCGAAAATCGGCTCAAAAGAACCCAAAAATCGACAGAAGCTCACATTGTAGACACCCTCTTAGTCTCTCAAATCAAATGAAACAGATCTTTAAGAGCCGCAAGAACAACTTCAATCACGATTAAGATCACGATTGTCACCTCAAGACGAGAAGAATGTTGGGATTTTAATTCATTTCCTAAAATTTCGAATAATTCATGAAGAAGATTCAGTCGTCGATTTAAAAGTTCCACTCGTTTGGTGACATCCAGATAATGAGTGGTTCTTCTGTAAATCGGCTCTAATTCCGAATGTTCCCAGAAAAATTCCGGTGTATCGAGGATTTCTGTGTGAAGATTAATGTAATTGCGTTCTAAAAAGAGCTGTCCCATTTTTTGTGAGATTTCTTTTCTGGAAAGAGGAATATTTCCTTTTTGCGCTAAGTTTTTTGGTAAAAACCTTGTTTGCTCTACCGTTTGGGTAATAGCCTCCTCAAATACAGTCAATTTCACCGATTGGCTAATCGCATAGGAGACGGCTAATTTGGTCATGGGATCTTTTTTTTGTAAAATGATTTTATCTTCTACGATTTTCATTTGATCGCCATAAGAAAAGCTGAATTCATCGAGTTCGGTTTTTTCCAGTGGCTCTTTCTGAAATTTTTTCAACATATCTAATGTCGCTCTCTCCTCGTCTATCGTAAAACCCCAAAAGACGACGACCGCATAAGGAAAATAAAAGATATCGCGCTTGATCCCCTTTTCATCTTTAGGCTGCGCATGAATCACATCTCGATAGAATTGAGTAGTTCCCATTATTTGAAGAAATTGGAAAAGGCGTGCGGTATCAAAACTCGCAGCCGTGCAATAACCGCTGCAACGCATAACATTAAGAAATACTTGATTCTCCAATCTTTTGCAATAAACCGGCTTTGGGTATATAGAGCATCACGATGACAAAGGCAATCCACGCTAGCAAGACAATCATCGAAAGCACATTTGTAATCGAGAGAATTTCTTTTCCTATAAAATATTGCAGCCCCAAAATACACAATGAGACTAAGGCTTTTGATGATCGATAAGCAAAGACATCGATAATTGCTTTAGCTCGAAATTTCTCCTGAAGCTTCATTGGAATGTAAAGCATTTCCCGAATGATCCCGAATAAAGAAAAATCGATCGATTTAATGAAGATATAGGCAAAGGAGATCATCGAAAAAGTAGGAATAACGACCGTAAAAAAAGCGTTTATAAAAAGCATGACAGGAACCAGAAGATGCCCCCTTTTTACTCCAAATAGATGAATAAGAAAAATTCCTCCCACAAGTTGTAACCCCAAACTTACGGCATTGGTCAATCCAACAACGCGCCCCATATATTCTGTACGAAGATCTTTATCTAAAATATTGAGTTCCAAATGGGCATTGAATTGATAGTCCATCAATCCAACTGATACCTGCATGAAAACAACCAAGAGAAGCGCTGCAATGAGAAAAGGGGAGCGGCGGATCAAGGTAAAACTCTCTTTGGAATCTACGTCTGGATGTTGAGACAGTTCATGCTGAAGAGGGCTTCTTTTATAGGCTAGGAAATAGCTGAAATAGAGCAAAAGATAGAGAGGCCCTGTACAAAGAAAAAGATTTTCCGAGCCAAGATTCACCGCAAAAAACCCAGGAATAAGACTGCCAACAACAGCTCCTAAAGTGCCCACTCCAAAAATGCTTCCATACAAATATTTTGCCCTGGATGAGGAAATCGTACAATGAATCATCGACCAAAGCTGCTTATACATTAAAAGAATGTAAATATCCTTGAAGATAAATTGAAAGAAAATGAACTCTGGAAACTTGGATAAAAAAGCAAAACAGAAAAGATGCACGCTAATCACGATGGCTGCAACTGAGCCGATCATTTTGAGTGGACCGACTTTTAAAAGATATCGATTATAAATATGAACGATGAAAAGGTTGATCGGAACTGAAATCAACCAGACACAGGGAATCGCCTGCGAAGAAAAGACTGAAAGGAAAATCGCGCTGCTAGCCGGCCGGGTCACCGCATATTCAGTCGATATGAAAAATCCAACGAGCATTGAAAAAAACACAAACCATTTTTCGGAGGTGTTCATTGAGAAGGCCAGTTATCAAGAAAATCAATGAGTGCAAGATCATGTTCGGGAGCGATAAAAACCCAATTTGATTTTTTAGACGGGACTTTAAGGAGAAGATCTGAACATTCGCGCGCTTTTCGAATGACCATATGGCGGCGGGCAACGGGAAAAGAGAGACGATCCGGAGGAGGTTTTACTTGATGAAATTCCCAATCAATTTCAGAATCGGAAATTCTTTCACGTTTTTTAAATTCCTTTAAATCCCACTCCCCTATCTCTTCAGGCAAAGCGATGGCACGGAAACGATGTCGACGGTAAATGACGCATCGGGCGTCGTCATGACCCGGCGTTGAAGGATCTTTTGCGGCTTTATTTAATGAAGAAATCACATCTGTATCGCTTAAAAGAAGAAAATCATCAATATTCTCTAACATTTTAGGGGAATAATTCGCTCGCATATATCGGCGCAAATGAAAATTATAGGCTTTTACCGAAGAATATTGATAAATCCGGCGATGCATAAAATGACGAGCTAAAAGAAGCGCTTCGCACGATTCAAGGCCATTTTCATCAATGCCCAGCTGCAATTCATCGGAGCCATGATCGGCTGACGGCAAAATCCGGAGCATTTCAATGAGTTGATGGTAATCAAAAAGTCCATAAACTACTCCAGTGCTTCTTGAATCGCGCAGCAGGTAATCAATCCGGTCAGCGCCAAAAAAATTCCCTGTAATCAGCTCAGAAACAATTTTCTCCCAGGAGTTAAACGTTTGACCTGTCGCCGCTGTCCATTTTTCTTCTCCAATCGAAATTTTTTTTATGTCCTCTATAATATTGCGTTCTATAAGATCTTCCATGTAAGCAGGGGCGTTGCGCAATTTTTTCCAGACCGGCGCAAGATAAGCACTATCGATAATTTTTATTGTCCAAGTTTCATGACCCCTTGTCCCAAGAAAATCTTGTTCAGCGACGTGAGAAAATGGCAAGTGTCCCAAATCATGGCAAAGGGCAGCCATCCTAAGCACTCTACGCCAATAATGATAATCTGAAGACCCCTTTCTTGGAACAAAATGGAATACATCGGCGCGCACCGATTTGCAAATTTTTTCAAACATAAGACTTACAAGATGCATGACTCCTAAAGAGTGCTCAAATCGCGTATGCGTAGCCCCAGGATAAACAAGATATGCGATTCCTAATTGATGAATATAATGAAGCCGCTGAAAAGGAAGAGAATCAATTAATTCTTTTTCAAATTCGTCAAAAGGGATGAACCCATGTACCGGATCATAAATTTTTTTTTCGGAATAAAGAAAATCTTTAACCATAGGAACTACATCTCAGGTCGAGGCCGACTTTCATGAATATAGGAAACGCTGACTTGCACAAATTCCGCTTTTCGTTGCAATTCTTTGATATTGCGAGCGCCCCCATACGTCATGCCGCTGCGGATTCCTCCTAATAAGTTATTGATCAACTCATCCGCTGTGCCAGATACAGACGCCCAAAAATCGATCCCCTCAGCCACAGTCTTCGCTTTCAATCCTCCGTAAAATTCATTTTGAAAATCAACCGAGGCCTGTCCGCGAAATTTCGCTTCAAAATGGGCATTCTCCCCTTTTCTCTTCGGAGCCGCTGATTCTTGTGTCAATGCGAATAATTTGCCGACCATTACAGTACTCGCTCCAGCAGCCAATGCCAAGACGACATCGCGGCTTGTCCGAATTCCTCCATCCGCAATCAAAGGCACTCGTAATTTTTCGGCAATGCGGGCGCAATCCTGAACCGCTGTAAATTGAGGCACTCCAAATCCGGTAACCATTCGCGTAGTGCAGGCAGCACCTGGTCCTACCCCCACTTTGACCGCATCGGCTCCGGCATTGACTAAATCATGATAAGCCATTGCAGTACAAACATTTCCGGCGATAATTTCTCGATCGGGGTAATTTTTTTTCAATTCTTCGATATGGCGAAACATCCTATCCGAATGACCATGCGCCACATCAATACACACGCCGAGAGCTCCCAAATCAAGCAATTTTCGCGTTTCATCAACTTTTTGAATTCCGCAAGAGACAAATGTTTTGTCTCTATATTTTTTTACCCATTTCTCTTGATTTTCCATGCTTGCAAAACGGTGAAAAATAGGAATCGATCCCGCCGCAATGAGGATATCGGCCAGCTCAACGCTGATCACCGAATCCATATTGGCTGCCAGAATTGGAATGCCGATTTTCAATTTTTTCGTAAGCCAGCTGTCGAGAGAAGGTTCCGTCCGGGATGGAATATTATTGAACTGGGGAACTAAAGCAACGTCATCATAAGTAAGGGCATGGCGCATAAAAACTCCTTGAGAGGACACATTATAGCTTGCTTGTCGTTCCTTTACAAGGATCGAACTTTGTGATTGCTGTTTTACCAAGCAAATATTAGCATGTATACTCTTGTCTTATGCGGATATTAGAAATGATTTGGAAAAATTTTGCCTGGTTGATCGAAATTGGAGTCTTCCTTATCGTTATTGTAGTCGCGAATTTTTTTCTTCGCCGCCTTGTCCATCGCTTTAAACATCAATACTCTATGCATCAAAGCGATTGGCGCTATCATTTCGATGCAGCGATTTTGGCTCCCTTCAAGACTCTTTTATGGATTCTTTTTGTCTCCTTTGTAATTGATTTGGTTGCCAGGCAATTTGAATGGACTGCGGTCATCATCGATCCCGTCCCTCTTCGCAATGCCGGAATTGTTATTTGCGCCACCTGGTTTTTTTTCCGTTGGAAAACTCTTTTTGAAAAAGTCGTCGCATCCCGCCGCATAGCAGGAAAAAAGACGCTGGATCCCGCATCGTTAGAGATCATCAGCAAAATTTACACAATTTCCGTCCTGTTTATCGCCATCCTCATTTTGCTTCAAAATTTTGGATTAAACATCACCCCATTTATTACATTTGGAGGAATTGGCGCTGCGGCTCTTGGATTTGCCAGCAAAGACATGATTGCGAATTTCTATGGAGGATTGACGATCTATCTTGCCCGTCCTTTTCTAGTCAATGAATGCATCGAGCTGCCTCAAAAGAATCTTTCGGGAACGATAGAAAAAATTGGCTGGTATTTTACCACTCTGCGCGATGTGGCGATGAAACCGTATTATATCCCCAACGCGTTTTTTACTACAGAATTCGTAATCAATATATCTCGAATCACAAATCGTTATATCAATGAAATCCTCCCCATTCGATACACAGATTATTCGAAACTTGAAGAGTTGATTCAAAAAATTCGAGATTTTCTTGCAGCACATCCCGATATCGACGCGAGACAACCTGTCCGAATATTCATTCTGGGGTATGGAGAATCGTCTATCAATCTGGAAATACGCGCTTACACGAAAACAACAGACTTTGGGGAATACGTTGAGATCAAACAGAAAATCCTCATTCAGATTTGCGATCTTTTGGCCCGCTTTGGAACCGCTATCGGATATCCAATGCGCGAAATCCTTCTTTCAAAAAAGGAGTAATTTAAAGACTGTTTAAGGCCTTTGCAATAGGCATTCGAACGACTTTAATACCGGCCAGCAGCGATGCGACTATAGCGGCTAGCGCACTGTAAGCTATTGTCTTCCAAATGATTGGCCATGTGAATGCAAATGTCACCAAAAATTGGCGTGTTTGTCCAGGCCCTGGAGGCATCATCAAGCCGTGATGAATGAAAGCTGTAAGAAAAATATATGTGAGCGCGATCCCGAATACGCTTCCAAAAAATGAGAGAAGCGCCCCTTCCGCTGCAATAAGGCGCATCACCCGAGCCGCCGATTCCCCATTCGCCCGGAGATTCCCGATCTCCTGTTTTCGTTCCAAAATCGCCGCTGAAACGGTATTGAATATCCCAAGAAGAACGATCCCGAGAATGATGATTAAGACAATGCCAAACTGGGCATTCAACCAATCAATCGAATGTTTATAATAGATCTTATCAAGTTCATCGAAAGCGGTAGCTTCCAAATGCGGAAATCGTTTTTGAATTGCAGTGGCTGCTTCGTCCCAGTCAGATAAACGATGCAGGGCAAGCGACACCGTCTCGATATGTGATGTGTTGAGTAAATTTTGCGCATCTTTCAATTGGATTCGAAACATGCTTTTATCAAACTGGGCATTACCGGTATGAAAAATTCCGGTGACGATGAACTTTTGATGATTTAATTTGGCTTTAGCCGATGTTGCCATCACAGTAAGGCTATCTCCCGGATGAACTTTGAGGGCGTCTGCAAGCCCTTTGCCAAGCAGGATCCCTCCAGACTGATTTCTTAAAGGCTCCCCTTCTTCAATATTGAGGCTCGTGAAAAATTCAGCCTCTTTCTCCCCTACAATTCCTTCACCATGGCCGCTCAGCGTCACGTTTCCTTTATTTAAAAGGGCCGAAAATGTAATTCTGGGAAAGGCCTCTTTCACCTCTTTTTGATTCATGAGAAAGAGGGACAAATAGCCCCAATCCTGAATCCAGTGTTTTGTCGGATCTTCAAACACCGTGTCGCGATACCCTTTTGTATGAATCTGTCCATACCCGTAATGTGAATGGATAACGCTTTCCCGATATTCATTTAAAATCCCTTCAATAAAACCTGCAAAAGAAAAGAGAGCTCCCGCACCCATGCCTACAGTTAAAAGAATCGCGACCGTACGGCGTACATTGCGAAAAAGATTTCGGTAAGCTACATAAAGCCACATATTACTTTGGGTCTACCTCTCCATCGACAAGATGGTAATGAAAATTTCCAAAAGATTGAATCATAGGATCATGCGTTGTTAAAATCACAGGTCCCATTTTCTTTAAAATCTCCATAATCTCCCTCCCTGTTTTCTGATCCAAGCTGGCGGTCGGCTCATCACCAATGATCACAAGGGGTTTTTTAGCAATCGCTCTTGCAATAGCCACTCTCTGTTTTTGCCCGCCACTTAGCTCCGATGGCCTTTTTTTTCGATGCTCCCAAAGCCCAACCATCTGAAGCGCTTCTTCAGTCCGGTTATACATTTCTTTTTTTGAAATTTTTTGATGAGATAGAAAATAACGGACATTTTCCTCAGCTGAAAGAATAGGCATTAAATGAAACTGTTGAAAAATGAAACCGATCTCAAATTTGCGAATCGCATTTTTTCTTTTTTCACTCATCTCTCCTACATTTTCATCTTGAAAAAACAGTTTGCCTTGCTGAACGGGTTCAATGAGTCCCAAAAGATTCAACAAAGTCGACTTTCCTGAACCGGATGGACCTGATATTGTGATCAAAGAAGAACTTGGGATTTCCAGATTTAAAGATCGGATCGCTAAAATTTTTTGCTTTCCTAATGTATATGAAAATTGAAGATTTTGAATTTTATATAAAAATTGACATTCTCGTTTCAAATCAAACCTTACATTTTTTCTCTAAAATTTTAATGAATTAGAATATATTAATCAAGCCAATAAGAAATTCGGGGTGTGATTAAAAGTGGTACATAGGAAAAATTTTTCATGGCATCATGGTTAATGATTCCGGCAAAGAGGCTGGGAGATAAAACGCTAAATTTTCTCTTGAAAAGATGGGTTTATTTCCCGCTCTTAAAACAGCTGCTGCAAAGCATAGCAGTCTTGTCCTTCGGATTTCTTCGCCATTCTTTTGCTTCTTTTGTACCACAGCCAGCGCATGGGGATTTTCCCAGTTTCGGGACGTGGTAATAACATTTCACGCAGAGCATAGTAGCATCGCCCTTCGGATTTTTGCGCCACACTTTTGATTTTTTTATACCACAGACAGCGCATGAGGATTTTCCCAGTTTCGGGACGTGGTAATAACATTTCACGCAGAGCATAGTAGCATCGCCCTTCGGATTTTTTCGCCATTCTTTTGCTTTTTTTGTACCACAGCCAGCGCACTTGCCCATTTGCGGGGTTTGTAAACGATCCAAAAGCGATGACGAAGCGACACCATCTTCTTGCATCTCAGAGGAAAGTGGAAGCTCCAAAAGTGATGACGAAGCGACACCATCTTCTTGCATCCCAGAGAGAGATGAAGGGTTAAAGGGAGTTTCAAGGGATATTCCCAGTTTCGGGACGTGGTAATAACATTTCACGCAGAGCATAGTAGCATCGCCCTTCGGATTTTTGCGCCACAATCTTGCTGTTGTTATACCGCATTCAGCGCATGGGAATTTTCCCAGTTTCGGGGCCTTCTTATAACAGCTGCGGCAGAGCATAGTAGTAGCGTCCTCCGGATTTATGTCCCATTCTTTTGATCTTGTTTTCTTGCAATGAGCGCATGGGGATTTTCCCAGTCTCGGAACCTTCCTATAACAGCTGCGGCAGAGCATAGTGGCGTCCTCCAGATTTGTGCGCCATTCTTTTGCTGTTGTTGTACCGCACTCGCTGCATTTTCTCATTATCTTAAAGAGAGATGCAGAATTAAAAAAATTTAAGGGAGATGGGGGGTTAAAGGGAGATGGGGGGTTAAAGGGAGATGGGGGGTTCAAATGCATTGCCAAGGAGACCTCTGCTTCTGAATGTGCTGAAGAGGCGAATTCCTGGCGCGAGCAGAACTTCTTATTAGAGTGGTAACAAGACGTGTTAAATTTACCTATTGATGACATATATAAATCCCTTGATATGTAAAAAATATTTTTAATATGTACTGTCGAAAATTGGACAGAAAATTAGTTTTTATAAAATATAATTATATTTTACAAAAAAACTTTATTTTTGTCATTATAATAACAACTTTTTTTATCTTTTAATTGAAATATTTACTTTTTGGTAAGTGCGCTTCATTGGTAACTGCAGCATAGGTAAGCCACTGGTTTGACTAGTGAGTGGCTTACCTATGCTGCAGTTAGATAGAGGAGAGATTTTTTGGGAAGAAAAAGACGAGTCTCTAAGAAGCTGTCCTAAAACTCAGCTTCTGTCAATTTTGGGGTTCTTTTGAGCCGATTTTTGGTTCTTTTTGCGGGGGTAGTATCAAACTTCGTGATACAACCCCCGCAAAAAGAACCAAAAATCGGCCAAAATAATCCCCAAAATCGACGAAGCCTGGGTTTTAGGACAGCTTCTAACTCTGATTGAAATCTTGTGCCCGTTCTTCCTGAAGCATCTCTTGATCCTCTTCATTTAAAGGAATCTTTTCGTCTTTTTTGACTTTTTCATTCTCGGCGGAGGAACTCGGACGCTCAATACATTTCTGATTTTTGGATGCCGAAAGGCTATTTGATGAAGAATTTAAAATATTTTCATGATTTATTTCTCCTTCGATCTGCATTTTCTTTAAATAGTTGTAATAGGAATAACCCCAGCCAATCAAAACACCATTTTTGAAAGTCAAAGGAGTGAGATTTAAAGGGACCATTCGGCTTTGTCCCAACGCAGTCGGCGCTGTAACATAAAACCAAACATCATAAATATCATTATCCATGCGAAAAACACTGTCTTCATAAGGCTGGCGCATGATTTTTAAAACTTCGACTTGAGTCATTCCTCGATGGATTCTTGCAAGATTTGCAACATTTACTTCCGCAGCGCCGGCCGTGCTTAAAGAACAGTTCGGCATACACCCCGATACCAAAACGCTTAAGACTAAAGAAAAAAATGATACCCTCATCACGCCCTTCCCATG
>DATIHO010000069.1:0-18222 GCA_035480615.1 Chlamydiales bacterium | reverse complement strand
TCGCGCTCTCCTTTTCCTGTCAAAATAACCTCACTGTCAGACTCTTCAATCCTTTGAATGAGCTGGACCCACTTCTTGGGCTCCCATTCTTTCAATTTGCTAGAACTTCCCATGTGCACGACAATGTGCTTAGAAGACTTCTTTTTATAATTGTAGGCGGGGAGAGGACTCTCGTCGATTATGTCAATTCCAAGCGCGGTTAATAGATGGAAATGAGCGATGCCAACGTATCGATCGGGAAAATCCCATTTCATTGGGTGGGTTAACAGGTTTGAAAATCCGCCTGTAGGATAACCGATGCGGATGGGAATGCGCGCCTTGGTCAATAGGGGAATCGCATTGGGAAAATAGGAGTAGAGATCGATGGCCAAATCGTACTGACCGATCTCTGACAGGGCCCTTTTCCTGGTCTTCCAGTGATGTAAAGCGGCTTTACATTTGCCATAAGTGGATAGATACCAATGATCAAAGACGTGAACTCTCGAAACTAAGGGGTGATCTTGGATAGCGACCTTTGCCATCGAACTGGTTAAAAAACCGATTTCACAATTGGGGTATCGTTTTTTTACGATAGGTAAGACTGTTGTCGAAATGACCACATCGCCGAGATTGGCGATATTGCAAAGGAGTATTTTTTGGGGATTTTCGGGGATTGGACGTCTGTTGGGTCGGAGTGGGCGCAATATCCAGTCTAAAAATCGAAGAATAGCGTTCGACAGAACTCTGCGAACAAAAAGGCCATTTCTCAATGGTGATTTTGAGGACACTCCAGCCACGCTTTTATTGCACCTTTCCAGGGAAAGTCACTTTTAATGACTGGAGTGTATCAAAAATTCGCAAATCAGAGAAGGTCTCTAACGGGGCTTCCGAACTAGAGCGATATACATCCCGTTCCACCAATTTTCTGTGTCGTCACATCGATTACCAGGCATCGCCCTTTCAAAAAGGACTTGGTACTTTAATTTTTCGAATGCTATGTGAGTCCCATCATGAACACTAGAAAAATTCCAGTCATCCACAACAGCGATAAATAAGTCGTCAAATACATCATTGTAATGGACGAAAGCTCGTGTCTGATCTTCAATATCATGACGTCCATCATAGAAATAAACGTTAACAGGGGTAGTGCAAATATCTTTCGGATTTATTTCAAAGCAATCAACATCTTGGTAATTTAACTGATTTGGATGTAAAAATCGCGTGCAGTTTTCGTGAAATTCAATGCTGGCAGCACGTCCCACTTGGCACCAATTATCAATGGCAACGGCATGTGTCATGTCGTTGTGGAATAAGCTTGCAATCAAGGTGGATCCTTTCCAACATCCAATTTCAAGCAGGTGGGTATTGGGTCTGGAACAAAGATTGTTCAAAAAGTGGCGCCCCTTGGCGCTAGACATACCCTCAATTCCCAATACGTCTTGATTCAGTTTCGACTCATGCTGCTCAGCTTGCGTAATACACCAATTGACAAATTCCACGGTCTCTTCCTCTTCTTTAGTCAGAGTGTATTCTTGGTTATTGGAATATAGAGAAGCCGCAAAGATAAGAATTGCTAAGAAAAACCATTCTTTCATTCGCGAAAGTGGAGTAAGAAATTCAAATAAACCGTCAGATTTTTGTTCATTGGATCGCATTTACAGTCTCCAGGTTAATGTTGGAAAGTGGCAACTCAAGGCCAGCGCTCCAAACTGGTTCACTTGAGAATGGTGAGGAGTATCCCAAACGATGTTATATATGGGAATATTTATTTTTCGGTATTCCCTGAACACATACTTTACATTTGACGAATTGACGGGGGGTCATTTAGGATGTTCCGTTATGGATAGGTCTGTCGCCCAAAAAAAAATCTTGTTCGGAACTGTTTTTTTAGTCCTGATCATCAGGTGTCTTTACATTTTCTCATTCCCGTTTGATTTCGGTGCAGATGCGAGTATGTATTACACGATGATCCTTCAAAAACATAGCCATATGCTCATGGCACAGGGATACCCTTTCCTCATGATGTTCCCCTACCATTTCTTGAGGCAATTGGTTTCTCTGTTCGTCTCCATTCCAGACGATTCCCTATTTAATCCTTGGTGGACAACTTCCAACCACTGGTTGGTGGGTTCTCAGACTCTCGACGATGGGATTTCCTGGGTCGCAGTGTTCCAAAACCACGATTTTATTATTTTTCAACACTCGATTGAACTGCTGACTTTGCTTTGCGGCTTTATTCTGGTCAGAAAATACTTTGGCTTTTGGGTCAGCGTTGTGTTTTTGGTTCTGTATGGAATTAGCCCTTCAAGCCTAGAAGACTCGTCAGCTTGCCGTCCCGAATGGTTTCAAGGCTCCCTATTTGTGTTTTGGGTCTATTTAGCCGAAAAAATAAAGGAGGCGAGTTTTTCCAAAAAATTGGTCTTGTACGGAGCCTTGGGTTTGTTGTGCGCTGCTGGATTTCTCGTCAAATTCAATGGGCTGCCTATTTTTCTTGTTCTTTTTGCCCTTTTGATTTTTTGGGACAGGGAGTTGCTCAGTGTCAGAACTCTATGGAAGACTCTGGCGAAGGTGTCGATTTGTGGATTGCTTGCGATCGGCTTAGTTTGGGTGTTCATTGCGGGCTATCATCGCCCCACAACAGGATCCTCAACTCTAACAGTAAATAGCTGGATTTTGGCCGACAAGGCATTTCAGTTTTTGCCTACGCTAAACCTTTCGAAAGAGAATGGTATCCATGCCAAGCGAGTTTTGGCATTGAAAAGAGGGCTTCCACTGACCAAAGGGGTGGTTTTGGATGGAACCTATTTTCGTAAACCAGGACTTCTCGAGGAACTTCGGGCTCCGTATAGAGAAAAACTGGGATGGATCCTAAATGCTACGAGTCGAGAACTCGACCAATACCTTTCATCAGTAGGGACCGATTCGCTTTATGAGCAACAGTCGTTGCTCCACTTTGCCTACTACATTGGTTTGGAAGAATACGGCGATTTGCTGAAGAAAATGTATATAGAGTCTGTCAAAAAATACCCGCTCTCATTCTTCCACGATACTGCAATAGGATTTCTCCGCTCTTTTGCAATGAAACAGAGGTCCAATCTGTATCATGCTCTGTACGAAGAGGTTCAGGCGGGGCGCAACCATCCAGAGGTTAGCCACTACGGATTTGTAAAATTCTTATGGCCTTCCGACCGAGGTGTTTGCTACCACGAAAACGTTGTTTGGCTGCCTGGGGTTTGGTTGTTCACTAAAATGTCGGCTTATTGGCCCCCGACTTGGTTTGTTTGGTTTCTTGCCTTCTTCGCATTTTTCTCTGCAGTGAAAAATGTAGGCAAAGATGGAATGAGGTCCTCTCTGATCGTAGGAATAACACTGATCCTACTGCTATTTGTTTTTGGATCGAATATGCTCTACATCGAATTTAGGATAAAAGATTACCGGTGCATCCATCTATTTGCTACAGCTTTGGCAAGTATTGGCCTTTACCAAATATTCAACCTGGGCAAAGAAGCTCTTCGGAGATCTCGGTATCGAAGTACAATCAATGGACTAAAGGTGAATTATGGATGAGGAGAAATTTCCTATTCTAGTCTTCAAGAAGGAGGGGACATTTCATGGGATAATCAAGGAGTTGAGGATTGTCGAGAGCAGTGAAAATATTTCTGAACTTTTTGAGTTGCTCCAGAAAAGGCGAACCGAAGTCTTAGAGCGACTTCGAAGGGCCAATTTAGAGGAGTTGCTTTTGCCCGAGCCCTCCGCTTCAAAAAAACGGCTTCCCTTAACGCATTTCATCGTTCTGATGTTTTTTATCATGATTCCTGTGGTTTGGCTGATGAAGCCTCTCGGGACGGTACTGTACCGGTGCGCCGATATGATGAAGGGAAGTCTGCCGCAGAAAATTATCAGCTTCAATGAGTCGTTACAGACTATGCCTCTTGAGCGGAAAGAAGAAATAAGAAATGCAATCCACCAAATTCTAGTAGAAATAAAACCTCTTTCCGATGAAGTGGCAACAGTGTGGAATGATCCAATACTCCAGGATAGACAAAACAAGATGTGATCGGGCTGCTAGCTAAATATATTTGATCTTGTTATACTGCGACTGTTCAAAAAGTGTGAAAAATGCCAAGGAGGCGCCCTGAATTTGGACCAGGCGTAGCCGGCGCCGAAGCAGCTCAACTTGACTAAGTTGAGCGATGCAGGCGGGACCAAATTCAGTGGCTGCCCGACGTCGGCAGATTCACGCTTTTTGGGCGGTCGCGGTATAAGATCCACTGTTTTTGGAGACTTAGTTTCAATGCATAATTCACCCTTACGTATTGCGGTTGTGGGAGGCGCGGGACACGTAGGCCTTCCCCTTTCGATGGTTTTGGCAAAGAACGGTTTCAATGTCACCATTGTCGACATCGATCAGAGAAAAATAACCGACCTGGAAAAAGGCATTTTTCCCTTCAAAGAAGAAGGGGGCCCCGAATTGCTGAAGTCTTTGCTTGGGAAGAATTTACGTTTCACTGCAAAACACAGAGCTCTTGAAGAAAGCGACGTAATTATCCTGACAATTGGCACTCCAGTAGATGAGCACCTCAATCCCGATTTGAAGCCTGTTTTCGATACAATTCAACAAATTCTACCCCATTTGCGCAATGGCCAAGTTGTGATTTTGCGCAGCACCCTATTCCCCGGTACATCGAAAAAAATCTACGATACCCTGTGTGCGGCAGGTTTAAACGTCGGCGTTAGTTTCTGCCCCGAACGGATAGCCCAAGGATATGCGATTCAGGAGCTACATGAGCTCCCTCAAATCATCTCTGGAGTCAATGAAACTTCGATCGAAGTGGCAAGGCTAGTTTTTTCTACCATCGCAAGGGAAGTGATTGAACTAGAAATGATTGAAGCTGAGATAGCTAAACTGTTCACAAACACATGGCGCTACATCCGCTTTGCTGTGGCCAATCAGTTTTACATGATGGCACAAGAAAAGGGGATGGATTTTTACCGGATTCGAGAGGCGATGACACGAAACTATCCGAGAGCAGCAGATTTTCCCACTGCCGGTTTTGCTGCAGGACCTTGTCTTTTTAAGGATACGATGCAGCTCGCCGCATTCAATAGACAAAATTTTGCGCTGGGAAATGCAGCTATGCTTGTCAATGAAACTCTGCCTAATTTTTTGGTCGATAAAGCGAAACAAGAGCACAATCTATCCGGGATGCGCGTGGGTATCTTGGGGATGACTTTTAAACCTAACAATGATGATAACCGTGAATCTTTAGCTTACAAATTGTGGAGGTTATTGCAGTACGAGAACGCGCATGTTTTATGCACCGATCCATATATTCGCAATCCGCAGTTTGCATCGCTCGAAAAAGTCTTGGATACTTCGGAATTGATTTTTATTGGATGTCCACATGCTTTGTACCGAGATGTCGATTTTGCAGATAAAAAAGTGATCGATTGTTGGGGATTCATCAATACCTCATTGAAACCAGTGAGTTTAATAAAATGACAGCTCATAAAAATACTACATGTCGCTATTGCCAATCGGATCGATTATTCAAGTTTTTGTCCTTGGGTGACCAGCCTCCCTCAAATAGTTTTCTCCCAGCCGCAAAGATTGCAGAGGAGGAAAAATTTCCTCTCGACGTCTACCTCTGTGAAAATTGTTTTCTCGTTCAGTTGCTCGATGTAGTTTCCGCGGAGAAAATCTTCCATGAGTATGTCTATTTGGCATCGAGCTCAAAGGCACTGAAGAATCATTACGCTCAATTGGCGACCCAAATCACTGAGCGTTTCGAGCTAAAAAAGGGAGATGTCGTTGTCGACATTGGATGCAATGATGGGATTTTACTGAGCGGCTACTCATCCTCCGAGCTGGTTAAGGTAGGTGTGGAGCCATCAAAAGTCGCCGATATAGCTGCTAAAGCTGGATTTAGGGTCTTTAAGGGCTTCTTTTCCCCTGAAATTGCTAAATCCATTGTGCGAGATTGCGGTAAAGTCAAAATTGCCACGGCGACAAATGTGTTTCCTCATGTCGATAACATCAGCAGATTTACCGATGGTATTGCTCCGCTGTTAAGCGATGATGGTGTTTTCATTATTGAGGCATCGTACTTAATCGATGTAATTGATCAAACTTTGTTCGATACAATTTACCATGAGCATCTCTGTTATTTAAGTCTTACTCCTGTTGTCCGCTTTTTGGCTTCGCATGGGCTGGAAGTCTTTGATGTGGTGAGGGTTCCTTTTGGGGCATCGGGTCCTGCTCTCCGCGTATTTGCCCAAAAAATCAAAGGTCCTCGGGCTGTTTTATCGTCCGTTAGAGAGATGCTTGAGATGGAAGCAAAATGGGGCGTGGGGAATGTGGAACGCTACACAGGATACGCTGACCAGGTCAATAAGATTAAATCAGAAGTACTGAAATTGATGCGTGAATTGCAGGAGACAGGTTCGCGGATTGGGGGATATGGAGCTCCAGCGAAAGGCAACACGCTGCTCAATTACTTTAATATTAAACCCGATCTGGTGAACAAAATCGCAGAAACAAACGAATTAAAACAGGGTTTGTTGACTCCAGGTTCCCATATCCCCATTGTTAGCGAAGAGAGATTTTTGGAAGAAATGCCCGAATATGCACTTCTCTTAACCTGGAACTACTTAGAATTTTTTCTTAAGAATAGTGAATATATTCGACGTGGGGGAAAGTTTATTGTGCCAATTCCTTTTCCTAGGATTGTACCATGATTGGATCTTCAATTGATCTGACCATTGTTATTCCCGTTTATAACGAAGATCGAAACATATCTGCTACATTGTTGAAACTGAAAGAACACCTTTCTTGTTCTTGCGAGATTTTAATCGTATTTGACTTCGATGAAGATACTACTGTGCCGGTGGCACAAAAATTGATCTGCCAGTACCCCAACATGAGATTAATAAAAAATAATGTCGCAAGAGGACCTTCTGGGGCTATCCGCACGGGTTTTAACCAGGCCCAGGGGAGCAATATTTTAGTGTTGATGGCCGATCTTTGCGACGATGTAACGCAAATCCCTGAAATGCTGCGCCTTATGGCGGCGGGGGTAGACGTCGTTAGCCCCTCGAGGTACTGTCGCGGAGGCTCCCAAGTGATCCAAAATGTGGTATTGTTTAAAATATGGATCCCAAAAATCGCTAATTTTTTACTCCGGTATATCATTGGTATTCCCACCTCCGATTCTACGAATAGTTTCAAAATGTATTCAGCAAAGCTCGTTAAAAATATGAAGCTCCAAAGTACTGTGAGTTTTAGTGTGACTTTGGAAATTGTAGTGAAGGCGCATTGCTTGGGGGGACGAATTAAGGATATCCCCACCATTTGGCGCGACCGGCAGCATGGGAAATCCAATTTTAAGGTTTTCCGTTCTCTATTTGTTTATCTGCCTTGGTTTTTACTCGCTTTTTTCCATAGCCGTCTGATTCGCCTACCTAGAAAGTGGTGGCAAAAGCGGTTTAGTTCTCAGGCCGTTGCCAATTAGGTTGCCCATGCAGTTTGATTACATCATTCTAGGGGGGACAGGACTCGTCGGTTCTGCGGTTGTTGAGTATCTTAGATTTTTGGGAGCAGATTGCTTATCCCTTCACTCGAAGAATTACGACCAATACATCGGTTCGTCTGCCAAAGTGGTGATCAATTGCAATGGCAATTCCTACCGCTTTAAGGCAAACCAAGATCCGAAATGGGATTTTGGAGCTAGTGTGGACTCTGTTCAGAGGTCTCTATTTGATTTCAAAACCGATATGTATATCTATATGTCAACTATCGATGTGTACAATCATCGTCAAAATCCCGAACTGAATCATGAAAATATTCCAATTGATTACCTTAAATTGGATGCCTACGGATTTCATAAGTGGGTAGCAGAGAGGTTGGTAGAAAAATATGCCCGCAATGCTCTGATTTTACGATTAGGGACAGTCATTGGGAATGGGTTAAAAAAGGGTCCAATCTTTGACCTTTTGAATCAAAATCCGGTTTTTATGTCCTTAGATTCAAAGATTTCTCTTGTTGACACCCAAACGATTGCGAGGATTGTCGCTTTTCTAATTGAGAGTGGAGTGAAGCGAGAAATTTTTAACATTACGGGCCATGGCGGCGTGAAGTTGAGAGACTTACAGCCTATGGTTCCTTTTCAATTCAAGACTCAGGCGGAATCGCTCCACCAATACGATATCTCAAACACCAAGATACACGCTCTCTACCCGATGCCTACTTCGTTGGAGACAGCGCAGCGTTACATTCAGTCCCGTCAGGCATAGACGAATTTTTTTCGCCCCCAAAAATTCCAGAAGAAAGTCGCTCCTATGGCAATAAATTTTGCTAAAACCGGCGTCATTGCACTATTAACGAGGAGAGCCCAAAAGAAGAGAGAATTGATCGCAAGGCCGATGAGACTCACGAGAAAGAGTCTTGCAATTTGGTTGATGCGAGGAAGATTGCCCCCGTCGAAGACAAACTTGAATGACAGGAGATAGTTAATCAGTGTGGCCAAAATAAAAGAGAGGGCAGAGGCCAGAACTAGAGGCAATAACTCAAGCCAGGAGAGACAAGCAAAAACCCCCAAATCGATACAACAGCAAACCGCCCCCACCCAGAAGTACAAGAAGAGCTGGATAATCAACAATTTAGATTTGCTGTGACTCATACCATTTGACCGTGAGGGCAACTCCGTCAGCAAGCGATGTTTTTGGGGAATAACCTAGAGTTTCCAATTTTGAAATGTCGGGACACCGGCGCAGTGTTCCGCCCGGTTTGATAGGACCTGGAACCAGGCTAATCTCTTTATTGAAACAAGAAGCGACAGTTTGGGCGACTTCGGCAATCGTGACTTCATCGCGGGTTCCAATATGATAAATATTGAGATGCTCTCCTTTCCCAAGCAAAATCATAAGACCATCTATGAAATCATCGATATAGACAAAAGACCTTGTTTCCAGCCCATTCCCTTCAATTGGAAAGGGGATTATCCCTGGAGTTTCTCGGCATAACTTCTTCATTCTTAGAGCAAACTGAGGGATTACATGCTCAAAACCCATATCTGGTCCATAAACATTATGTGGGCGGAAAACGATCACACGAGAAAAGTTCTTGCGGCCATAATTTAGCGCCATTAACTCGCATATGATCTTCCCTCCCCCATAAGAATAGCGTGGGTTCAAAGGGTTGGGGATGCTTAAGGCCACGGTTTCATCAGTGGGGACATTGGGTGGTGTTTGATAGACTTCTGAGCTGGACGCAAGGAAAAGTTCTTTGATGCCATGTTTCAAGCAGGCATCTATGATATTCATCATTCCTTTGACGGCAATTTCTAAAACAAGCTCGGGTTTCGTATAGAAGAACTCCGTTCCATTGAGATAGGCCAAGTGAAAGACACAATCGATCCCCTCACAAGCTTTTTCAACATCGGCCAAATTGCGGATGTCTCCCGAGAAAATTTCAATTTTGTCTGAAATTGTCGCTAAACGGCTAGCAGAGCCTCTAAGATCATTGTCAAGAACGCGGACTCGGCAGCCCTCCTTGACCAATCGCGTCACCAGTGCGACACCGATAAATCCAGTACCACCTGTGACTAGATATTTCTTGCTCAACATGACGCAGAGTATATAGAAAAACGTCTTTATGGCAAAGACACTCATCTGCTATGTTTGGTCGGATTAGGAGTGTAAATATATGGATAGTTCAGTAGTTTTAAAGATGAGTCCCTTGAAGAGAGAATTCGACGAGAAGGGATTTGCTACTAAAGCGTTCCCCCAAGAAATTCGCAATCTCATGCTTGCCCATATCGAAGAACATATTCGCAAACTGGGTACAGAGTTTGTCAAGTCAAATTCCCTGGAAGAAATTGCACAGACGATCCCCGATTCCGTTTGGTCGAAAGAGATGACGCGCGCCTTTCGGGTCTTCCCCAAAGAACTCGCCGAGAAAATCCACGCCTGGGCAGATCAAAATATACGTGTGGAATTCGACCGGGCTCGATCCGCTGTCAACGTGGTCTATCCACAGGAATGTGAAGTTAATAAGTCATTGACGCTTAAGGACATAGCTATTTATTGGCGCTGTGTAAGGCCTGGGAAGCCCGATGCGGGCAGGCCCCATCGAGATGCTAGTTTTTGGGTCCTCGAATTTGAAGAGGGGTACGATCCGAAAATTCCGTTCCCATTTAATTATCTGAAGGATTGCATCAAAATTTGGATCCCACTCAAGGGATGCACTCCCAACGCGACTCTCCAGGTGATTCCCCATTCCCATCAAATGGAAATCCCCACCGTTGTCGAGCAAACAGAATACGGTCGCCGCCCCTCCATCAGCAGCGCTTGGTTGAAAGAAAATGAGAAGAATTTCATGTCTCCCATCGAGCTCTCTAAGGGATCGTGCATCATTTTTGATATGAATTTGGTTCATCGAGGACCCACCCATAACAACGATGAATTGCGCATTTCAGCTGAACTCTGCTTTATACTTGGCTCATGACAATACCGTTTGAAATAGCGACCATTGTTTGGGGCGAGCAGTATACAAAGTTATTTCTCGACTACCTTGTGCCAAATTATCTGTCGGAAAATAATATCCCTTTGGCTTCTCGCCGCTATGCCATATCGTCGACGATTTACACACGTCCAGAAGATGCAGAACAAATTGCGTCCCATCCCCACTATCGAAAATTGAGAGAATTCATTGACGGTGAAATTGTCCCTCTCATCGACCAAAAGGTATTGGCCCCTAATAATAAATACCATGCGAAAGGCTACTGCCAATCCGTGGCGATCAAACGGGCTATCGAAAGCAAAAAGGTGATTCTGCTCTTGAATCCAGATAGTTTGATCTCTGATGGGGGATTGACCAAGTGCTGCTCGCTGATTGCGGAGGGAAAAAAGGCTGTGCTTGTTGGCGAGCTAGCGAGAACGGAAATCGAATCGGTGTTGCCCCATTTGGCGCCGTTTTATAATCCTCAATCCTATGCACTTACGCTGCCTAATCGGAAGCTGGTCGAGTTGGGAGTGAAGCATCTTCACTACGTTGCAAAGATTCTATTTTGGCATGGGGAGATCTTCAGCCAATGGCCGAGCATTGTTTACTGGCGCGCTGGCACAAATAGCTTGCTAGCTAAATTCTTCCATCTGCATCCGTTGGCCATAGATTTGAGAAATATCCGGAGGAAATTGCCGGCTATTTTGATGCCTGACGATGGGGGGTTGATCGAATTTTTGGGGATTCGTCCAGAGGAAATCCACCCTGTTACAGACTCGGAGGAGATCGCTTGCGTGGAGTTGACGAGTAAGACGCTGTTTTTGGAAAATTCGATGAATTACGATGCGAAGAAGAAGCCTCGCGGCCTGCTCAATTTCTCATTCAGATACGCACTCCCTTCCCATATTGATCAGTTTCTCCATTTAAATTTGCGATTTCAGGGAGATGATGCAGTGAACTGGAGCGAAAGGGAGCGTTTAGCTGCAGACGATTTAGGGGTTTTGACGTCTGTGTTGTCGGTGATAAAAACTGTGAATCAGATAAAGAAAACGGGGATAAAAATATTGCGATTTACGGCTATACTCCTTGGAATGCGCTATATCAAACGGTTAATTGCGAAGAGGAAGAAATGAGAATTTTAGTCGTAGGCGGAGCTGGATACGTTGGATCAAGGCTTGTTCCAACATTGATGGAAAAAGGATATGATGTTGTAGTGTTCGATCTCTATCTTTATGGAGATCAAGTGTTTGAATCCCATCCCAAGCTAAAGCAAATCAAGGCTGATGTCCGGGACATGAAGAGCGTCGAAGAGGCTTTGAAAGGGTGTGACGCCCTTATCCATTTGGCCTGCATCTCAAATGATCCCAGTTTTGAGCTGAATCCAGAGCTTGGAAAGTCGATCAATCTCGATTCCTTTGAACCTCTGGTCAAATTAGCGAAAAAGCATAAAATAGAGCGATTTATCTATGCCTCTTCCTCTTCCGTCTATGGCGTGAAGTCTGAAAAAAATGTCACCGAAGAGATGTCGCTGGAACCTCTTACCGACTATTCGAGATTTAAGGTGGAATGCGAGAAGATCCTTCTCAAGTACATGTCGGATGATTTTGTCTGCACAGTTCTGCGGCCAGCGACGGTATGCGGCTATGCACCTCGCCAACGGCTCGACGTTGTAGTGAACATCTTGACCAACCTCGCTTACCACTCGGGCAAAGTGAAGGTGATGGGAGGCAACCAGATGCGCCCCAATATCCACATCGAGGATATGGTTCGCGCCTATCTGCATGTTTTGGAGTCTCCGAAGGAAAAAGTGCAAGGAGAGATCTTCAATATCGGCTACCACAACCACACGGTTTTGGAACTCGGGAAGATGGTGAAGGAGATTGTAGGAAAAAAACGGCCTGTTGAGCTGATTGTTGAACCTTCCAATGACAACCGCTCTTATCACGTCTCATCGCAAAAGATCGCCGCGAAGCTCGGATTCAAACCCAAATACACGATCGAAAATGCAGTCGAGGATCTCGTTGTGGCCTTCGAAGCGGGAAAACTGCCCAATGCGATGCACGATGATCGGTATGTGAATATCAAGACGATGAAAGCAGTGAATTTGAAATAGGAAATGTCTCATGAAATGTCTAGTTACCGGCGGCGCGGGGTTTATAGGAAGTCATCTGGTCGATTTACTTCTTGCTAAAGGGCACCAGGCTATTGTTTTAGATAATTTATGTGGCGGATGGATGAAGAATCTGCGCGAGGCAGAGAAACATCCTCAATTTAAGTTCGTTCAGGCCGATATACGGGACCGAGAGGGCATTCGGCCCCATTTTGCGGGGGTAGATTGGGTGTTCCATCTGGCAGCTCTGGCAGACATTGTCCCTTCCATTGAAAAGCCGCGCGACTACTTTGAGACTAATGTCGACGGGACTTTCAACGTGCTTGAGGCTGCCAAAGAGGCCCATGTAAAGCGGTTCCTCTACGCCGCCTCATCGTCTTGCTATGGAATCGCTAAAGAGTACCCGACGCCTGAGACAGCCCCCATCAATCCCCAATATCCCTATGCATTGACAAAGAATTTGGGAGAACAGCTTGTTTTGCATTGGGGCCAAGTGTATAAATTGCCCGTGCTCTCGCTGCGCCTTTTCAACGTCTTTGGCCCCCGTTCTCGGACAACAGGGGTTTACGGAGCTGTTTTTGGAGTGTTTTTGGCTCAGAAATTAAAGGGCAAGCCCTTTACCGTTGTGGGAGATGGCAAGCAGAGCCGCGATTTCACTTATGTAGCAGATGTCGCCGATGCCTTTTATACTGCGGCTGAATCGAATTTGTGCAATGAATTCATGAATGTGGGCAGCTCAGGCCACTACAGCGTGAATCGGCTGGTTGAATTGCTAGGTGGGCCAGTGACTTATATTCCTAAACGGCCAGGCGAACCCGAGTGCACGTTTGCCGACGTAGCGAAAATCCGGAGGAACCTCAACTGGAAGCCGAAAGTTTCTTTTGAAGTAGGGGTTGCCAAAATTCTAGAAAAAATCGATGATTTCCGCGATGCTCCTCTTTGGGAACCGGCTACCATTGAGCAGGCGACCAAGAGTTGGTTCCAGTACCTGCAAAAATAGGACAAGGATGTTTTCAAAGCGCTTCGAAGAACTCTCCTCCACCATCGACTCGTGTTCCTACAGCAATGGAGCAGGACCATTGAGTGAGGATCAGGCTTTGGATCGATTTTTTGCAATGGTTTCCGAAACGAAAGGGATCGTCTATGTGATAGGAAACGGAGGAAGTGCTGGCATTGCGTCCCATTTCAGCAACGATCTCATGAAGGCCTTAAAGATCCGTTCCCAGACGTTATACGATTCAAACATCATGACTTGTCTTTCCAATGACATCGGCTACGAAAATGTTTTTAGCTATCCATTGGATCTGTTGTTGAAACCGGAAGATCTTCTAGTGGCCATCAGCAGTTCGGGAAAATCTCCCAACATCCTCAAAGCAGTCGACGTTGCTCGCCGAAGAGGGGTGCCGGTGATCACTCTAAGCGGGTTTTTAAGGGACAATCCGCTCAACAGTGCAGGCCAGCTGAACTTCTGGATCGATCGATGTGATTACGGGCTTGTGGAAGTGGCCCATTTTTTCCTCTTACATACCGTGATCGATCTGTGGCATAAAAAAAGCTTCACCGGATGCAAAACATGCTCAAATCATTAGATGTGCAAAGTAAAATCAAATCATTCGCCGAACTGTCGGAATCGCTTGAAAAAGATCGCCTGAACGGGCTGAAAATCGTCCAGTGCCATGGGGTTTTTGACCTTCTTCACCCTGGCCACATTCGTCACTTTAAAATTGCGAAAGAGCAGGGAGACAAGCTGGTTGTCAGCCTTACGCCCGATCGATTCGTGAACAAAGGACCCGGTAGGCCCGTTTTTACCGAATCTCTCCGCTTGGAATCGATCGCTGCTTTGGTAAGCGTCGACTACGTGGTTCTCAATGACGCTCCAGACGCCATTTCCGCCATTTCTAAGATCAGACCTGTTCTTTACGTGAAGGGAAGCGAGTACAGCAACCACGCAGATGATGTCACGGGAAAGATCGCCGAAGAGGTGAGGGCCGTTGAGGCAGTTGGCGGCCAGATTTTCTATACGGATGACATCGTTTTCAGTTCCTCTTCTCTTTTGAATCGGTATTTTGAAAATACATCGCCGGAAATGACCCGATTTCTCACTGCGCTGAAAAAAGAGTACACTTCGGATGAGATCATCAGAAAAATTGAGTCCCTCGCCGATTTAAACGTCCTTGTGATTGGGGACGCGATCATCGACGAGTACCAATACACCGAGCCGATGGGGCAATCGGGAAAGGGGCTCCATATGGTGGCCCGCTGCCTGGATAAGGAAGTTTTCCTGGGAGGATCTCTCATCGTCGCCAATCACGTGGCTCAATTCGCCAGCAACGTGACTCTCGTAACAGCGCTGGGGAGAAAATGCCCCTATCTGAACTTCATCCGACAGAGTCTCGATCCGAAAGTGAAGACCGAATTCACGTTTTTGGAGGAAGTGACCACTCTGATTAAAAAAAGATATGTTTTGAAGGACGGGAAAACCCTTTCTAAACTCTTTGAAACCTATTCGGGGCAGGAAGAGCCACTGAATTTCCATCAGACCGATGCGATTGTCGATTTTCTTCGTGCGAGAGGGAGGGAGTTCGACCTCGTTGTCTCTTGCGATTTCGGCAACGGTTTTACGAATCCACAGCTCAGAGACGCGATTTCCGATGTTCACTCATTTTTAGCTCTGAATACGCAGACGAACGGGGGCAATCGGGGTTATAATGTCGTTACAAATTATCGGAGAGCCGATTACATTTCCCTCAACGAACCGGAATTGCGACTATCCGCCCACGACAAGTCCAGTTCTCTAGAGGGGATTGCCGCCGATATTTGCCAGATTATGGAGTGCAATCACCTATCTATTACCCGCGGCGTCAACGGAGTGATGTGCTATTCGTCTAACGGAACCTCTTTGCACCTACCCGCATTTGCGACCAACAGCATCGACCGAATTGGGGCAGGAGATAGCTATCTCTCCCTATCTTCTTTGTGTATGGCAAAAAAATACCCTCCCATACTCGCTGGATTTGTTGGGTCAGTGGCAGCGGCGATGAGTGTACAAATGATTGGAAATCAGGAGTCGATCAAGAAAGCGGCTCTCTGTAAGTTCCTTATTCGACTGTTAAAATAAGCAATGTAAAGCCGCTTTACATTTGGAGCTAAGTCATGAAGAATGTGATGGTTATCGGTAGCAATTCCTTCTCGGGGAGCGATTTTGTCGACCTACTCCTTGAAGAGGGCAAGTATCGGGTCATAGGAGTCAGCAGGTCTCCTGAAAAAGGGCCTCTTTTCCTCCCCTATCTCGCCCGAAAATCGAAGAATTTTCAGTTTTATCAGATCGATCTGAATAAGGATCTAAAAGCTCTGGAACAAATTCTCGATCGGGAACAACCCGAGTACATCGCGAATTTTGCCGCTCAGAGCGAAGTGGCCCCCAGTTGGGAAAATCCCCACCACTGGTTCCAGACGAACGCGGTCTCCCTGACGATGCTTGCCAATATGTTGAAAGGGAAGAAGTTCCTCAAGCGCTACGTCCACATCTCTTCGCCCGAGGTGTATGGCACTTGCGAAGGGAGAATCTCGGAGGAGGCGCCTCTCAACCCAACGACTCCGTATGCCGCATCAAAGGCAGCGGGAGATCTCTCCTTGTTTACGTTTTATAAGAATTTTAACTTCCCCCTCTTGATGGTTCGAGCGACGAATGTGTATGGCGCCCACCAACAGCTGTTCAAAATCATCCCCCGCTCCATGATCTACGTCAACAAAGGGAAGAAGATTGAGCTCCATGGCGGTGGTCAGGCCGTCAAATCGTACATTCACATTCGCGACGTATCTCGCGGAGAGTTAGCCATCATGGAAAAAGGGCAGGTTGGGCAAATCTACCACCTTTCGCCGGATGAAGGCATTGCAGTCAGAAGTGTCGTGAAAATCATTTGCGATAAAATGGCGCAACCCTTTGAAAAAGCGACTCAAATCGTCGAAGAGAGACTGGGACAGGACAAGGCCTATACCATCGATTCTACCAAGGCGCGAGGATTGGGCTGGAAACCTCTTATACCCCTTAACGAGGGATTGCAACAGACGCTCGACTGGGTGATGGGGAATATCGAGGAAATTAGCTTGCAGCCGCTCGGTTACGTGCACAAGGCTTAGAAGCTAGGTTCATCAGCTCAGGGATCCGATCTTTGTGGCAGGCGAGGAAGTTGGACCCGCCGAAGAGAAAACGCTCCTCCCAGTCGAATTCATATAGGCCAAAAGTCTGGTTGGGTGAGCTGCTCAGAGCATCTTCCCAGACAATTTGAATGGCATACTCATTGCCGTTTTCATTGCGAACGAAAACAGTTTGGAAAAAGGTGTAACCCAGATCGGCGAGGAGGCGAAAGCGCTCGAGAGCGGCAGACGCATTGTCTACTTCGCGGAAACTCTCAAAAATAATCATGGGTTTACAACGGCGAATCAACTGCGAGGCGCCGCGGAGAATATTGGCCTCTTCTCCCTCCGCATCGAGTTTAATGACGTCTGGGTCAACCCCGAGTTTTAGATGATCTAAAGCGTCCATTTGTACGAGAGGTCCCTTACCGTTCGGGTCGAGTCTAGCCATCCCGCTCGAAATAGCATCGGGAAAACTCATGTTGAGGGTTCCTGACTTGTCAGATAGGGCGATTTGTTTGCACTGAATCACTGAATGAAGCGCTGTCTGATCGACAACGGAGACCAAATCTTCAAATGTATCAGGAACCGGTTCAAAAGCAACGATTTTCCCCTTGAAACCGGGTTTGCTGGCGAGATAGAGGGAGTGGTGACCCCAATTTGCTCCTATATCGAAAAAGACGCTGTTATCATTCGTCAACAAATCGATGACAGTCGCGACCTCTGCCTCAAAACCATCGCGAAACATATCGAAATAGACCGACGCAAATTGGGTATTGCCAGCGCGGAAAAAGACGGTTCGATTGTCATAGACGAACGAGCCGCGAGAGGCTCTACCTAAACGGAATATCGGTTTCCATACTTGACCCAGAGGCAGTCCAATGAGGATTCTCAAGTACCGTTTCCATGGCAAATTGGCCAGTCGATATAGTTGCAGATAGATCGGAATTTTTGGCTTGCTAAACGGATTTCTTCTTTTCACGTTAAACTTCAATATCGTTCGCAAGTACTGCATGATCAACACCTAAATTTTTAAAATTTTCTCAGGAAAAGCTATTTTTGGCCAGCGATTAAAATTCTCTTCCAAACAAGGACTTTTCTTCTTATGATCCCTTGCTATGTTGAAGCACACCGTTATAAAACCTCAATCTGGTTGGGTATCTTTGCAGGTTCGCGAATGGATCGAATTCTTCGATCTTTTCGTTATTTTGACACAGCGGGATATTCAGCTGCGCTATAAACAGACTTTTTTGGGAGTATTTTGGGTGCTCCTGCAACCTCTTCTCACCTGTTTTATCTTCACTCTGATTTTTGGCCGCATAGCAAAGGTTCCAAGCGACGGAGTTCCCTATATTCTCTTTTCGCTTGCGGGTATGCTTCCGTGGTTCGTCTTCTCTCAATCAGTTCTACGAGCTAGCCACAGCATCATCACTCAAACTTCACTCATTTCCAAAGTCTACTTTCCCCGCATCATGTTGCCGGCTGCAAGCTGCGC
>DATIHO010000068.1:0-52154 GCA_035480615.1 Chlamydiales bacterium | reverse complement strand
TTTTGATCGAAAATCGGCCAAAATAATCCCGAAAATCGGTCAAAATAATCCCCAAAATCGACGAAGCCGAAATCCGTCAACAGTCTCTGAGGCAGGAAGTGGTAATTTTATATAATTTAGTATCTAATTGCGCCATGCATTCGAATCGGATGAATCAAATTTTAGCTATTATTTTTGCTGCCTGTCTCGCGATCTGTTTTCGCTCTTTTCATTTGGCAGTTATCCAAAAAGAGGTCAAATTGATCGAGGCGCAAAAACCTCAGTCGCGGACAATCCTTCAGCGGGCCAATCGAGGGACGGTTTGCGATCGTTTCGGCATTCCTCTTGCCATCAACCGGATTTGTTATAACGCTGTAATCTATTACGGTCAGATTTCCCAAATTCCTTCATCGCAATATAAGGGCGGCCCAGACGGCAAACGCGTCCGGGTTTTCCCAAGGAAAGAGTACATCAAATCTTTTTCCCAAATGTTAGGAGCTATTTTGGAAGAATCCCCGGGGCGGATCGAAGATCTGATTCTCTCAAAAGCATCTCTCTTTCCCCATGCCCCTTATCTGCTTCGAGCGAAACTCACGGAAAAACAATATTATCGACTCAAGGGACTTGAAAAAGATTGGCCTGGTTTGCATGCCGAAATTGGTTCCGAGCGATTCTATCCAATGAATAAGACAGCCTGTCACATTCTCGGCACAATGGGCGTAATCAGCCAACAAAAATACGACCGCATTGCGGAGGAGTTGTCGATTTTGCAAGAATCCGTCCTTGCCTATGAACAGGGAATGGCCAGCTCTCTTCCCAAGGGATGTGGGACATTCGAAGCGGCCTGCATCAGGCTTAGGGAGCTAAAGGAAAAAGCATATACTCTGAGCGACTTTGTCGGAAATAGCGGGATCGAAGCCCAATTTGAGGAACAATTGCGTGGGTTTTATGGGAAAAAAATATTTGAAGTAGATCAAAAGGGACGTTCTGTCCGAGAAAGAGCCGGAAGTAAGCCGCCGGTTCCCGGCAATCAGGTGGTCCTTTCCATTTCCGCGGAACTGCAACAATTTGCTGAAGAGCTCTTAATCGCCAATGAAAAGGTGCGCGATGGAAGAAGTTATTGGGTCGATCCGATTGATAAAAAGCGAAAACCACTGAGACAACCTTGGATTAAAGGAGGGGCCATTGTCGCGATCGACCCAAATAATGGAGAAGTGCTCGCCCTTGCGAGTTTGCCCCGCTTCAATCCCAATGATTTCATCCGTCCCTCTTCCAGTCTTCAGCTGAGCCGCTGGTTGGAAAGCGAGACATATCTAGGTGCCATTTGGGATGGCGTCGCAGCGCTTGTCAGGGAACGATTCGATAAAGAGTTGCGCGAAGAGGAACTCGCTGTTGGTTGGGAAGAGTATCTTGATTTCACCTTGCCCAAAGAAGGGCCTTTGCGCTCTTTTTTTCAAAAATGCGATTGCATCAAAAATGCTATTCAGGTGCAGGAAGATTTTGAAACAGTGCGATATTTTTCAAAAATTTCCGATCCTCTTCGCGTTCTGAAAGAGCTGTTTGGATCGCAGCCAAAGGGGATCGACGCAGAAGGAGCGCAATCTGTTAAACGCCTGGAGGCCTTTCTTGAGGCAATTCCTGCACACTCAGATAAACTATTTGCCATCGATCTTTGCCGCGTTTGCATCGACAGCACCCGTTTCAGTGATGCATTGATTGCCAAAATAGGTTCAATGAAACTGAAGACTTACCGAGAGTTAAGCGCCCTATTTTTAAAGCTGCAAGCCAAAGTGAAAGAAGAGGAATTCGCCCGCTTTAAGGCCCAGGAATTCTGCATTTGGCGCCAAATGCATCAAAAAACATTTTTAGAAGAAAAAAGAAGAGAGGAAAAAGAGAGAAAAAGATATGCGCGGCCTTATCTTGATTATCTGGATCAAAAGGCAAAGGAGCTATTCTCTGAATGGTGGAGTGCAAAAAAATGGCAAATTTTAAGAGAAAAAATCGCAAACGAGCCAAAACTTCTTGCCGCGGTTAAAGATCTCTCGATCGATCTTGCGGAAGAATTTTTTCACACATTCCGCTCTTTTCAGGAGCTCGATAGACCTCTTTTAGGTCCATTTCAAAAAATCCGCACCGAAAAAGATCTGGCAGCCTCTTTTTATCCAAAAGAGGGGTTTGGCTATCTTCGCTCTTATGCGTTTCAAACAAGCGCTCCGCAAGGATCTCTTTTTAAGCTTGTTACTGCTTACGAAGGATTAAGGCAGGGGCACTGTCCATGGATCATTGATGATGCATCAAAAGATCGCAAAATCGTGGCTTATGCGGCAAACGATACTTTTTATCCTCGGATGTATAAAGGGGGTCGATTGCCTCGAAGCAGCATTTTGCAAATTGGGCGAATCGACATCGCAGGAGCTTTAGAACAGACGAGCAACCCTTATTTTTCGATTCTCGCGGGAGATTATCTATCCGATCCTGAAGATCTCAAAAAAGCGGCTTTACAATTAGGATATGGCACAAAAACAGGGCTTGATTTGCCAGGAGAAAACGCGGGGCTTCTTCCCAATGATTTGAAGACGAACCGGACAAGTCTTTATTCATTTGCATTTGGGCAGCACACCCTTCTTAGTACACCTTTGCAAACGGGTATTATGCTCAGTGCGCTTGCCGATGGAGGAAAAGTAAAAAAGCCAAAAATCGCCATCCGCTTTTCCGGCCTTTCTCCCGATCGAAAAATGCTTTCAGCTTTCGATGTGAAAAATGGGTTTGTAGAAAAAGAACTCAAAACACTCGGTATCCCTTTTTCTCTTTTTACGGGCGTTGAAACAAAGCGCCCTGTAGAAGAAACCGGTGTGTTGCCAAGCGTTGTGATCCGGACGATTCCTTTTTCGGCTTCGATCCGATCTCAGCTATTTGAGGGGATGGATCGGGTCATGTGGAGTCCAAAAGGGACTGCGCGGCCTGAAATCATCCGTTTGCTCCGTTCAAGTCGCGAATTGCTTGCCGAGCATCTTGCTTTTCGCCACCAGGTCATTGGAAAAACAAGCTCGGCGGAAATCCTGTACCGTCCGGATGTGAATCCTTCGGGCAAGGCGCACATAGTGAAACACACGTGGTTTGGAACCATTGCGTTTTTACCTTCAAAAATTCGTTACGATCATCCGGAGTTGGTAGTCATCGTGTTCCTTCGTTTTGGGGATGCGGGGAAAGAGGCGGCTCCGCTTGCCGTCCAAATGGTGAAAAAATGGCGGGAAATTAAAAAAAAATACAAACTTTACATAAATCAATCATTATCCTAATATTTGCAGTGCCTTAATAAACAAAAGGGGGAATCATGGCATCAACTGTACAATTCCACACAAATCATCGCTTCCGGGGGTTTTCGTATGAACCTGAAGTTCAATCGTTTGGAAGAAAAAAAGTGACATTGGTAGAAAATCATGATTGGAAAATCGAACTGTCCGGGAAAAGTCGGGCTTACCATAGTTTAGGGGAAGCCGCTTTGCGCTATCTTCGATCGGCCGAAGGTTTGTTTCGTGTTGGACAGCTGTCGGAAAGAGTGCCAAAATTTGTGAATCTGGCTCGGCAAGAGATGGGGCTTCCTCGCCTGAAGCCTTTGGACGTTTGTGCACAACAATCACGAATGGCCTGGAATTGGCTTGCCACGATTCCCCGCACAATTGAAATGACTCCTGGGGTCATTAGCGCTGTTCAAGACGCTCAAGCTGCCCTGCAAAGCAACACACTGCTTCCGCAGCAAATTCAATTCAAAGTGGAGACAGCATTTCGTGAAGTGAGCGATGCAATTGCAATGTACGCATACAGCATGTCAAATGTGGCCAGCCTTTTTTTAAATACGGATAAATTATGCGCGACTTGTATAAACGTTGGGAGTGTATCCACCTTTTCCAATGACCTTGTGAGTTTAAAAATCAATGCAGAAAATTATGCACGCGCCAGCTCCATCGATCTTACAGGTGCAACCCATGCAATCAAAGATACTGTGAATCAAACAAAGTATTACAACCTTTTATCGATGGCCAAGGATATAGTTTCATGTGTTTCGGGATTTTTTGGGATATTATTGTTGGCAACAGGCGTGGCAGTCGTCCCGGGTATTGCTTTAGCGGCTCTTTCGCTTGCATCGACAGTTTTTGGCGTTTCAAGAAAACTTTACAGTGAAACAATGCCATTTAAACCACTTGAATTCCTGGCTAATAAGAACGTAACATATCTCGCTGTCTAAAATGTGACAGCTCAGCTTCTAATAAAAGACCTCTTTCGTGATGAAAGAGGTTAGAAGCTGTCTTAAAACCCAGGCTTCGTCGATTTTGGGGATTATTTTGGCCGATTTTTGGTTCTTTTTGCGGGGGTTGTATACGAAGTTTGATACAACCCCCGCAAAAAGAACCAAAAAGTGGCCAAAATAATCCAAAAATTCGACGAAACCGAAGTTCGTAGACAGTCTCTTATATACCCAAAATGATTCAAAAATCTGAATGGATCTTTTCGATCAGTTTTTTATTGCTTCTCTTCGCCCTCTCTGCCATTTCGACTTTTCATAGCCATCGAAAAAAAATCGATCTATCTAATTGTATTGCCAAAATCGTCGATGTGAAGATTACGGGAGAGGTGGTAAATCCTGGCGTGTTTCCGACGACTGTTGGAACTCGCTTGGGAGATGTCATCAAGAAAAGCCGTCCCAAGAGATTTGCTGATTTGGAATCTCTGAAGCTGGATAATCCCATTGTGAAAGAGACAGAGATAGCCATTCTCCCCTTATTAGAAATTTCAGTTTTTGTGGAGGGGGCAGTGCTTCATCGTAAGGAGCTGAAATTGCCGGTGGGCTCGCGAATTTGCGATCTAAAACATAAAATAGAATTTTCAAACAATGCCGATTTACAATTTTTAAAGAGCCGAAGGCAATTGGCAAACGGAGAAACTGTCACCATACCAGAGCAAAAAGAAGAAGAGATTGATAAAAAAACCAATCTTGCATATGATCTTGAGCCAGCATTAAACTCATCGTTCCAACGAACGATTCCTCACTCTCGTATGCCACCCGAGACTTCCAAGTCAAGGGTTAAGCGCGGTCGCCGGGTAAACCCGGAAAATGAGCGGAAACATTAAAAAATTGAGCGAAATACGCTTATTTGATAATATTTTCGTTTTCTCGTGCAGCACGCTTGGGAAGGTATCAAAGAAATAGGAAAAACTTATGCCGCTGACATTGATAGGCCAAAAAAAAGGAATGGCTCAGGTCTTCGATCAAAAAGGGAAACTGGTGGTTTGCACGGTCATATTGGCCGAAGAAAATACGGTGCTTCAGATCAAGCGCAAAGAGACGCATGGCTATAATAGCGTGCAGCTCGCAGGCCAGCCTCTTTCCGCGTCGAAGGCCGGAAGGCTCTCTAAACCCTTAAAAGGGCAGTATGCGAAAGCCCAGGTGGCGCCATGCCGTGTAATACATGAATCGAGAATCGATGATGTAGATGCGTTTCAAATAGGTCAGAAAATTGATGTGACTCTTTTTTCAAATGTTTCTTACGTCGATGTCGAGGGAGCGACCAAAGGAAAAGGGTATCAGGGTGTCATGAAACTTTATAATATGGACGGCGGCCCTGCGGCTCATGGCTCCGGCTTTCATAGGCATATGGGATCGACGGGGATGCGATCGACTCCCGGTCGCTGCTTCCCCAATGGGAAGCGCGCCTCCCGAATGGGGGGGGATCGCCAGACAGTGCAAAACTTACGGGTTGTGGCTATTAAAGGAAATCTTCTTTTGGTTGAAGGGGCGGTTCCCGGGGCTCGCAGTGGTACGGTTTTCATTCGTGCGTCGATCAAGAAAAAGAAGAAGGGAAAGTAAGTTTATGGCGACACTGAAAAAATACGATCTTACTGGCAAAGAGACTGGGATGATCGAGGTAAGCGATGCTCTTCTAGAGGTCAAGGCCCATCCTCAATCTGTTAAAGATTATCTTGTCGCGATTCGAAATAATGCGCGCCAATGGTCAGCAAGTACGAAAACACGCGCAGAAATCAATCGGACCGGTAAAAAGCCTCATGCGCAGAAAGGGGGTGGTCGGTCTCGTCAGGGTGATTTGGCAGCTCCTCAATATAAAGGAGGGGGAATTGTATTCGGTCCTCGCCCAAAATTTGATGTCCACGTCCGGATTAATAAAAAAGAGCGCCGCTCGGCAATCGCTGCGCTCATTGCTGATAAAATGAAAAATGGGCGTATTCATGTGCTTGAGCCAGAAATATTGGATACGCCCAAAACCAAAAAATTCATTGCGTTTTTTAATAAAATCGAGATCGGCCTTCAAAGAATTGTAGTGTTGGGAGAGTCTTCGAGATCCGCGGAACCTGACAGAGATATGGCTGTACAAAGCCATATCAATTTGGTAAAGAGCCTTCGTAATATTCCAAAAAAAGAATACGCGTCTGTTTCCCAGATCAATGGATATATTCTTGCTCGAAGCCAACATCTTATAATTTTAGACTCGGCGTTGGAACGGTTCCTCGCTATTTTGGGAGGTGTCCAATGAAGAATCCCTATGATATTATCAAGTCTCGTCGCATTACGGAGAAAAGTCGAGTTCTTGAAAATTTGCACCGCGCAGATAGCAATCGGTCCTTGAAAAAATGTACGTCGCCAAAGGTGGTGTTCAATGTGCATCCAAAGGCGAATAAAACTCAGATTGCATGGGCTGTCGAGCAGATTTATGCCGATAAAAAGATAAAAGTAATCGCGGTCAATACCGTCAACATTCATCCTAAACCCCGTCGCGTCAGAGGATTTCTTGGTAAAACCGCGGGGCAGAGAAAAGCAATCGTTACCCTTCGAGAAGGGTGTTCAATTGATGAGACAGTTTAAGGAATACGACTATGCCAAAAACATTTCGACCAAGGACTCCGGGACAAAGAAAGCTTGTTCTTCCGGTTCACCAAGAACTCAATCCCTCGGATAAGCCGGTTCCCAAAGCTTTGCTTCAACCCAAGAGAAGAAATAGTGGCCGTAACCATCATGGCCATATAACGGTTCGTCATATTGGCGGGGGGCATAAAAAAATGTTTCGCATCATTGATTTTAAGCGAGACAAAGAAAATATCCCTGCTAAAGTAGCTTCCATAGAATATGATCCGAATCGCTCCGCGTTGATCGCGCTTCTTTATTACCGGGATGGTGAAAAACGCTATATTATAGCCCCGCAAGGGATTAAAGTGGGAGACATAATATCCACAAGCGACGAGCCTCCATTTCAAATCGGATCGTGTATGAAGTTAAAATTCATGCCCATCGGTTCGGTTATCCATAATGTGGAGTTGTATCCGGGAAGGGGCGCGAAGTTTGTTCGATCCGCCGGTCTTTCAGCCCAATTAGTAGCACGCAGCAATGGTTATGCAACGGTTCGGATGCCATCCGGGGAAGTGAGATTAATTCATGAAAATTGCCGTGCAACGTTCGGCGCGGTCTCTAATTCGGAACATAATTTGCGTGTTCTTGGCAAAGCAGGTCGCTCTCGCTGGATGGGAATTCGTCCGACAGTACGAGGCGTTCATATGAATCCTGTAGATCATCCGCATGGTGGCGGAGAAGGGCGCGGCAAAGGAAATCATCCTCAATCCCCATGGGGTCAATTCGCAAAAGGATATAGGACTCGTTCGCCAAAAAAATCGCGAAAATGGATTGTAAAGGAGCGAAGATAGAAATATGGGAAGATCGCTGAAAAAAGGCCCTTTCGTTGATCACCACTTGATGGTGAAGGTTTTAAAAAACCAAAAAGAAGGGGCAAAAAAAGTTATTAAAACATGGTCTCGCCGGTCAATGATTTTACCGGATATGGTGGGACAGACATTTGATGTCCACAACGGAAAGAAATTTATTACCGTATACGTTTCAGAAAACATGGTAGGTCATCGGCTGGGTGAGTTTTCTCCGACGCGGCAATTTAAAGGGCATCCGAAAAAAACAGCTGCAGCTTCTGCAGCTTCTCAATCATAGGCAGAGGGCAGAATGAGGCAAATGGCAAAGGCAGTGACAAAATACGTGCGGATCTCTCCCAGAAAGGCGAGGTATGCTGCTGATTTAATCCGGGGATTGAGCGTTGAAAAAGCCTCGCTCCAGCTCGAGTATTCTTCATTAAGAGGAGGGCGTCTCTTAAAAAAGACGCTTGATAGCGCAGTAGCGAATGCGGAAACGCAGTTGGATGCGCGCAGAGGAGAATTGAAAATTTTTGAAGTGCGCGTTGATCCGGGTCCGATTTTGAGACGTGCAAAAGCGCGCAGTCGCGGATCGTCTGTTCCCGTGAATAAAAGGACGAGCCATTTTACAATCATTGTATCCAAAGAGAATTAGAGGAGACATGGGACAAAAAGTATCACCGATTGGATTTCGACTTGTACGCCGTAAGCGTTGGTTATCAAATTGGTTTGCAAATAAGCAGGAATTTGGCGGTTTGATCGGTGAAGATCGAAAAATACGCCAATACCTGCTTTCAAAAAGCGCCTGTCAGGGAGCTTCCCGTTTTCAGATCAAGCGGATGAGTGGAAAAATCGAGGTGACGATCATTACGGCGAGACCGGGATTGGTCATTGGTAAAAAAGGTGCTGAAATCGATGTTCTGAAAAATGAATTGAGAAATCTTACGGGAAAAGAGGTGTGGATTGAAATTGAAGAAATCAAGCGCCCTGATCTGGATGCCAAATTGGTCGCGGACAATATTGCCAAACAGTTGGAAAGAAGAATTCCATTTCGCCGTGTCTTAAAAAAAACGATGCAGACCTCAATGGATGCGGGTGCGGCCGGGATTAAAGTTCAAATTTCAGGAAGGATTGGCGGTGCGGAAATCGCTCGGGTGGAATGGTATAAAGAAGGTCGGATTCCGTTGCATACATTGCGCGCTGATGTGGATTTTGCTTATGGGCGAGCGGAGACCACTTATGGATCTATTGGTGTAAAAGTGTGGGTCAATCGGGGCGAAGATGTCCTTTTACCAATTAAAACTGCGGTAGGAGGATAGTATGGCATTGAGTCCCAAAAAAACAAAATTTCGAAAACAACAAAAAGGGCAGATGACAGGTCTTTCCAAAGCGGGAAATTTTGTTGAATTTGGTGAATTTGGAATGCAGGCATTAGATAGATGTTGGATTACAGCTCAACAAATCGAGGCATGCCGAGTTACGATCAGTCGTACATTTAGCCGTAAAGGACAGGTTTGGATTCGTATTTTTCCTGATAAGCCTGTTTCTAAAAAACCGGCTGAAACTCGAATGGGAAAAGGAAAGGGGACGCCCGATCACTATGTAGCTCCTGTTCGCCCGGGCAGAGTATTATTTGAAGTGGGTGGTGTGACTCGGGAAGAAGCGCAAAATGCGCTTAGGTTGGCAGCGGCAAAGCTTCCCATACGAACAAAATTTGTGGATCGAATTGAAAAGGTATGAGGATGGCAAAAAATAAGAACAAAAGTGAGTTGAAGGAAAGTTCCATTCAATCATTGCAAGAAGCAGTTATCAAATTGGACCAAGATATGTTTGCGCTCAGAAACGAGCTGGCATGGAATCGGAAGATTGAACAACCTCATCGTTTGAAGCACATGAGAAAAGAAAAAGCCAGAGTGTTAACTTTGTTGACCCTGAAACAGCGGTCTCAAGAAAATGCAAAGGAGGCCTAAAAATGGCAATCAATAAAAAGCTTCGAGGGAAACGAAAGGAAAATGTAGGCATTGTTGTATCTAATAAAATGGATAAAACAGTTGCGGTTGAAGTGAGTATCAAAATGCGCCATCCCCGTTATCAAAAAGTGTTTGTGCGCACAAAAAAATATTTTGCACATGACGAAACGGATGCTCTTGAAATCGGCCAGAAGGTTCGCATTGCAGAAACGCGGCCCCTTTCTAAATTGAAGAGATGGCGCGTTGTAGAGACAATATAGGAATGAAATATGATTCAGCAAGAAACTGACTTGGAAGTGGCCGACAACTCTGGAGCTAAAAAAGTAAAATGCTTTAAGGTTTTAGGAGGTTCCCGCAGACGATATGCATATGTTGGAGATATTATTGTGTGTTCCATTCAGGAAGCGGACCCTAAAGGAGCAGTAAAAAAAGGCGAAGTTGTAAAAGCAGTCATTGTTAGAACAAAAGGATGTATTCGAAGATCCGATGGTTCGTTTTTGAAGTTTTATGACAATAGCTGCGTCATTATTGATGATAAAAATAATCCTCGCGGCACTCGTATTTTTGGACCTATTGCGCGAGAAGTTAGAGATGAAGGGTTCATCAAGATCAGTTCTTTAGCACCAGAGGTAATTTAATGATGAATAAACGAATTCGAAAAGGGGACAAGGTAAAAGTTCTTGCTGGAAACGATAAGGGAATGACAGGTGAAGTGTTGGGACGCTCCGATGATCGCGTTCTTGTCCAGGGAGTCAATATTCGTAAAAAACATTTGAAAAGAACCGAGCAAAGCCAGGGTGCGCGGATTGTGGAAATGGAAATGCCCATTCATGTCTCGAATGTTGCCCTCTGCGATCAGGAAGGCGCTATTTTGAAGCTTAAAATTCGGCAGGATAAAAAAAGCGGACACCGTGAACTCGTTTATCAAGCAGAGAATCAGGAATTGATATATCGCGATGTGAAAAATCCACATAAGAGATAGGGAAACCATGTCAAGATTGTATAAAAAATTTCAGGAAGAAATTCTTCCACAATTAAAAAGTCGGCATCCGCAAAGAAATGTGATGTCATTTCCGTCGCTGAAAAAAATTATCATTAGCATGGGGCTAGGCGAGGCGTTGAAAGATAAGAACGCCCTACAAGAGCATAGTGAAGAGCTTACCATGTTATCTGGGCAAAAACCAATAGTTACGCGAGCGAAAAAAGCGATATCGAATTTTAAGCTGCGAGAAGATCAGCCGGTCGGTCTTATGGTAACAATGAGGGGAAAGCGGATGTATGATTTTCTGGATCGCTTTTGCAATATTGTGGCTCCCAGGATTCGAGATTTTCGTGGATTTAGCAAAAAATGCGATGGAAGAGGCAATTTCAACTTTGGACTGGTTGATCAACAAATTTTTCCTGAAATCAATTTGGATAAAGTGAAAAGGACGCAAGGTATGAACGTAACTATTGTGACATCAGCCAGTCATGATGAGGAGTGCGTCGAATTGCTCACTTTGCTTGGGTTTCCGTTTAAGTAGGAGAGAAATAAATTATGTCATTCAACGACCCTATTGCTGAGCTTTTAACTAAGATTCGCAACGCAAAAACTGCAAAACATAGATATGTTGATCTCAGTTTTAGCAAAAACAAAGTAAAAATTTTAGACTTGCTGAGAAATCATGGATTTATAGAGAATTTTCTAGTCAATGAAGATCAGTTCAAAGTTCGAGTTTTTTTACGTTACACAAAAGATCGCTTTTCTGTGATTCATGATCTGAAAAGAATTTCGACATCAGGAATTCGACGGTATGTAGGCTACAAGGCCATCCCACGTGTTTTTAACGGCATGGGAGTATGTATTATTTCGACTTCCAAAGGAATTATGGATGGCGAAACAGCCCGCAATCTCAAAGTGGGTGGCGAACTTCTCTGTACGGTATGGTAAAAGGATAGGGATATGTCAAGGCTTGGAAAGTCAGCGATAGTAGTGCCAAAAGGCGTAGAAGTCAAATCGAGCAAGGATCAAACTGTAAATGTGCATGGACCAAGAGGAGTGCTGACCTTGCAGCTGCCTTTGGGTTTAAGTATAAAAATTGATGGACAAACTGTTCTCGTTGAGCGAGACGAAGCGATAATGCCTAATAGTGCTTTGCATGGACTGTTTCGTTCGTTGTTAAAGAACCATATCCAAGGTGTTCACGCAGGTTTTGAAATTCGCCTGGTAATGATTGGCGTAGGATATCGAGCCAATGCGCAAGGCGATGTGCTTGATCTAAGCATCGGCAATTCTCATCCTACAACGATAAAAATACCGAAATCTATTCAAGTCACAATTGAGAAAGGTACTCTTGTCATTATAAAAGGGAATGATAAGAGAGAAATTGGACAATTTGCAGCAACTGTCCGCAGTATGAAACCGCCCGAGCCGTACAAAGGAAAAGGGATACGTTATGAAAATGAATACGTCCGCAAAAAAGCAGGAAAAGCGGCTAAAGGAAAATCAGCACCTTAAGTGATTTATGGATAATTCAAAAATTAGACGTGCAAATGCACGAGCAAAGCGGGTACAAAGAGTCCGAAATGCTCTTCGTGGTACAGCGGAGAGACCCAGGCTTTCAGTATCAAAAACCAATATGCATCTATATGCTCAATTGATCAATGATGATAAAGGTGTAACATTGGGAGGAATAGGCACACAATCCAAAGGACAGAAAGGGCGTAAATCCAAGGAATCTGCCCGCAATGTTGGAAAACAGATCGCGGAACTTGCCAAATCATTTGGTATCAGTGCGGTTCTATTCGATCGAGGTCGTTACAAATATCATGGTATCGTAGCTGAACTGGCAACAAGCGCCCGTGAAGCAGGGTTACAATTCTAAGGAATAAAAATGGCAAAAAACCTTGAGAAAAAACGCCAGGAAGCCTTTGGCACTGAATTCGAGGAAAAAGTTCTATATATCAATCGTTGCGCAAAAGTTGTCAAAGGGGGAAGAAAGTTTAGTTTTTCCGCTTTGATTCTGGTCGGCGATGGCCAAGGACATGTGGGCTATGGTTATGCGAAAGCAAATGAAGTATCTGATGCAATTCGAAAGGGATCCGAATCTGCGCGGAAAAATATTTATACTATTGAGATGGAAAATACCACAATCCCGCATGATGTTTGCATGGAATGGGATGGAGCGGTTGTCTTGCTGAAACCCGCAGGGGCCGGAACAGGAATTGTGGCAGGTTCAAAGGTGCGGTCTGTTCTCGAGCTCGGAGGAGTAAAAGACGTCATTGCGAAAAGCCTTGGTTCCAATAATCCATTGAATTTAGTAAAAGCAACATTCAAAGCACTTCGGCAACTTCGCAATCGCAGCAAGTATCTAGAGCAGCGGGAGAGGAGATCTCATGATTAATTTATTTCAATTGAAAGATACGTCTCGCCCTCGAAAAAAAGTGCAGCGAATAGGAAGAGGTATTGGTTCTGGTAGGGGAGATACTTCCGGTCGCGGCGGCAAAGGAGACAGCGCGCGTCAGGGATATCGAAAACGATTCGGATATGAAGGGGGGCAAGTTCCTTTGTATCGAAAGCTTCCGGTTAGGGGATTTACTCGCGGAAGATTTGTAAAGCCATCTCAGGCAATCAGTTTATCAACGATTGACACCTATTATCAAGATGGCGAGACGGTGAATCTGGCCACTCTTCGTGCCAAGGGATTGATTCCTAGACGCCTTCCCGGCGGAATCAAAATTTTAGCGAATGGGAATTTGATGAAAAAAGTCAAAATTGAAACTCGTGCAATATCTGAGAGCGCCTTAAAGAAAATTCAAGATCAGGGAATCGTTTTTACGATTTTAAAATAGAGAATAGATATGGTTGATGCCATCCGTCGAATTTTTTCCATTCCAGAGTTAAGGGTTAAAATTTTTACTACGTGCATTCTATTAGCTGTATGTAGAATAGGAGCTTATATTCCAGTTCCAGGGATTAATGGCGATGTAGCTATTAATTTGTTTAAATTCGCGTCAGGCGGAGGGCAGAATCTATTTCAATTATTTGATATTTTTTCAGGAGGAGCATTTGCAAAAATGACGATCCTGGCTCTTGGGGTTGTTCCTTATATCTCGGCGTCTATTATCATGCAGCTTCTGATTGCATTGATCCCTTCTTTGCAAAGAGAAATTCGTGAAAGTCCTGACCAGGGGCGAAGAAAACTTTCCAAATGGACCCGTTTGGCAACCTTGGTTTTAGCCACTTTTCAATCCAGCCTTTTTGCAAAATTTGCCGTTGGAATCAATCTTTCTACACCAGGAATTATCGTTCCGGAACTTTTTGATTTGCAAATCTTGGGAATGCCTTGGCTTTTTTATCTCACGGTCATGGTTACGATGACTTCGGGAACGCTGTTTTTGATGTGGATTGGCGAACAAATCACAGAAAAAGGAGTTGGAAATGGCATTAGCCTTATTATTGCATTGGGAATTCTCTCATCCCTTCCAAGCATGATTGGATCGATTATTCAACAACTGAATTTAGAATCGCAACAGTCGGGCCAATTGACATTTACCACTCTCGTTGTTTTATGCGCTCTTTTTGTGCTCATCACCATTGGAACGATTTTGGTGATTCAGGGACAAAGGAAGATTCCTCTGCAATATGCGAGAAGGATCGTGGGCAGGCATGAAGTGCAGGGGGGGAACTCTCATATTCCTTTGAAAGTTAATTATGCAGGGGTCATACCTGTAATTTTCGCTTCCGCTTTTTTGATGTTTCTTGCAACCCTTGGCCAATTCATCGGCAAGAAAACCTGGATGGGTCAGCTGTCGAATTACCTTTCGCCTGGATCGTGGGTCTATATGTGCCTTTACGTCTCTCTCATTCTAGCCTTCACTTATTTTTGGACGGCAACGCAGTTCAAACCGGATCAAATTGCATCTGACATGAAAAAGAATGGAGCGTTTATTCCGGGAATTAGGCAAGGCAGGCCAACTCAAGATTTTCTTGAACAAACCATGAGTCGCATTACCTTGGTTGGCGCTATATTTTTAGCAGCGATTGCAATTTTGCCTACAATCGTGGGACATTTTATGGGAGTAGATGCCAATATCAGCCAATTTTTTGGGGGGACTTCTCTATTAATTCTTGTAGGGGTGATTTTAGATACAACGAAACAAATTGAATCTCATCTACTTATGAAAAGATACGACGGTTTTATGACGAAAGGTCGGCTGAAAGGTAGATAACTCATTGTACATTAAGAGGTTTGTATGTTATTTTTAAGGACAAAAACATGCCTAGAGTAATCGGAATTGATATACCTCCCAATAAACGCTTGGAGGTAAGCCTAACTTATATCTTTGGTATAGGTAAAAAATTATCTAATCAAGTGATTGAATATCTTGGTCTCAATAAAAATATGAGAGCCCGGGAATTAAATGAGGATCAAATTGCGCGGTTAAATGCTGTGTTGGCAAGCGAATATGTTGTCGAAGGGGATTTGAGACGTCAGATTCAAAACAATATTAAGCGATTGATTGGTATTAATTGCTACCGAGGCATGAGGCATAGGATTGGACTCCCTGTTCGAGGGCAAAGGACTCGAACCAATGCGCGTACGCGTAAAGGGAAGCGTAAGACAGTTGCGAATAAGAAAATGTAATTAAAGAGGCGGTTCGCAAAACGCAGATTCGTCGCTTGTTTAGATTGTTTTGAACAATTGTTCGACTTTTTGAAAGGAGTCATGTACAAAAATTGATCAAACCAATCTGAACAAGCGACGAATCTTGAGCGCGCGGACTGCTCTCAAAGGAGAAAAAACCCCTTGGCGAAACAAGATCAGAAAGCGCCTCCGAAAAAAGCGAATGTAAGAGTAAAAAAGAAAGTGATGCGCAATGTGCCATCTGGCATCGCTCACGTTAAAGCAACTTTTAACAATACGATTATTTCGATTACTGATTTAGCAGGAAATGTCATTTCGTGGTCTTCTGCCGGGAAAGCTAATTTTTCAGGATCTCGCAAGTCCTCTGCTTTTGCAGCAACAGTTGCTGCGCAAAATGCTGCGCGAGATGCAATGGGGATGGGGATGAAGGAATGTGAAGTGAGTTTAAGAGGACCTGGAGCGGGGCGGGAATCTGCAGTCCGCGGTTTGCAGAGCGCAGGCCTTAGCATTAGCGAGATCAGAGACGAGACTCCTGTTCCACACAATGGTTGCAGACCTCGCAAACGTAGACGTGTATAAAAAATCAACTTTGGAGCAATACACATATGTCCATAAAGTATGGCAAATTTGAAATGCCGGAAAAAATCAAATTAGATGAAGCATCGCAAAGTTCTACTTTTGCTCGTTTCATCATCGAGCCTTTTGAGCGCGGTTTTGGCTATACCGTAGGTAATACGCTGCGAAGAATCATGCTTGCATCTTTGGAAGCCCCCGCGATTATTTCCATACGCATTGAAGGTGTTCCGCATGAATATATGCCAGTTGAAGGCATTATCGAAGATATGACTCACATTATCTTAAACTTTAAAGGAGCGCTCTTAAGAAAGCTTACCTCGGGAGATGAATCCCATCCTCGGGAAATCAGGCTGGTGTCCAAGGCGCTGGATATCACTGATGAAATGATCGAGAAGGGGGGGGGCGAATACCGTGTAACTGTAAAAGATCTGATGAAAAATTCAGATTATGAATTAGTCAATCCAGATCATCATCTGTTTACAATTACAAAGCCGATGATGAAACAGATAAATATACGTGTTAGCTGTGGAAGAGGCTATGTTCCATCGGAGCGCCATATTGCTGTGGAACGACAGATTGATGAAATCGTTCTGGATTCGGCTTTTTCCCCCGTGCGTCTGGTGAATTATTATGTAGAAAACACACGAGTTGGACAGGACACGGATTTTGATCGATTGATTGTTGAGGTCACTACAGATGGGCGGATTGGTCCTGCTGAAGCCCTTGTTTTTGCAGCGCAAATCGGTATTCTGCACTTTCAAATTTTTGATCAGATTAAGACGCATTCCATTCTTTTTGATAAAGGAGAGATGCAAATCAACCGCGATCGAGATGAAATCCTTGCGAAACTTGCTCTCAAAATCAATGAAATAGAACTCTCTGTTCGATCGACAAACTGTTTAGCAACGGCAAATATTGACACGATCGGTGAATTAGTTGTCATGCCGGAAACCGATATGCTTCGATTCCGCAATTTTGGGAAAAAATCGCTGACTGAAATTAAGCAAAAGCTTGATGAATTAGGTCTTTCATTGGGGATGGATCTAAGTAAGTATGGCATTAATCGCGATAATATTCGTCAAGTCATCCAGACTTATGTACAAGAAAAATTAGGACCTGTCGAAGTATGAGACATGCAAAACACACTTTTAAAATTGGGCGTACTGGTTCACATCGGCGGGCGATGATTGCCAATATGCTCAAATCTTTAATTCAAAATGAGCGAATCGCAACGACGGTTGTGAAAGCTAAAGAATTACGTCGTTATGCAGATCGGATGATTACTCTTGCTAAAAAAAATACGTTAGCCTCAAGACGCAGCGCTATTTCTGAGATGAAAGTAACATTCAATTCGTTGACGACCAAAGAAGCCAGAAAAGCAAAAGCTGGAGATAAAAGTTCTTATTCTCGCGATCGTTTGATCATTGATAAGCTGTTTGGAGAACTTCGTACTCGTTTTGAAGCGCGCAATGGAGGATATACCCGCATCATTCGCCTCGGGGATCGAGTTGGAGATAATGCTCCGACTTGTTATATCGAATATCTTAAGTAACCTGAACCCAAAACTCAGGTTAAACAGACCTCTGGCGTAACTAATCCGCATTTCTCACACTTTATCTGAGTTTTGCGGGCTGCCTCTTTACTCTTGATGCAAATATTGGTATTCTTTTTTTCTTGTACAAACATTCTTTGGGAGAATCTCAAATGGCAAAGCGAATAGCAATCAATGGATTTGGGCGGATTGGACGATTGGTTTTACGCAATGCTTTGCTGAATAAAAATTTGGAAGTGGTTGCGATTAACGATCTCGTTCCCCCTGATAATCTTGCGTATCTTTTCAAATATGATACAGTGCATGGCGCTTATCCCAAAAGCGTGTCATCTGATTCCAACGCCCTAATTGTAGATGGAAAACGTATCGCTGTGTCTGCAGAAAAAGATCCCAGCCAGCTTCCTTGGAAAAAAGAGAAAGTTGATTATGTTGTGGAATCAACTGGCAGGTTTACCCATTTGGAAGATGCGAAAAAGCATCTTGACGCTGGCGCAAAACGCGTTGTCATTTCTGCACCAGGAAAAGATGGAATGCCGACGTATGTGATGGGAGTCAACCATCATAAATACGACCCTGAAAAAGATTTCATTTTATGCAATGCATCTTGTACAACAAATTGCTTGGCTCCTCTTTGCAAAGTGCTGCTTGATTCTTTTGGTATTGAGGAAGGGTTAATGACAACAATCCATTCGCTGACTGCAAGCCAGCCGACTGTCGATGGTCCATCTCATAAAGATTGGCGCGGTGGTCGAGCAGCAGGCTACAATATCATTCCTTCTCAAACAGGCGCTGCGAAGGCGGTGACTCTTTGTTTGCCTGAGCTAAAAGGCAAGTTGACAGGTATGGCTTTTCGCGTTCCTACAATTGATGTATCAGCGGTCGATCTTACAGTGCGACTTTCAAAGGATACAACCTATGAAGAAATTGGACATGCTATGGATACTGCAGCCAGAGGGAACTTGAAAGGTATCCTGACGACAACGGATGAACAATTGGTCTCTTCTGATTTTATTGGCGTCCACTATTCTTGTATTTATGACAAAATGGCGGGCATTGAGCTGAATCGTCGATTTTATAAGTTAATTGCATGGTACGATAATGAAATGGGATATGCTCAGCGTGTTGTCGATCTGTTGGAATATATGATAGCGAGGGAATGAACATCGCATTAACAATTTAAAATTTGGAATAATTTGTGAATTTTACACGAGAACCTATAATCGAGACTGTAATTATGCCTCGGGAGGGATGCAAGCTCCTGGTGCGCAACAGTAAAGGAAGCGGGCAAGAGGACTACTACGTCGATTCTATTGAAGTAGTATCATTTGGACGCTCCTTTTTTTTCCGTTCTCAGGAAAGGCCTAAATCTTTCCTGGTTCCAGTCAGTGACTATGAAATATTAGAAGTGAAAGAGGTCCGGGCATCTCTGAAAAATGCATCGCCTGAACGATCCATTAAGATTGGGGGGGGGCGCGAAGGAATGCGATCATCGCGGGAAAGCGTGCAGGCTGCCGAAGAATACGAACTGGAGGGGCGCGCACCTTTGAATCGTCAACCTGTAGAATCAAGCCGAAAACGGGATAAAAGACACCGATCCCGTCGTGGCGGCAGATCGGAAAGTTCGATGAGGGAAATGCGAGAACCCCCTCTTCAAGAAACTTCGCTTGTAGAAAAGGAGGGATCGGAGCAGATTCATGCTGTAACACCTGCTTCCATGCAGCCTGCAGGAGAAGAGTCGAAAGCGCCATCTTTTATTTCCAAGCTTTTTCCTCCTCCTCCGACTCTTATCAAAGATTCATTAAGTCGTTATAAAACCGCTGAAGCGGAAGAAAGCGAGATCTCTTTGCCGAAAGAGGAGAAATATGAGGAAGATTTTTTTGAAGAGAAACCTCCTTTTGATAATGAATCCAAGGAAGAAGAAGAGCCACCTTTCGACCAGTGATTTTTTTGGATGCTGTATCGACAAAAAGTGCGTGGCCTCTTAAAATTCAAGTCTTAGGAAATTTGAATTCAGTCGTTTTTTGGGATCCTTTTGGTCAATTTTCAAGGGTAATATAGGAAAATGGTATTACCCTTTCAAAAAGCCAAAAATCGGTGCACAAGAATCCACAATCGACGGGATCCGGATTTTCTCACTGTTTATTATGCTTGGATGGTGGAATGGTAGACACTGGGGACTTAAAATCCCTTGGGAGCAATCCCGTGCGGGTTCGAGTCCCGCTCCGAGCATTTTCATAGATAAAAATCCTTCAAAATTGTGTTGCTGAAACTCACTAAAATTAAAAATGGGCCAAAATAATCCCCAAAAGGGACGAAACCTTAAATTGCTAACACCTTCTGAAATCGGAGGTATATCATAACACTTCAGACCACCTCATTTTTTAATTTGAAAAAAAATCTACGTTCATTCAAGACCAAAAAATCGTTTTCAGTCATCAAATGGAGGAGAAAGATGAATTTATTTAAACGATCTTCAATGATTATAAATTTATTTGCAACGCTATTCCTTGGATTCACTCCTGCAACATGAATGGCCTCAGGCTATGTGGTGAACAAGTTGGTCTCAAATGTGTCAGGTAGTGCAGCGCATACTGACCCTAATCTGATCAATCCCTGGGGCTTTTTTTTTGTTCCAAATCATGATTTTTGGGTAGCTGACAATAATTCTAATTTGTCTACACATTCTATACGCGACCGATTTCCATAATGGAAGGATTGATGTCTTTGACTCTCAGTTTCATTATTTGAATTCTATAGTAGTTTACTCCATTCCACCTGGTTACGCTCCTTTTAATGTTCGTAAATTAGATTGCTTCATTTATGTAACTTATGCAAAACAACTTCCTCCAGAAAATCACGATGATGATCCTGGTCAAGGACATGGGTTTGTAGATATTTTTACCGAAACTGGAGTCCATGTTAAACGATTAATTTCAGACGGACAATTGAATTCGCCTTGGGGATTAGCGTTAGCGCCAGAAACATTTGGCCCATTTGGTGGAGCTTTATTGGTTGGTAATTTTGGCGATGGACGTATCAATGCTTATGATCCATGCACAGGAAAATTCCTAGGTTCATTGAGGCATTCGGATGAAACGCTTATTAAAATCCCTGGACTTTGGTCCTTAGACTTTGATTGTAATGGACGTCTTTATTTTACCTCAGGTCCTAATAATGAAACTGGCGGATTGGTTGGACACATTACCTGGGTTCCTTAAAAACTCTGCTTGGATCAGTTCCGAAAAAGGCCCAGAAATCCTGGGTTTTTTTTGATTGAGCTGTGTTGCGTTTGATGCGATTTTTTACAGAGAGATGGGAGGGTCTGCATTTTTTCTCTTTCATTCGTTTTTGTGACATTGCAGAAGTGGGATATTGTTGTTTCTGCGTCTTGGTTAAGTTCTAGTGATAAAAGTGCATATCAAATAGTGATTTCCAAGATTCAGTCTACTTTGGATGCTCCTGCGCTTGTTCAGTTTTCTCGTGTTGTCATTCTTGATGATACTGATCCAGTGGTATCATTTCTTCAGGGAGTTTGTCCCCTTACAAATGGCGGCGTTAAAGAGTCTCCAAAAGATTTTTCGACGGATCCATTTTCTGAAAAGTTCGGCTTTTCTATAAAAAAAGCATATATTCTTCGTTGTCAGAAGTAGTGTTTCTTTTGTTTTCGGTTTTTGTGTTAAATCATTCTTTTATTGTGTCTTGTAATTTTGACAGATCAGGATATCTGACAAGAGATATATGGATCAATGGTATCGCCTAAATTCCAGCACCTCCCGCTTTTCGCGGGAGGTGCTGTTAGCAATGCTCTTCACCCTTGTCGCTTCTCTCTAGCTTTGTTATACTCGCTCTCCCCGGGGTCTTCATGAACGAACAGATTACACTTACCACCGATCGTTTAATTTTACGTCCTTGGATTCGGGATGATCTTGAGACATTCGCCAGGATGAATGCCGATTTCAGAGTCATGGAATATTTCCCTTCCGTGAAGAGTTTTGATGAAAGCAGAGAAGAATATAATCGCATTGTGAATGGATTTGAAAAGTATGGGTGGGGTCTTTGGGCCGTCTCAGTTGTAAATGGTCCAGGTTTTATTGGTTTCATAGGATTAAATCATGTGAATTTCGACGCGCATTTCACGCCTGCTGTAGAAATCGGATGGAGGATACTCTTTGAAGAATGGAGAAAAGGATATGCAACTGAAGGGGCTATCGCATCGCTTAAATTCGGTTTTGGAATTCTTAAATTAAAAGAAGTCGTCTCTTTTACAGCAGTTCAAAATATGCGTTCGAGGGCGGTAATGGAAAGAATTGGTATGCATCATGATATTGAAGGGGACTTTGACCATTCGAAATTACCGGAGGGACATCCCTTAAGAAGGCATGTTTTGTATAGAGTAAACGCAATGGACTGGGTTGGTCAATCGTCTCCAGGAGGTATTTGAAATGAGTAGTCAACAAAAGGATTTTTTTAAAGAACAAGGCGCGCTTAAAGCGTTACCTAATGGGTACGCCCCTATTCTTGAGGAGATTAGAAAAAAGGTTAGAGAGTCGCGGACTAGGGCGATTCGAGGCGTTAATATCGAATTGATCAAGCTATATCGGAGTATTGGCAAGACCATTCATGAACAGCAACAAGCGGCTGGGTGGGGAGCTTCGATAGTAACCTGAATAAACCCATTATTCAGGTTTCTATCGGAATTATACTTTGCAAGGAAAAAGATCGAACCGTGGTCGAATATACCTTGAAGCAAGCAAATAAGCCGATCGGCGTTGCAACCTATGAAATGTTTAGAGAATTGCCTAAGGAACTCAAAAATGAGCTGCCGTCTCCTGAGCAGATTGCTCGACTATTGGACGGCATTGATGTCAAAGAAGGATGATTTGATATGACAATGACTGTACAAGAAATTTCAGACCGCTTTGAAATAATGGATTTATTAGTTGATTATTGTTCGGCTATCGACAGCAAGGATGTTGACGCTCTTGATCTCATTTTTACTCGCGATGCTCGAATCGACTACTCAAAAGCAGGCGGCCCAAATACTGACTTAAAAACGATCAAAAAATTTCTAGCTGAAAATTTAGGAGACTTGCCGCGCCAGCACATGGTCTCTAACTTCAAAATAAAAATTTTCGGGGATTTAGCCGAATCGCGCTGTCTGTGCCACAATCCGCTAGAACTCCCGAATCAAGGAGATGTTCTCGAGGTCGCGTTTTGGGGGCTTTGGTACAACGACAAGTTCGTTCGGACCTCTATACCCAAAATGACTCAAGAATCGGCTTTTGGGCGGGATTGAAAGCTGCCGAAAATCGATTCTTGAAAAGGGGGTTGTATTCTTCAATACTAGCCCCCTCTTCAAGAATCGATTTTCGGCGCTTTGAACCCGCCCAAAAGCCGATTCTTGAGTCATTTTGGGTATAAGGCTGGCGAATCAAAGAGAAAATTACTGAGCCTTGTTACAGCTGGAAGATCCAAAGAGCCAAACTGTAGATTCGGTGAGCTAGTGCTCTTTCCCATAAATTCCTTACACTGGCCTGCGTTATAAATGCCTTTTATTCGGGTGATTTTATTTTTATGTAAAGAAACGAAAATGTGTTGTATAATGTATTTTTATTTATGTTTGATCTGTTATTTTTGGTTCTAGTTAATGTAAAAACTTTATTTGTCAGGAGGATAAAATGGCTTTGAAAATTAGCGCAACAGCTGCTTTGATAAATTGGGCATCTTCTCAGATAGCATCGACTTCTCCATTTGCCAAGATAATCCTGTCTCAATATTGCGGCATAACCCAGCTGGTACTCGCGGCTGTTAGCAAACAGCTAAGGCCACAGTTCCGTGATGATATTAAAACAGCCGATCGAGTTAATTTTGTGATTCGCGGACTATTAGCAGAAGCAGCTATCGCCGACCAGTGGCAATTATTCTTGCGGGGAGGCCTTGGCGTACGACTTGCGCTCGATAGTTTCAATCTTCTTTCTGCTGGTTTAGCAAGCGCAGAGATTTTTCGCTACGGAACCAATTTAGTCGTTGCCTCTGCCCAAGACCAGTTTGCCTGGAAAGTTGGAATGAGAGTCGTCGGAGGCTCTTTTCTCACGGCAGTTGCTTCATTGGGTCTATATTCCTGTCTGAATTCAGGAATGAAGATGTTCGATGGCTTATCGACCTATCGAACCTTAGACGATGAACAGAAATACTTTGTACTAAGGTATGGTACTATTTCGCATCTCAATCAGGTTAAGCCTTGTCAAGCAGTCATTGTTGATAGCTCCATTGCTCATGGTTCCAGAAAGACTACTCTAACTCCCAGCTTTGTTGAAGAATTATATCGACATTGCAATGTGCAGGCCTTTCGAATCAATGACATCATTATTAACCCTTGCGCAGCGATCAAAAAAGCTGCCGAAACTAAGGGAAAAATCGACATACTTTACTTATTTGGGCACGGAAATAGTGATAGGATGTATGGACTGGATCACGATGATCGGTATCATATGGGATGGGGAACTCCTAGCGATATTAGCTGCCTTGAGCCTCATTTAGCCACTAATGCGACAGTTGGCCTCATGGCTTGTAATTCGGGAAAAGGTAAAAATCCTCTTGCGGAAAGGGTATCTTCTTGTCTGCCTGGTAAAAAAGTTATAGGGTTTGCTGATTTTTTCGCTACGGCTCTTAGTGCAACTGCTCAATCTGGCAAACAGGTCGATACCAAAGCTTGGTTTTCTTCTTTGTGGCAAAATACAGCAAAATCCTTTTGCACGGAAAGGCCTGGGTTTCTCTGTGGATAGCAAGGCTTGGGTAGTGTAGTTTCCATTTATGTCAGAGGGAATTTGCATGGAAAATCAAGGCGAAAAGATAAGACCTCGAGTTGGCGTTGGTGTGTATGTCTTTAAAGATGGCAAAGTACTGCTTGGGAAAAGAAAAGGTGCTCATGGCGCTGGTGAGTGGGCTTGTCCGGGCGGTCACTTGGAATTCGGAGAGTCACTCGAAGATTGCGCCAGCCGTGAACTTGCTGAAGAAACAGGGCTGAAAGCTCTTTCTTTCAGAGACGGTGGGTGGAGCAATAACGTGATTGATGGAAACAAGCATTACATCACCCTCTTTGCCATGGTCGAGAATTTTGAAGGGGAGCCTCAACTACTGGAACCCCATAAATGTGAAGAGTGGCAATGGTTTTCCGTGGATGCTCTTCCCAGTCCCTTATTTCCCCCTGCTAATTCCTTTTTTACGCAACGCAAGCTTTCACAATCCAAGTTTCCTCATGAGCAAGTCTTGATGTCACTTCTTGATTTCTATATCTTACCATGATTAAATAACTCCTAGTAGTCTTAAAAGCAAGAGAATGAGCAATATAGTCAATATTGTTCCCATTGGAGTATATCCCCAATTCATACTGTAAGGCCATTTTGGCAGCATACCAATGACAACCAAGACCAAAAAAATCACCAATATAATTTCTAACATAATACCCTTCTTACTCCATCAACTAATAAAATTTGTCTCACAATTCGATTTATATCTGGGGAACTATTGAATAAGCTAGGTAAAAAGCTCTTATTCTAAAGAAATGAGTCCTAAAAACTGTTGTCGAATTCGACAACAGTCTTTAAGCAGTTCTTTTTATTGCATTTGTTTGACCATGAAATGAGGCAAAGCAAAGGATGCTTTGTGAATCTTTGGTGTATAATAAAATAAAGAATCCCCCAAATGAGCAGCTCTTTCTCGCAGCGTCTCTTCCGATACTTGGTAATCGGTATCAGATGCCCATCCGAAAGCCATAAAGCCGCCTACATATGTAGGAACTGGCGCAACGTAAAATCCAGCATGGTGAAATTGCGAAGAGAGATTTTTCCAGATTGAAGAAAACTCATCTTGTTGAAGGAAAGGAACTCCGCCTTGATTGACAAAAATTCCACCTGGTTTCAGCCGTTTTTTGCACTCTCCATAAAATTCAGAAGTAAATAAACAAGCGCCAGGTCCAATCGGGTCTGTCGAATCGCAAATGATCACATCAAATGTTTGATCAGAAGTTGTTACAAATTTTGATGCATCATCAACGATGATTTGAACCCTTGGATCTTCAAAAGCGCCATTGGACACTTTTGGAAAATATTTTGTTGACAGTTCAATGACTGAAGAATCGATGTCGACAAGAACCGCCCGCTTGACAGAAGGGTATTTAAGCACTTCGCGCAACGCCCCTCCATCACCTCCTCCTAAAATCAAAATGGACGTGGGAGCGCCGTGCGTCAAAAGTGGAACATGAACGATCATTTCATGATAGATGGGTTCGTCAGCCTCAGTGAGCTGAATGATCCCATCTAAAGCTAATACTTTGCCAAATCGTTTGTTTTCAAAAATCACTAAATCCTGATGTTCTGTTTTGTCTCTATACAGCTCCTTAGAGATGGAAAATGACTGCCTCCAGTTAGAATGGAGCCCCTCGTTAAATTGCTTTGAGCCTGCAAATAAAGAGCATGCAAGACAAATAAACATACCAATTTCCTTCATAACACCTCCAATAATACGTAAGGACGTATATCTTAATCGAAACAACTTTCTTTTGTAAAGTGATAAATGATAGAAGTGGGGAGATAATTTAATTTTGAGGAAGGGCAGAAACCTGAAGAACAATTTTTCCGGTGGTATGCCCTTTTCTGATTTCTTCTATTGCCAATAGAGCTTGATTGAGGGGCATTTGATGGATGATTGGCGGCAGTACTGTGCCAGATTCGAATAATCGAGCGATCGATCGCAGTATTTTCCCATCTGGGACCACAAAAAGATATGACGCTTTTACATGAAATTTTTGCGATACGTCTAAATCGGGTTGTTCTCGAATGCTAACAATACGGCCACTACCAGATTTTAGAATCTCGTAACTTTGTTTAAGGACTAATCCGCCTATTGTATCAAAAACGACATCGATTCCTGTAAGATGAGAGCGCTTAATTTGATCGACAAACGAATGTTTTTGATAATCGATAATTTCATCGGCTCCAAGTTGTCTTACGTAGTCAAATTTCGAGGCGCTTGCTGTTGTTATCACTGAAGCACCATGAAGCTTTGCCCATTGGATTGCAAAACTCCCGACTCCACCCCCACCCCCGTGAATGAGAATCCACTCGCCTGGCTGAAGATTGGCCTTGTCAAAAAGAGCCTGCCAAGCAGTGAGTCCTGCAAGAGGAATGCCGGCAGCTTGAGCCATAGTAAGGTTTGTTGGAATCAATGCTGCATGCTCTGCGGGAACAGTCAGATACTCAGCCCAACTTCCCCATTGTAAAATAGGTTTTCGGCAGTAGACGTAAACTTTATCTCCGGTTTTAAATGAGGCAACGTTCTTTCCCACAAAGTGGACTATACCTGCCGCTTCCCAACCTAAGATAAGGGGGAATTGATGAGGTAATCGAGAGCGGAACAGCCCTTCTGCGATTTTTGCGTCGGCAGGATTTACACCGGCATACATCACATTTATGCCGATTTCCCCATCCGCGACTTCGGGTCGAGGGATATCCCCTATTTTTATATTGCCTTGAGGAGCAAAGAACTCAATATACACAGCCTTCATTCTCTAACCGAAAATCCATAGAAGCTGAGTTTTAAGACAGCTTCTAATAACCTGAATAAACCCATTATTCAGGTTAATATCTTTTTCGCATAATTTCGGACCAATTTCATCAAAAATCTCTATGGATTTCGAGCGAAACGAACCCAAAATTCAGGTTATACCAACAGCGACCCCCGCTTCCAGAGGGGGCCGCTGGAATGGAAGGACAACATTGAAAAATTTTTGTTAACGGGCTACTCTTGTGGCAATGGAAATCAAATACATTGACCGTAAACGCAATCAAATTGAATCAGAAAAAATCTATGGTCGTTGGATTCTTTCACTTTTATATGGCGAGTCTTGCATGGCCCGTATGTTTGCGTATATTTTTCTTCCTCTTTTGTCTAGGATGCCTTGGGTTTCAAAATTTTATGGTTATTTGCAAAAAAGGCAGGCGAGCTCCAGAAAAATCCAACCCTTTATTGCTGCATTTCACATCGATTCATCTGAATTTCAAACCACAAATTTTAGTTCTTTTAACGATTTTTTTATTCGAAAATTAAAACCGGAAAAAAGGCCGATATTTCCAGATCCGAATCGAGCGGTCCTTCCAGCAGATGGGCGCTACTTTGTGTTTCCCAATTTGCAAACAACAGATGGTTTTTATATGAAGGGGCAAGAGCTCAACCTTGTCTCATTTCTTCAAGACTCTGCTTTGGCTCATAGGCTATCAGACGGGTCGATGGTGATTGCCCGACTCTGCCCTACAGACTATCATCGCTTCCATTTCCCCTGTTCGGGAGTCCCTTCTGTCGCCCGACCCATCGATGGTCCTCTTTTTTCGGTCAATCCCGTGGCTCTCAGAAAAAAATTCTCCATCTTAAGTGAAAATAAAAGGATGATTACCGAAATGGACACAGACAAATTCGGCACTCTTTTTATTGTGGAAGTAGGCGCTACTTGCGTTGGCACCATTCATCAAACCTATGTTCCCGGGAGTGTTGTCCAAAAAGGAGAGGAGAAAGGTTTTTTTTCTTTCGGAGGGTCTTGCCTTGTGCTTCTTTTTGAACGTGGCCGGATTCAATTTGATGAAGATCTCATACGCAATTCAAAAAACGGGTTTGAGACAAAAGCTCTATTTGGAGGCTCTCTCGGCAGCACATAATAGACTTCATACTTATTCGACAGTCGTCAAAATACAAAAACACATGAGTCCATCGCCACAGCCAAAATCAGTGAGCCCATCGCCGGATGTTGCAGTGAGCCCAACTTGGGACTGCCGAATGCCCAGGACATGCGCAATTTTTTTGCGCATTACTTCGATCCGCTCTTTAAAATAAGGGCGTTTTCCTTCGATCGTAATGGCGAGATGGACGATTTTTTGAGGCTGAAGAGCACGAAGAGCATGCTCTAAATACACTTGGGAATCGGTAATCCCGTCTTTACGGCACAGGTCTTGAGCAATGCCTCCTAAAATCGGCACTCCGGAAAGAGAGGTGATTGCATTGCACACGGCATGATACACCACATCGCCATCGGAATCGGCATCAAGGCCGGGAACTCCGCTAAAAATCACTCCGCAAACAATGCAGGGTTTCGAGGAATCGGAGGGAAGAAACCGGTGGCTATCTTGTCCAATTCCCGTTCGATAAATAGGGTATGATTTTTCCATAATCGATCTATTAACCAGGTTATTGTGGCATAATAGGGGTTAAATGTCTTCGAATACCATGTTGAGAGACTGTTTCTGTGCCGTGACAAAAGAATTTTGAGATTTTAAAAACATCAAGATATCATGATGTCATGGACCAACTGAAAATACGCGGCGGAAAACCCTTAAAAGGCCATATCCAGGCATCGGGCGCAAAAAATGCCATGACAAAACTTCTTGTGGCATCGCTGCTCTCAGATAAAAAATGTACATTTTACAATGTACCGAATATTGGTGATGTTGAAATTACAGTCAATCTTTGTCGTGAAATTGGTTCCAATATCGAATGGGATAAAAAAAATAAGACGATCCAAATCGTAACGCCTGAATTAAAGACCTCTTATGTGCCTCAGCGTTACTCAGGATCTAACCGAATCCCCATCCTGATGATTGGCGCTTTGCTGGGGAGAACTGAGGAAGATATTATCGTCCCAACCATTGGCGGTGATTTGATTGGCGCACGCCCGGTCGATCTCCACATCCATGCGCTTCAAAAACTCGGTGCTACAATTGAATATAGGGAAATGAAAAAAGAAGGGGCTTATTTTGCTCAGGCTCATAATGGATTGAAAGGGGCGGTGATCGAACTGCTTTATCCGTCAGTAGGCGCAACTGAAAATACCATTTTAGCTGCCTTGAGAGCGCAAGGAGCGACTCTGATTAAAAATGCGGCAATCGAACCTGAGATCATTGACCTCATCCTTTTTTTGCAGAAACTGGGCGCAAATATCATGGTCGATGTCGATCGGACGATTTGCATTCAACAGGCAAACCGTTTTTCTGAAGTCGAACACACGGTCATGGCCGATCGCAATGAAGTCGCCTCTTATGCTATGGCCGCTATTGCTACAAAAGGGCGGGTCTTTATTGAGGGAGCCGAACATCTTCACATGATCGCTTTTTTGAATAAAATCCGAGAAATCGGAGGCGGCTTTATTGTTAAAAAAAATGGGATCGAATTTTTTTACGAAGAGGACTTGCGCGGAGGACTTCATCTCGAAACAGACGTCCATCCAGGTTTTATGACAGATTGGCAACAGCCGTTTGTGGTGCTTTTAACCCAGGCTGCTGGAGTTTCCGTAATTCATGAAACAGTCTACGAAAATCGATTTGGTTATACCCAAACTTTGAAAGAAATGGGTGCGGATATCGAACTTTTCACTCAATGTCTTGGAGGAAAAATTTGCCGGTTCGCGTCCAACAATCATTACCATAGCTTGGTTGTTAAAGGGCCTACTCCATTGCTTGCAAAAGAGATCCGCATCCCAGATCTTCGTGCCGGTTTCTCCTATATTATGGCAGCCCTTCTCGCATCAGATACGAGTACAGTGAGTAACGTCGAATATCTTGACCGTGGTTATGAAGATCTTGTTCACAAGTTGGAATTGCTTGGAGCCGATATCTCCCGAAATCGTCACTTCAAAAAGACATGTAAAGCTGCTTTACAAAACCTTCTCCCCAATGCAATAGAAGTTGACACCGCACCTGTTGCCTCTTAAAATATGTAGCCATGACATCTCCTACGCCTTCTTGGCGCAAGATCCAAAGAGGCAATTTCATTAAAATTGAACCTCTCCTCGAATTTTTAGAGCTTGATCAAGAATGCAGGAGAAAAATTTGGATAACGCCTCGCTTTCCTCTCAATTTACCGCGTCGCTTAGCTGAAAAAATAAAAAAAAATACATTAGACGACCCAATTTTACGTCAATTTCTGCCCCTTCTTGATGAGACTATCCAGACGCCTGGGTTTCTTCCAGATCCGGTTCAAGACATCAAATTTCAAAAATCACAAAAAATTTTGCATAAATACAAATCGAGAGCTTTGATTCTTACTACGAATGGATGCGCGATGAATTGCCGATTTTGTTTTAGGCAAAATTTTCCCTATGAAACAAAACGAGTTGGATTTGAAGAAGAACTCTCCTATCTATCTAAAAATCCTACTGTAACGGAAGTCATTTTAAGCGGCGGAGATCCTCTGTCTTTGAGTGACAAAATCTTGCTATCTTTTTTTCAATCTTTGGAACAGATTCCCCATATTCAAAGAATTCGATTCCATTCCCGTTTTCCCATTGGCATTCCGGAACGGATCGATTCCTCGTTTCTAAAAGTTCTTGAATCATCTACAAAACAACTTTATTTTATTATTCATTGCAATCATCCTTCCGAGCTCGATGCCGATGTTTTGGCGTCTTTAAAAAAAATCTCTTTATTGGGCGTCCCTATTCTCAATCAATCAGTGCTGCTTAAGGGGGTGAACGATAATGGGGAAGTGCTTTTAAAGCTTTCTAATATTTTGTTGAATCATGGAATTATGTTTTATTATCTCCATGAACTGGATCCTGTGACAGGAACTGCCCATTTTGCTCTTCCTTCAATGAAAGGACTCGAGTGCGTTCGGTATCTTCAAGAGCATATTTCAGGGTTCGGAGTGCCCCATCTTGTTCGAGAAGTGCCCGGCTGTCCCAGTAAAACTTTTATAAGTGTTTAGTGGTAACCTGAATAAACCCATTATTCAGGTTGGCATTACATCCGGTCTACAGTTTGAAGGCCAAGAATGTGCAGCCCTGTTTTTAAGATTTTCGAGGTCAGGTCGCAAAGACGGAGACGCTCTCTTTCTTCAGGACTTCCCACGACTCGGCAATCTCGAAAAAAGGCGTTAAATTTCTCAGCGAGTTCATAAAGATAATCAGTGAGTCGATTTGGCAACAAATCCCTCGCCATCCATTCAAGTATTTCGCCAAAGCGAAGCAGGTGGATGCCAAGAGAAATTTCTGAAGGATGAGTCACTGTAATTTGACTCTTACCTGCATCTGTTTGCGCTTTTCGTTTGATCCCATTGATCCGGACGTAGGCGTACAGAAGAAAAACGGCGGTGTTCCCTTCAAAACGGAGCATCTTGTCATAGCTAAAAGTGTAGTCTTTTATCCTATGGATTGAAAGATCAGAATATTTAACGGCACCGATTCCTAAAACCTTTGCCAGATGTTCGATTTCTTCTTCTTTTGCGTCGGGAAGACGTGTGCGGACAATCTCTCTAGCCCGATTTATAGCTTCAGTTAAAAGATCGATGAGTTTTTCGGTAGTTCCGGAACGCGTTTTAAATTTTTTTCCGTCTGGTCCTAACACAAGACCAAATCCAACATGATCCACTTCTGTTTTTTTGGGGTCGATCCAGCCGATTTTTTCAGCCGCAGCGAAAATCATCTGGAAATGCAGCGATTGTCCTGAATCGGTCACATAAATAATCCGATCTGCTTTTTCCACAAAGATACGATGTCGGATTGCAGCGAGATCTGTTGTATCGTAATTATATCCCCCATCTGATTTTTGGATCATTAAAGGCAGAGGGTCGCCATCGCGATTTTTGAAACCTTCCAAATAAACGCATTTAGCTCCATCAGAAATTGCGATTAAACCTTTTTTGTCAAATTCATCGACGATCTCTTTTAAAAAACGGTTATAAAACGATTCGCCCCGTTCTATAATTTGCACGTCAAGCAAATCATAAATTTCCTGGAACGCCTTGCGGGAAATATCGCATATCGCTTTCCAGGTACAAAGAGCGTCTTGATCGCCGGATTGCAGACGAACTACCTCTAATTGAGATTGTTTTTTAAAATCGGGATCAGCATCAAAAAGTTTCTTTGCGGCTTGATATCGCTGCATCAGTGATTCAAGGGTTGTCGGTTCAGCTTCGCATAATGCTTTTGAGGCGGGTTGTTTCATATAGGCAATCAACATTCCGAATTGCGTCCCCCAATCTCCAATGTGATTGAGACGTAAGACATCTTGACCTAAAAATTCGAAAAGACGCGCTAAACAATCCCCGATAATGGTGGAGCGAATATGTCCCACATGCAGCTCTTTTGCAACATTCGGGGAAGAGAATTCAACAATGATCTTTTGGCTGTTTGCAGGAGATGGAGCGCCGCATAAAGGATCGGCAAGTTGTTGATTTAATTGAAAGGAGAGAAATTGAGGGGAAAGGGTAAAATTAATAAAGCCCGGACCTGCAATCTCCACTTTTGCACAAAATGAAGAATCAAAATGATCCACAATTTTTTGGGCGACCTCTCGTGGGTTTTGCTTTAGGCTTTTTGAAAGCCTGAGAGCGCTATTGCATTGATAATGTCCGAATGTTTCTTGAGAAGCGGGAGATAGATCCGCGGTCGACTGTTCTTGGGACAGATTGAAAGCAATGGAAATTGCTTTGGAGACCTCCTTTTGAAAGATGGCAATTAAAGTTTCCAATGGACCTATTACTACTATTATTTACTCTGCGACATGGTGAAAAGTGGGAGCGATTGTCCTTTTGCCAACGCCGTATTGAACCCGATAATTGGCCAAGGCGATAGCGGCGGCATGAGTCGATTCCCCATTTTTTTCAGCAATGTCATAGATTGCGAGTAAAGTATCATAAATATTGTGAGTTTTCAATCTGGCACTTGTAGGGTTGTACCCTTGCTCTTCCAGTTCCGCTGTCACATTTAAAAGCCCTCCGGCATTGATTACAAAATCCGGCGCATACAAAATTCCCCGGCTTTGCAAATCGTCTGCATGCGATTCTCGAAGAAGCTGATTGTTTGCGGCTCCTGCAATCGAGCGGCACTGAAACAAGGGCAGCGTCTCATCATTGACGATCCCTCCAAGGGCGCAAGGGGCGAGGATATCGCATTCGGTTTGAAGAATTTGATCCACACTTTTTATTTTTGCTCCAAATTTATCTGCAAGTTGTTTTACTTTTGGACTATTTAAATCGGAAAGGGTCAAATCAGCGCCTGCCCAAAAAAGATATTCCGCCAATCGGGACCCTACTCCGCCCAAGCCCTGGATGGCAACAGAACGCCCCGCCAGGGAGTCCGTGCCGAAAAGTATTTTCATAACGGCTTGCATTCCCCTGTAAACGCCCCATGCGGTAAATGCGCAAGGATCGCCGCTGCTTTTGGCATTAGGCAAGCCCACGACGTATTTTGTAGCGCGTCGGATCATTTTCACATCTTCGACCGTGCAACCTGCATCTTCCGCGCAAATATATTGACCCTTCAATTGATCTACAGCAGCGCCAAAAGCTAAAAGCAGCTCCGGGGTTTTGTCTGTGTTTGGATCGGCAATGATTACACTTTTACCGCCTCCAAATCCCGCTTGCGTCATCGCTGATTTATAGGTCATCCCTTTGGATAAACGAAGAACGTCTTCCAATGCTTCCTTAAATGAGGCGTAAGGACGGATCCGGACACCCCCAAGAGCCGGCCCGAGGGTGGTATTGTGGAGGGAGATGATCGCCGTAAGTCTTGTGTGTTTATCAGAAATTTTGAGGACTTGTTCGTAGCCATTAATAATAATTTTTTCAAATTGCAAAGAAGTTTGCACAGGTGGTTCAAGAATTTGATGAGCCATTAAAACCTCTCCATTTGGGTTGTTTCAGAGACTGTTAACGGATTTCGGCTTCGTCGATTTTGGGGATTATTTTGGCCGATTTCCGGTTTGTTTTTGGGGGGTAATATACATTTGGTCGATATTACCCCCCAAAAACAAACCGAAAATCGGCTCAAAAGAACCCCAAAATCGACAGAAGCGAAATCCGTTAACAGTCTCATAGTCACTCCAAGCTTTTAATACCTTCTTAGTCTAACACACAGAACAGAAAAATTGAAGAAAAAGTCCAAATCAGGTTTGATGAATTGTTGACCATGGCAAAAAGAACTATTTTTTACGATACGGAGACTACGGGTGTGAAACCGGGAAGGGATCGGGTGATTGAGATTGCGGCTTATGATCCGGGCAGCGAGCCTGGGCAGGAAAAAAAATTTTGCACTTTGACCCACCCTGAAATGCCTATCCCTGGCGAGTCGAGTGCGATTTCAGGAATTACAGATGAAATGGTCGCGGGGGCGCCAATGATTCGCGAGGCCCTAAGTTCTTTTCTCGATTTCTGCTCGGGGGAGGCGGTCCTGATCGCCCATAATAATGACGCGTTTGACAAACTCTTTTTAGAGGCGGAATGCAGGCGGGCCGGACTGCAAATGCCCGAATGGATTTTTATCGACAGCCTTAAATGGGCCCGCAAGTATCGGCCTGACCTTCCTCGCCATACTTTGCAATCGCTGCGCGAAGCATACGGGATCGAAGCCAACCAGGCCCATCGCGCTTTGGACGATTGCATCGTTTTGTATCAGGTATTTAGCAAAATGGTCGACGATCTATCCATCGAGCAAATTCTCAAGTTGCTTTCAACGACTCCCGAAATTGTCCGGATGCCGTTTGGCAAGCATGCAGGAAAAAAACTCACCGAAGTGCCAAAAGATTATATTGACTGGCTAGCGAGAAGCGGCGCGCTTGACAAACCCGATAACACGCTTCTTCGCGAAACGCTGGAAAAGCTATACCCAAAATGATGCAAAAAACGAATGTAAAAAATGACAGGGCTTCTTAAAATAAGGGCATAAGTGGGTTGGGGCTTTTCGCTATTACGGACGGGTTTATGAGCAAAAAAACATCGTGCACTCTTGCTTGGATTAAGAAGAAAGTACTCCCGATCTTGAAAAAACACGCGGTAAAACGGGCTGCACTTTTCGGCTCCTTTGCCCGGGGAGAAGCCAAAGCGAAAAGTGATGTAGATATTCTGATTGAATATAAAACCAGAAATAAATCACTTTTTGATTTGGTTGATTTAAAATATGATCTGGAAGAAACATTAGATCGTAAAGTCGATCTAATTACTTACAATTCGATTTACTGGAGAATTCGCGAGCAGATTCTAGCAGAACAAGTAGTTATTCTGTGAAGAAAGATTCTAAAATCTTCCTTGAGCACATCATGGATTCAATCCTCCTGATTGAGCAGTATTCTGAGGGTGTTTCACAAGCCGAATTTTTCAAAAATCGTTCCTTGCAGGATGCAATTATCCGCCGTCTTGAAATCATTGGAGAGGCGGTCAAGAATCTGCCGATGTCTTATAGGTCAAAGTATCCTGAAATCCCATGGAAGAAAATGGCTGGAATGAGGGATATCTTGACCCATCAATATTTTGATGTCGACCTTGTTCTTACTTGGAAAGTTGTCAAGCATGAGCTTCTTGCCATTAAAAAGCGACTGGCCGAGCTTCTTGTGAAGTGAATGCTGCCACTACAATGAATCGCGCAAAGTGGTCATGTCATTGTGCAAGCAAGTATAATTCTCTTCAGTCTTTTCATCTTTGTAATCCATATAATCTTTCACAACAATAACCCCTTCTTTATGCAGGCCATGCTGACTCAATTCCTTAATTGCTGATTGAATCACGGCCATCTGCTGATCCATCAGGGATTGTAAATGCTCCTGTTCTTTACTGCTGTTAGACCGATTGTATTGCTCTAATGCCTGCAAAAATTTTTTGGAACTTTTATCGAGCTCTGTTTTATACGTTTCCAGATTTGGCTCTTCAGCAGGCGTGTCTGCTGCACCAATTTTTGTCATATTATTTACCTGAGTTTTGGGTTCATTTCATAGAGCCTTGCCACATCTTTCGAGGCAATTTTCGAAGATTTTGACGAGCCCATAGGTGCTTTCTAGCTTGGGCCCGTCAAAATCTTCAAAAATTGCCTCGAAATCTAAAGACAATTCTCTATAAACTGAACCCAAAACTCAGGTAAGTTACCTTCCATACGCCAATTTCTTTTTCAACTCACTGCTTGCTGCATCAATACTCGATCTTCCCATGAGAAACGGAGCCATCGCCTCTTCTTCCACTATTTTCGCAAAAGGATAAGCCCGATGGCAAAGCTCTCTTTGAACAAAATGAGAGAGAAATTCGTTAAAAGAGTGTTCCTTTTTGATGATTTGGCTGAACACTTGAAAACCTCTGGAACAATTTTTGTTTTGCAGAGCTGCCCCAATCTTTTCGGCAATTTCTTTCCACGGCTCGCTATTCATTTGAAAATACGTTTCATCCACCCACTGCCCCGCGTCGCCTAAGCCTCCTTTCTGCAAAAATATCTTACCCGTTTCTTTGAGAACCTCAATTGTGCTTTCATATGCCTGAATTCGATTTTCAGCTAAAGCCAGAACATCCTTGAAAAAATTACGGCTATGCTCCCTTACATCAAAAAAAAAGGGTTTTTCTGTGCTCAAAGCCTCAGAAAATGATTGATTTCCCCGAACGGCTACCCATCCATCGCTGAGATGGATGAGAAGATGAAAATCCTGAGGAGAAATCGTTTTGGGGCAAAAGATCCGCATCTTTTTCTCCCCTTCAGTTAAGACGGCCATGCTTTGTCCATAATAAAGTTCAACTGACACACCTTCTAAAATAGGAGATCCCTTCTCAGCTTGCATTTGCGCGTATCCGATCAACCAATGGATATCAGGAGAGCAAATATCGATTCCCTTCGAATCATTTTCATACATTTTTTGAAGAGCATTGAGATAGACAGCCCCCCCAACAGGACTCGCCAAATAAGCGAAATGAAAATGGAACTCTCTTTTGTAATAACCTATCTCTTCCAAACCGGGAGAATGACTTCCAAAAAGCCATGCTAAAATTTCTGCATTCTGAAGATCAGAAAAATTTTCATCCTTTAGCACTGACTTTATAAAAACCCCCTTTTCTAAAAAATGTAGACCCAACGAACGATTGCCTGATTGAGGATGATGCCATTGAGATTCGATAAATCCATATTCTCCGATGGAACTCCAGGAAGGGAGCTTGGAAGAATAAGAGAGAGCCTCTGTTTTTTCTCGCAAGTTTTCAAAAAAAGGGTAAAAAGTGGGGGTTTGCAAAATCAAATCGGAGTGCCGAAGCATCTTTAAAATTTCTTCGCCAAGAGAAATAGATTCCACCTCATCATAATACACGACGCGTTTCTCATCCGCCCCTTTGGGCATGGGGGGAGTGCCCATTTTTTGCGGAAATAACACAACAGAGTTGATTTGCAAATCAGGAAAACGGCGCTTTAAGATTTCAACGGTATCGATCGAGGCTGCCAAATCGCCCCAACCATCCTGGATTACCCAGGTAAACACTGTAATGACCGCCATCCCCGGATGTTCCATCCCATCATAGATCTTAAAAATCATTTTTTCCGAAGCAAGGCGCTTCAATGTAGGCAGATGGATGAAATTTTTGTGCAATTGGGAAATAGCCGGTTGCTCTCTTTTATACCGGCGCGGCAACCCGCGATACATCGGAATAGAGTGCGTTTTGGAAGAAAAAGCAGCAAACAACTTTTTTTCCAGATTGACAGGACCTCTTTCATGAAAGAGATAGTTGTAATTGCCAACTATCTCAAGCCAGGACACACCGGAATTTTCATCCAAAGCAAGTTTCAGGTTCTCTCGAAATGCTTTTAGCTCAGGATCTGAAAGCTCATCAAATCCTCCTTCCAACATTTGCAAAGATACATTATGGGAAAGAATGTTCAGCAATTCCAAGTGAAAAGAGCTAGAAATTTGAGACATGCCTTAGACACATAATAGATTTTCAAAAGCAATGTCAATAAATTTCTTTAAAAGTTATCCACTTCGAAGTGAGCTACTTTATGTTCTAAAGAAGCAGGAATCTCTATTTGCAGCAAAATATCATTTTCTTCATATTCGCGCGAAATCACCCGTCCATCGTGGAGCACCGCGTTTAAAAGGGCGTACTGACTTTGCGGAACGCGCAGATAGACCGTCTTGCGAAGGATCGCGATTTCACGGATCATCAATTCCAGGAGGCGGTCAAATCCTATTTGTTGCAAAGCGGAAATTTCTACCGTTTTGACGTATTTGAAGCGGAGCCGATCAATCTCCAAACGGCTTTTGCATGCGTCTATTTTATTTAAGAGCGTAATTCTTGGCCGCTTTTCAGCGCCTAGATCTTTTAAAATTTCGATCGTCGATTCAGCCTGCATTGCTGAAACAGGAGAACTGACATCGATGAGATGAAGGATAATATCTGCTTTCACAGCCTCTTCCAGAGTGCTTTTAAACGCTGAAATAAGCTGATGGGGAATTTTTCGGATAAATCCCACCGTATCAATTAACAAAATGGCTTGTTTATTTGGGAGGACGTATTTTCTCGTCGTTGTATCAAGAGTGGCGAACAGTTTGTCTTCCACCCACACATCGGCCTGCGTCAAAGCGTTCATCAGTGTCGACTTGCCCACATTGGTATAACCAATAATGGCAAACGTGGGAATCGCCGTCCTTTCCCTTTCCCGCCTTTGAGTTTGGCGGTGTTTTTTCACCTCTTCGAGCTCTTTTTCAATTTGGTTAATTTTATGTTTGAGAATTTGCCGATCGATTTCAATCTGCTTTTCTCCTTCTCCTTTAAGGTGGCCTCCTCCGGAGCCCCCGGTCCTCTGTCGGCTCAAGTGAGTCCAAAGGCGTCGCAAGCGAGGCAATTGATAACGAAAATTGGCGAGTTCAATTTGCAATTTTGCTTCTCGTGTTTGCGCCCTTTGGGCAAATACGGCGAGAATCAACTCCGTCCGATCAATGACGACCTTTTCGAAAATTTTTTCCAGATTGCGCTGCTGCTGCGGAGAAATTTCATCGTCGAAAATCACAAGATCCGCTTTATGATCGTGGGCGAGTTGACGGATCTCTTCAACTTTTCCCTTGCCTAAAAACGTTCCTGCGCTAAACTCCCGCATCGGACAGGACATTTTTAAAACGGTTGTTAATCCATATGTTTGTCCCAAACTCTCTAATTCATCGAGCTGTTCAATGGTTTGAGGTTTTGCGTTTGTTGAGAGATAGACGCCGACAAGAAGCGCCCTTTTCTCTTCATTCCCAAGAAAGGGAAGCCTTCCCTCTCGGATATTTTTTTCAGATGCCAAAACACCTCTTGTGAATAAAATGTTACGCTAGTAGAATCTCCAAGCCATCATAGGCAAATTGAATCCCTTCCGGAAGCTGATGACTATCCGTTTCATCATCGATATCATGGTTTACATGAGTCAGCCATGTCGACGTAACGCCCACTTGTCTTGAAAACTCAGCCGCCTCATCGACAGTAAACATCCATCTCGCCTTTTCTTTTTGCAGAGCGCTTACAACCAGCACTTTGACTCCTGACAGATCTTCGAAAATCGTCTCATGATATGTGCAAATATCGGACACATAGGCAAAATCGCCAATCCGATATCCAGTGACTAACATCTCTCCTTGAAAATAACTAAAATATCTGATTTTAATCCTTGCAAAATCGATTTCTCCTCTTTTTTTTGGTAAAATACAGGGATCGAGTTGAGCGGTTAGAGAAGAGGAAGGCTGAATTGGATTCATAAGATAATAATAGCGGATTTTCAACTCTTCAAAACTCTCTTTCGAAAGCAGCAAGGGAAGAGGTGTATTTTGCCGAAGATAAAAAACTCTCAGTTCATCAATCCCGGCAATATGGTCAAAATGGGTATGCGTAAGTAAAACCGCATCCAGGCGATCGATTCCGGCGCGAAGCGCCTGCTGGCGGAAATCGGGTCCCACATCTATCAAAATCAAACTCTTCCCGATCTTTAAAAGACCCGATGGCCTGAGGCGGTGATTTTTGGCAGAAGAAGAATGGCAAACTGCGCATTTGCATCCGATTACGGGAACACCGGCCGACGCCCCGGTCCCCAAAAATAAAAAAGAGCTCAACACGTTCACCTCAGACTAAACTCAGGACGATATTCAAAATGGGGAGAAGCGTTTTCAACCCTGAAAAGAGGCTCGATATCGATTTTAAACCCTTGCTCAAATTTTGAAAGAAGTTCAGGGGCGGTTAAAAAATCCATATGGGGATTTCCTGTACGGCTCACAATATTGAGCGGAAGATTGACGACTTTGGAATGCTCAAAATAAAGGCCGATCTCCCCTTCCGGAGGATACTCCTTCGCCCAACAAAATTCGAGGCTGTTCGGCGTCTTGTAATGCATCTTCTCAAAAGCTGTTTTTAAAGAACTTTTTTTATAAAGCGTCATATCCAGCGTGTTGGGAAAAGCCCAATCGGAATATCCGATCTCAATATTCCAGGCGTATATCTCTTTTTCCAATCCAATACTCACCGGCACTTTTTGCTCACGGCTCAACTGATACGAATAGGAAATATGGGAACCAAGCCGCAGGTAAAAACCATAAGCGCCGGTTTTCGACATCATCTGCATACATGTCGTTAAATTCGTAAAATCTTTCACAATCCCGTCGTCCGTCCCAAACATGACATAAGGATTTTGTGATTTGAAAAGGATGTTCAAAAGCAAGGGTTTAAAATCTTTTTTATATTCCTTTTCCTGAAACACAAATTGAACGTTTGGAAAACGGGCGCCAACCTCTTCATAAGCGGCCAAATATCTCTCATCGCTAGATCGGCAAAGAACATAAATCTGCTCAAATCCTGAAATATAGCGATGGATCGATTCGAGACATGCAAAAAGCTGCAAGGGACGGTCGCAGGAGAAAATAATGATATCGGCTTTTTCCTCCACTGCGGATGGATCCGGAAAATCACATAACCTGTCGTAGGCGGCGCGAGGCTTGTCGAGCGCTTCTCTTCTGCATGTTGCGAGATTGGCAATCAACAAAGGTTCGTCCAGCATTCTTTGCCTTCCTTTAGACATTTGTAAAAGCGCTTCCAAATAGACTTCTCTTGCCCATGCAAACCGGCCAGCCGACATGAGATCGGCTAAACGGATTTGTTTAAAGAGAGCTACATAAAAAGAAATGGGAGCAAACGAGGGAATGTCTTCAAATTGGACTCTGGCTTTCTCATAACTTGGGTATAGCAAAGCGCAACCTGTAGTCAGCCAAACATCAGGGTTTTGATAAACGGCGTTCAAGTGGCTTAACACCATTGAGTGAGCGAGCCAATCTTTGACATCGAGCGGAATCACGATCTCTTTATTTTGCAAATAGGTAGTTGCGCGGTACAGGCAAGCGATAGGGCCGATCCGTTCCGGATTTTTGATTAGGATGACCCTATGCTCTTGTTTATTTTCCAAAACAAAAGACTGCACATTTTCAAATGTTCCATCCTCTGAATGGTCATCATAAAAGATGACGCGAAAGTTTTCATAGTCCTGCTCGAAAATCGATTTAAGAGCCCTTTCGAGAGAAGTTCCGTTTTTATAAGCATAAATAACCAGGACAAAAGATTTTTCCTCCTGCAATGGAAAATCGATCTCCGGATGGGGAGTGTCTTGCAAAACCATTTTTTCTTTTTGGGGCCTGGGCTCTTTTCCCATCCAATATCCGCACAATAGGGCGGCCAATAACGAAATGAAATAAAAAATTTTCATTTTTTTTCCTGATTGCAAATCAAAAGGATATCAGGGAGATGTTGGCAGCGGTCTTTGGCTATTTCCAACATTGCCATCTTGTACGAAAGGTCATCGCCTTGCAAGCCAGTTTTCCTGATCTCTTTAAAAAGGGCGGCATAAAATGTATGGAAACAAGGGGAAGAAGAGGGCTGATAGGTGGGATACTCGAGCGAATTTCCGTAGGTCAGCCAAAGGTCAGGATCAGCGTAGTATTGGTTGAGCCGTGCGAGCACCCATTCATGGGCAAGATAATCTTCGCCATTCAATACCACGATGATCTCTTCATCCATGCAGTTTTCGACACTCTCTGATAAACTCGCCAAAAATCCCAACGGATGCGTATTGCGGACAAGATGCACACGGGCAAATTGAGAGTTTTCCTTAATTACATCCCTGGCAAGTTCCTGGCTTCCATCGTCCGATGCATCATCGATGTAAATGATGCGGAAATTTTCATATTTTTGCAAAAAAACGGATTGGAGAGTTTTTTCTAAATAGGCGCCGTTGTTCTTTCCATAAATAAAAACGCAAAAAGGGAGATTGTCTAGCGGATAGGGAGTAGCTCGAAACTCTGACCAGTGGCTTTTCTTGGGGCTGTGGCAGAGAGCGATCGATTCGAACACTTTCCAACGGGCGGCTCCAAAGCCTGCGATAAAACCGGAAACAAGCAAGATCAGGAAAAAGAAAAAAGGCTTCATAATGGGAAGTGATTTATTGCGATTATACCAAAGCGGAAATTTCCTGCGCTAGTTGTTTACCAAGCCAGGCATGGTAAAGCAATCCTCTGGAACCGAGACCGGTAAACACCCAGGTTTTGTGATTGATCTTTTCAATAAGAGGCCGATAACCTTTAGGGCGGGAGATCCGAGCGCCGGAACGGATTTCGAGAATTTTGAAATCCTCCGCTTTTGAATAGAATTTGGCCACTTGTCGCATGAGGCCGAAAACAGCTGTTTCATCAGGCGCTAAATCTGTATAATTGTGCTCGTAAGTTGACCCAATTTGACAGATCTCAGGATCTTCGGTAGGCGTGATGTGACCTACCGACACCAGGCTGAAAGGCAGCTTTTCAACAGAGCGGCAAAGCAACGTCTGTCCTTTTGTCACTTGCAATGGTAAATGAGGGGCGAACCGAAGCGATTCAAACCCTGCTGCGATCACGATCGCATCATATTCTTCCAAATCATTCAGCGAATGGATAGCGCTTTGGACGAGCTTTGCCCCTTTTAAATGACAGGCTTTCCAGAGTCCTTGTAAATAAAGACGGGAATAGAGAGTGATCCCCTTAGGAATCCAAAGGCCAGCTCCAAAAACAGGATGTTCTAGCCATTGCGCCTCTGCATCTTCTTTTGCTCTCAAGGAAAAATCCTGTTGCTGTTGCAAGGTGATTGCGGGACGAAAAATGCCAGCAGGGGCAGAAACAGGAGCATTCAAGGCCTGCTCTGCAATCAGAATCAATTTCCCGGTTTCTCGCATTCCTTCTACAGATTTCCAGGAGCGAATGGCGCGGCGTCCTATAAAGGGATGCATCAGCCCTGTCGCAATGCCGGAAGCTCCGCCTCCTATCCCCTTTGCATCAAATAGGGTGACTTCATGAAAACGAGAACAAAGATGCCATGAGACGCCAAGTCCAGCAAATCCCGCTCCAATAACAGCAATTTTCAAAAGAGGTCTACTTATTGGAAAATTCCTTTTTCAGATCGCCATAAATGGAAGATGTGGGAAAAGCAGTTCCCTGCAATAATTGATGACTTTCAGCCGCAAAATTGAAAAAAAAGATCACAGCGGGAGAAAGGATCGCGCAAAACGGGAGCATGATAAAGAACCATTCCAAAGCGACTAAGAGAGAGCGCTCTGCAATTAAAAAACTCACATCGGTCAATACAGCAGCTAAACTTAAAAGTCCTCCTACAATGACTAAAGGAATTTGTGCAATCAGGAATAAAATCAGGGCAGTAAAACACTTTCGATTCAAAATATCCAATACCCTTTTCGCAACAGACAGTTTTTTGAACGGCTGCAGAGCCACGACAGGTGCTACAAAAAAAAGAAGGCCCATATTGAAAAGGCAGAGGAGAAGAGAACCGAAAATCAGCAAAAAAGGGCCGAAAGAAAAAACCACGCTAAAAGAATGACCCACAATCGGCATTTCCTTTAAAAGGAAAAAAATGCCGAGAAGGATCCACAAAAATAAATAGACGAGGATCGGCAAAAAGGATAAATAAGAAATGCCAACGATCAAATCAATACAGTCAATAATTAGTTTTTTGAAATCCAGAGCGATTTTCTTTGCTTCATGATGGTGAAGACGGATCAGCAATACACCAAGAGCAAGCAAAATCCCCGATGAAAGAAGAATCGGAAGGAATGAGAAACTCATAGAAACCCATTCTCCTGAATCGAAAGCAATCGCACGGCAAAAAACAAAAAAAATGCCGCAAAGAGAAAGGACAGGAAATGTGAGTACTAATTTTTTTTTTGATGCCGTTAGCAATATCGCGCGATTAAAAGCTTGTTCCAAATCAGCCCAATTCATAAGACCTCTTAAAAACTGTTATTTTGGTCGATTTGCTTGTTTTTTGGAAGGGATCATCAACTTCCGTAACACCTCCAAAGCGATTTCAGTAACGTTTACAGCAAGAGCCAGATTGATAGCCAATTTAACAACCCGATTCTCACCGGGCAGAATGCCAATTACCTTCCCTAGAGCAACAACACTCCCAACAATTCCAATCACTCCCGCTCCGAGGGCTGTAATTTTTGTTAAATTGCCTGTCGAACGAATAGGGTGATTCAATGTGTTTCGCATTTTAAATCCTTGACCTGCGAGTTGATGCACGCCTTGATAAGGATTTGATCCAGGATGAGGGAAAGCCAGAGAGGGAATGGCCAAATAACTCAAATAACCCTCTTGCTTTTTTCTTTTCGTTTCTTTCAATTTTTCTGTTAATTGGTTGATTGTGATGTTAAAAGGGTATTTTTCAACATTTTTGAACTTTTCGGATTTTTTAAACTGCCCCTGCAAAGATTTCTTTAGCTTTATTGCTTTCGTTAGCTGCCTGATTTCCCGTTCTGTTTGATTGTGCCTCCAACAGGAGAAAGCAATTTTTCTAACAATATTACCGGCTGCAATATAAGGCAGATAAGTATTTATGTTTTTATATAAGTATTCAAAACGTTTTATAACATTACTTAAATTAATACTCATAACAATTCCATATTAATTAATATTAATAATATTTTAACATTAATACGAATTAATATGAATACAAAATGATTATTTTGAAAAATGATCAGTTGCCCGAATGAGAGCATCCGTGATCCCGGGTTCGCTGGCCGAATGCCCTGCATCTTTGATGACTTCGAAGACAGCTTCAGGCCAAGCTTTATGCAACTCCCAGGCACTTTCAAAAGGGCAAACGATATCGTAACGCCCCTGGACAATCCAACCGGGTATTTCAGATAATGCGCCTGCATGATCCAATAGCCAATTATCGGTTTTAAAAAATCCTTTATTGATAAAATAATGACATTCGATCCGGGCCAACGCCTCGGCATGGTCCGCTTTTATAAATTGCAGGAAAAGGGTTGGGTCGAAGACGAGCTTTAACGCCGCGGCTTCCCAAGCGCTCCAGGAATAAGCCGCCTTATTGCGGATATCGGGATTGGGCGACGTGAGCAATTTGTAATACGCCGCCACCAGGTCGCTTCGCTCTATTTTAGGAATAGGCGCAATGAATTTTTCCCACTCGTCTGTGTAAATATGATGGGCTCCAAATTGGTAGAACCAATCGATCTCTTTTTTACGAATGAGAAAAATCCCGCGCACAATGAGGGCCATTACCCGTTTTGGATGGGTCTCCGCATAGGCAAGCGCAAGAGTACTGCCCCACGATCCTCCGAAGACGACCCAGCGCTCGATCTGAAGAAAATGCCGAAGCGCTTCCAAATCGTCCACCAAATGCCACGTCGTATTGTCGATCAAGCTCGCATGAGGACGGCTTTTGCCAGCCCCTCTTTGATCCACAAGAATCATTCGATAAGCGTCCGGATTGAAAAAACCGCGGTGGCCGGGATCGGTGCCGGAACCGGGTCCTCCATGTAAAAAAATCACCGGCTTTCCATCAGGATTCCCCGATTCTTCCCAATAAAGGTTATGGCCGGATCCGACATCAAGAAAGCCTGTCTGATTAGGCTCGATCGGAGGATATTTTGTTCTCATTTTCTAGACTTGTATAAATAAAGAGGACGAATGATCGGAGTCCCTTTTCCTCCTCTCGCTTCCAGCCGCTCATAGACAATCTGGATCGCGATTCCCACGCATCTTGAAAGACCGAAAAGGATCGTGAAATATTCAGGATAAGGAAATCCCGCTGCAACCAACATGGAACCTGTAATGGCGTCGATATTCGGGTAAGGATCGGATATTTTGGGATTTTCTTTCAAGACCCGGCTCCCCTCTTTCCGAAGAAGCTGCGCGATTTTAACAAGCCGATGATTTGGAAAATGTTTTTGGCAATATTGATAACAGACAGTTGCGCGAGGATCTTCCACACGTAAAACCGCATGGCCAAACCCAAAAAGCAGTTCGTTGTTTTCCAGTTTTTTTCGAATGAGCTGCTCAACGTCTTCCGGTTTTGCCTCTTCTCCCACCTCTTCCAAAACATTTTGTACAAATTCTAAACAATCCTGATTGGCGCGTCCGTGACGAGGCCCCGCAAGGGCAGTCATGGAAGCCGCAAGTGAACCGAAGAGATTTTCCAAACCGGAAGCGACCGCTTTGCCGACAAATGTAGAAAGATTCCCTCCACAATGGTCAAAATGGAGCACATTGAAAAGACGCATTGCCGCAATCAACTCTTTTGTTTTTTGTGCTTCAGGAATTTGCAGCATGTAAACAAAATTTTCCATGTATCCGAGGGAAGGGTTGGAAGAGGGGGTTTTTCCCCAGTTTGCATGGTGATTAATGGTTGCTGCCGCGATCTTAGGCAATATGGCAATTGCCTTCAAACAATCTTCCCGATAATCCCCCGTCCCTTCACACATTGCAGCGATCAAAAGCGCAGCGGCGAAAGCATCCATAGGATGACCGCTGCGCGGCAAGTGATAAATCGCTTGCAAAGTTGCTTCTTTTACCTGAGAGCGTTGCTTTAACTCAGATTGAAATTTTGCCACCTGCTCTTGGGAACCCATCTCCCCATAATACAAAAGATAGATGACTTCAATCGGAGATTGATGGCTCAATTCCGCAATCGGGCGCCCCACATAAGTAAGTCCTTGCATCGGATCGACAAACGAGGTGACGCAGTATCCCGCAGGCACTCCCCTTAAACCCGTTTCAAGCGATTCTTCGGTAATTTCAAACAGCACTCCTTCACGCATCACGTCCTCCGAAGTAAATGAGCAACGAGATCTCGCTCTTCCATCAACTCTTTTTCGGTCAATCTGATTTTCTCCTGTAAAAAGGAATCAAGCTTCAGCCCTGAAACAATCTCCCAATCTCTTTTGCCTTGGCTTTTGCAGGGAAATGAAAAAATCAAGTCATCTTGTATCTCATATGGGTTTTTGAAAGAGGGGACAGCTAATGAAAAGCAATTGCCCGACTCGGTGGGGTGGATCATCGACTGGATGCTTCCAATAATTGCATTCGCAGCGGATGCGGCGGAAGATTTCCCTCTTGCAGTAATGACCTCAGCCCCCCGTTTTTGAATTTTTGAAACAAATGCCCCTTCCAGCCATTTTCTGTCCTGAATGACATCTACAGCCGGCCGGCCATGAATTGTTGCATGTAAAAAGTCGGGAACCTGTGTAGAGGAGTGATTTCCCCAAATAGCGACATGACTCACTTCTTCGATCAAAGTATTTGCTTTGAGCGCCAATTGAAAAACGGCCCGGTTTTGATCAAGGCGGGTCATAGCAAAAAATTGATGATTTTTCAAATCAGGAGCGTGATGTTTTGCAATGAGGCAATTTGTATTGCAAGGATTGCCCACAATTAAAACGCGCACATCCCTGGATGCAACCCGGTTCAATGCCTGTCCTTGAGCGACAAAAATCTTGCCATTTTCAGCCAAAAGATCTTTGCGTTCCATTCCCGGACCCCGAGGTTTTGCGCCGACAAGTAGCGCATAATCGACATCTCCAAACAATTCCTCCGGATCGCTTCCAATCTTGATCTCCTTGAGCAAAGGAAAGACACAATCGTCGAGCTCCATCTGTACGCCTTTCAGTACAGTTTCAAATCCCGGTAGATCGAGAAGGTGCAAAGCGAGGGGGACGGTAGGTCCAAGCAAATCTCCTGCGGCGATGCGAAAGAGCAAACTATAAGCGATTTGACCCGCAGCTCCGGTGATTGCGATTCGTTTCATCATCAATGATGAACTATATGTGTTTTGTTAGATTTTATTGCAAGCGATATCGTCGCGGCATCGCTTCATCCTGTCCACCATAAAATGGAGATTGTGGATTGTGGCAAGAATATGAGCAGTTGCCTCTTTCGCCTTGAATAAGTGATGAAGATATGCAAGAGAAAAATGGGTGCATGTCCAACATGTGCAGCCAGACTCCGGAGGCTCGAAATGGTTGGCATGCGCGGCCTTGTCCACTTTCAGCCTCCCTTTTTGAGTGAAAAGAAGAGCATGGCGCGCCGCCCGGGTGGGATAAGAACTGTCAAATGTATCAATTCCCAGAGGCACGCACATTTCCAGTGATTCAAGATCGCCAATGCCGAGCAAATGGTTCGGTTTTTCTTTTGGCATTCTCGGCAAAACAGACGAGAGCATTTTAAACATTTCCGGCTTGGTTTTACCCAAGGAGCCTCCAATAGCAAATCCATCAAAAGGCAGCCCCGAAAGTAAATCACAACTTTCTTTTCGAAGATCTGGATCCACGCCGCCATGGACGACCGCGTACATCGCCTGGTTTTTCCGGTTTTTTAAATGCTCGTCAAGAGATCGTTTTTCCCAACGATGCGTCCTTTCGAAAGAGCGCTTGAGCTCTTGAAGCCCGATATGATAGGGAGGCAGTTCATCCAAAGGAATAATGATATCGGCTCCAAATGCTTTTTGCGCCTGGATCGAGCTTTCGGGCGTTAAAAGGATGATTTTTCCGTCTCGATAAGAACGAAATAATACCCCTTCTTCATTGATTTTTAAAACATGGCCATCCTGTTTTTTCCTTCCCTGACTTTTCAATTCATCTGCAACCGATCCGTAGGCTAAAGAAAATACTTGAAATCCTCCTGAATCGGTGATGATCGGCGTGGATCGGTTGATGAAGCGATGAAGTCCTCCCGCTCGCTGTACAATTTCAGGGCCAGGCTGCAAAAGCAAATGGTACGTATTACAAAACATCAACTGAAGGCCAATCGAATCAACCATCTTATTATCGAGAGCTTTTAGCGTCCCATTCGTTCCAACTGCTACAAAATTGGGGGTATCGATAATACCGTGAGGCGTGTAGATCCGTCCCAAACGAGCGCGCGATTTTTTAGATTCATGCAGAATGTCAAAATGAAAACTCATGAATTTTTCTCTTTAGGCAAAAAAAAGCGAGCCAAACTTAAAAAAGGCGCGCTGCATGCGATCGATACGCACTTGATCGCAAAACTCATCAAAATCACATCAAAAATGGAATACGCAATGCCCCATAATCCAGCAAAACTGAAAAAGAGCGTATCCAAAAACTGTGACGCAACAAGAGAAATCCCCATCCGCGTTCCAAGGCTTTTTCCTTTAAAAAGGGTTTGGAGATAGCCAAAGAAAAAGACATCGAATTTTTGTACAATGTAAAAGACAGCCAATGATGCTAAAACAATTCTTGGGGTAAATTGCAGGATTTGATGAAACGCGTCATTCGCTGTATCTTGCATCGAAGGGGTATACAAAAGATGGATTTGAGATACAAAAACAAAAAAAAACAAACAAATAAAAGAAATTTGAATCGTTTTTTTTGCAGCATCTTTACCAAAGCGCTCCTGCATTAAATTAAGTCCTATAATGCTGCCTACTGCAAACACGTCGCTACAGGTTACGGTCAGACCAAAAAGCTCCATTTGTTTCACAATGAAAAAATTTGCCAACACTCCATTGATTGAGATGAGAGCCGCTAACGCATGAACTCCTAAACGTGCCGACCAGATCGTAAATCCCACAACCAAAAGGGTCTGTATCAAGAAAAAAAATTCATTTGCCACAAAACAAACCTTTTTGAATGAGTATTTTACAAGAATGACTATTTGAGGTATAGAAGTGTCTTCACTTGATCAAATCTCTTTTGGTTGTTATCTTTTAGAACCATGAGTTTCTTGATCCTTATCTTCATGTTTGCTATTTGGTCCAGCAGTTTTTCCATTGGGAAAATGGCGCTTGACGTTGCCCCTCCCTTGTTCCTAACGGCTTCGAGAATGCTTGTCGCCGGCGTCATGATTCTCGGGTATCTGGCTTGGAAAAACCGTTCCGCGTTCAAAATCACCGGAAAACAGTTTATTTCAATTGTTCTTCTCGCTTTATTTAGTATTTATTTAACAAATGCTTTTGAATTTTGGGGCCTCAAACACATGAGCGCTGCGAAAACCTGTTTTTTTTACAGCCTCTCCCCTTTTTTTAGCGCTTTTTTTTCCTATCTTCATTTTGGAGAAAAGATGAATCGCTGGAAATGGTTAGGGATGGCAATTGGTTTTTTGGGATTCATCCCCGTTTTAGCCGCTCAAAAAGGGTCTGAGGAGTTACTTTCCAGTTTGGTATTTATTTCCTGGCCGGAGCTGGCCGTGATCGCAGCTTCGATGTGTTCCGGGTATGGTTGGATTTTGCTGAGACTGTCCTTAAAAGATCATTCGATTCCGCTTTTGATGCTTAATGGATTAAGCATGCTGATCGGGGGCGTATTCGCCCTGATCCATTCCTTTTTTATCGATCCGTGGACGCCTATTCCTGTAGCATCCGCTGATTTTCAGGCGTTTGCGCAAGGATTTATCATCATCATTTTTATTTCTAATATTCTCTGCTATAACCTTTATGGATTTTTGTTGAAACGATTCACAGCCACATTCATGTCCTTTATGGGCCTGCTGTTCCCTATTTTCGCTTCAATCAATAGCCGGATATTTCTAAACGAGCCATTTTCTCCAACCATTCTTTTTTCCACAGCAATTATATCGGTTGGGCTTTGGCTGTTCTATAGCGCAGAGCTAAGACAAGGCTATGTTCGAAAAGAAATCTCGGATACTGCCAAGGCAGCATCCGAGCCCTAAGAGACTGTCTACGAACTTCGGTTTCGTCGAATGTTTGGATTATTTTGGCCGATTTTTGGTTCTTTTTGCGGGGGTTGTATACGAAGTTTGATACTACCCCCGCAAAAAGAACCAAAAAGCGGCTCAAAAGAACCGAAAAATCGACAGAAACGAAGTTTGTAGACAGTCTCTAATCGAAGAGCTATTTTTTATTTAGCGTGTTTCGCCCACACCAGGATTCGGTACACAGCCGCAATTCCAGCCAAAGAATAAATCGTACGCGTTAAAACAGATGTGTATCCAAAAACGGTAGCAATGAAATTCCATTCAAAAATACCGATCAAGCCCCAATTGAGCCCACCGATTAAAAGTATTATCATTGCGATTGTTTGAAGGACATGAGTATTGTTCATAAAAGAGCCACTCCTTCCTTTAAGAGCCTTTTCCCTTACTCTTATTAGTTGGCGTGTTATTTTGTAAAGACAAAAGTTTTATAATTTTCTTAAATCTTTAATAACCTGAGTTTTCGGTATATAACCAAAATGATTCAAGAATCGGTTTTTGACGACGTCGGCTTGGCAGCATTTTTTTGGGGTATACTCGTGGCTGCTTAGAAGCTGAGTTTTAGGACAGCTTCTTAGGCAATGGTCGCTCGCTCCAGACGCAAAAAACTCTCGCCGTTTTATCCCGATTCTTCAGGTTGTTTCGGTATAAAAAAAAATCAGTTGCATAACTAATATAAATTTAGTATGATTAGTGTCAAAGTTTTTAATACAAAATTTGGAGTTAATTATGTCATCAATAAATAAATTTACTATTACTAGTCCGTATAATTATAACGACATGAGTTCTAATCCAATCCATGTTCCTAATTTGAACAATCCAGAACTCTCTTGGCATTGTTATATTAATCCCCCTGTTCCTAATTCTGTTCTTAATCCGGCAGGTCAATCGCCTTCTCTGAAGGGTCATTTGCCCCCTATCTCTTTTAAAGAATTTGTTC
>DATIHO010000067.1:0-3665 GCA_035480615.1 Chlamydiales bacterium | reverse complement strand
GTGCATGTTGGCGGCCAATTCTGGGGCAAAATACGTCTCTATTTTCATGGGGAGATTAAAGGATATAGGCGGAGAGCCTGTTCCTGTTATCTCAAATGTGAGAAAGATGCTTGATACGGCCCGTTGCCCTTCAGAGATCATTGTGGGTAGCATTCGCCACCCCAAAGATATCGCCGATGCGCAGAATGCGGGGGCCCATATCGTCACTGCCAGTATGAAGTTTTTCGAGCTGATGAGCACCCATCCTCAGACCGTGAAATCGGTCCAAGGCTTTTTGCAAGATTTTAGCCAGTGGATTGGAACGCCGCTAAAGCAGACTTTGCAATGATTCATGGATTACTGCGCAGCGGTTTGTTAAGCAGTGATCTTTCAGAGTTCTCTTTCTGCCCTTCTCCGCAATTTCTTTCCGCTTTTCTTCGTTTTGGAGGAGATATTTGACTTTCTCGACGCACTCGTCGATTGAGGTATAGGTGACGATCTCCTCATCTAGCTTGTAGAGACGCTTGCACTCGTTAGGATTGTCAGTGATGAGGCAAGAGCCCATGCCCGTGACCTCATACATCCTGATGTTCCCCGCATGGAGCGCTTCACCCGAGTGGCGGTTAAATACGATTTTGGAATCTCTCAATAATTTAAAATAATCGATGCCAAATAGAGGGGCAAAGCACTGATTGGGAAAGAGTTTTTTGATAGGCTTTCTCGATAGATCCCATTTGTATCTTCCATACCTTTCCTCGGGAGACTTCGATGCCTCCTGGATCAAACGGAGGGTTCGGTTTTCATACTTTGAACCGAGAATGTTGTTGACCCATTTATCTAGCTGCTTGGTGAAGTAGTTGGGATTTTTGAAGGTGTTGGCCAGTTGGTCCAACCACGATTTGGGCAATTTGGAAATCGTATTTGTTAAGGAATCCCTAATGAAATCTCGCGCGATGTATTTTTTGTTAATTGTCGGCTCGTAACACCAGATCTTCAAATCGGTTTCTTTGATAAGTTGGATAATCCCCGTATAGCGGTTCACATGGTCGGGGAAACCATATCCTGAACTCCCTGCAAAAATAAAGTCGTGTTTCGGTTGGCTCTTCTCCTGGGACAGGAGGTCGGCAAAGGCCGCATCGAAACAGTTCCCAAGGAGGACAGAGCGAATGCCCAACTCTCCAGCGCTCCGGATATTGTGTTCGTAAGCGCAAAATAGGACGTCTACATCGAGAAATTTGGAGTAATTTTCGTTAGGCGGAAGGGGATCTCCCCACAGCCCAGTGATCACTTTAATAAAGGGATATCTGCTTTTTAGTTCTCTTCTTACTTCAACTGGCATAAGGGTCCAACCGCCAGCGTAGAAGAAGACCACATCTGGCTTTACTTTTTCTATTTGCTTGTATAGCAAAGACTTTTGCCAAGATGCATCCATGGCAATCCCGTTCTCATCTGCCCATTTTTTTTGCAGCGGAAATAAATCAGGAACCACATCGATGGCGTCGTTGCCCAGTTTTCTCATGTAGTCGACCCAACGGCCGGGAATGATATACCCATTTTTGCACAGCTCTCGAACGGCCTGTTCGTACGTGAGAGTGTCGAGGTTATTGTCGACATAAAATTGAGAAAATATCTTCTGGTAAGGCGTGGCTGTATAAATGCGGAGGATTTTATAATTTTTCACAGTAAATCCTTGTGTTGTTGAATAAAATAGTCGCTGATTCGGGACTCTCCAAAGTAGTAGTCTGAGGCATTATTGAATTTTTTCTGGAGCGCCGTAAGTTCAGTATTGTTTCTCTTTATTTCAATTAGCTCCTGGCACGCTTTTAAAATTTCATCAGCGGTGGCATTCCTCGCTTCATAGCGATCAAAAGGGAAGACTTCAGATTTTGCGTCGTCGGCATTTTTATATAGATTCCACTGGTCTGAAAAGGTGAGGAGGCGCCCCGACAAGTCCTGTACTAAAGCAGGAACGCATATGCTAGAGCTAGTTGCCGGGAGCCGATATAAATGCCAATAGTTGATATAGAGTAAGGGGATATTTAAACATTCTGCTAATAAAAATATGCCAGATCCACCCATTATGGCTAAGTCGGCTCTGTTAAATAAAATTATATCGTTAGTAAAGCTAGATAATTTGGATTCGGCATAATTGAATATGTCGTAGTTCTTAAATAATTCGGGCATTTTTTCTCTACCTGCAAAGACTAGCTGATACTTTTGAGTGATCAAGGCTTCGATTGTGGGTATGTAGGTGCTGCTGTCTGTTTGTTTCGCGGTTGCATTTGAAATATTTGTCTTTAGATGGATCAATGCAATTTTGTCGGATCCAGCAAGAAATTGATCCAAACGATCATCACTCTTTCGAAAATCTCTCAAGGGGGTAAAATAGGGCGATTCTACTCTTCGCCTATAGCGATCTTCCCACTCGGAGAGGTTTTTGTGTTTTGTGATGGTTTTAGGCCACTCGGATAACTTCTCACTTTTCACTTCGTCAGCGCTGTTGAGTTTATGCCATTTTGTGCGCGATAAACCGCAATCGAGCCGTATATCTGCATACCTGATAATTAGGGGGAGTGTTAAATAATAAAGAAAAGAACTGCAAACAGCCAAATCAAATTTGTGTTTATATAGGCGTGTAAATTCCCTTGAAATTCGACGAGATTTTCTAATTAATACATATTTTTTTGTTGCGTCAATTTCTTTAAGAAATAGCCGGCGCATAAAATCATCTATTTCTACTACGATGTGCCCCACTCCATCCGAGTCGGGAATATTTGCTAAGAAACATACATTCATAGACTTGCAAATTTTATAAAAGGGCCACAGGAGGAAGGGAAGTCTAAATGCCACGAATGTGACACTCCGAGTCTCGAGAATATTAAAAATCTTTCTATAGCATTTTCGGGTGACTTTCAAAAATGAGATTGTGGAGGCTGGAAGCAGGCGTTTTAGTGTCGCTTGGTTCATTTAGCTACAGATTCCCACTTAGTTTGATTCAATTTAATATCGGGATGGGAGATCAATAAATGCCAAACGACCGCCTGCATCCCTTCGGTATGGGGAGTGATGAGCGCATCATCTACCACAGGGATGATCACACATGCATCTGCTTTTTTTGCTGTAAATCCGCCGTCTTTCCCGACGATTCCAACGACTTTCGCGCCCACTTCTTTTGCCGTTTTAATCGCATTCACGAGATTGGTCGAGATATTCTTCTCCTCGCTTCCTCCGCCCACCGAAAGGACGAATAGGCAATCGTTTGCGTTGATTCTGCTGACAAGTAAGTGGTTAGAAATCGATGTTTCCCATCCTTCATCATTGATGCGTGCCGTCAACTCAGAGATATTATCCATCGGGCAGTAGGCGTTGAAACCTCCCAATTTTCTAAAATCGCAGGTGGCATGAGAGGCGTGACCCGCACCGCCTCCAGACCCAATCAGGAAAAGCCTCCCATGGTTCGCTCTAACATTCTTCAAAACTTGAACGACGCGGGAAATGTCATCTTTGTTTATTTTATCTGCGATTAGTTTGAGTTGATTTAAGTAATTTGTTGCAAATTCCATCGATCCCTTAATAATTCAAAGATTTGTTCAAAATGAGTGCAGTTGAAATCGGCCATGCCGTGGTGATTTGTGTTGTAATCTGTCTGATACAGAATCGTTTGCACTCCAGCCCTTTTACCAGCC
>DATIHO010000066.1:0-2575 GCA_035480615.1 Chlamydiales bacterium | reverse complement strand
GAATCTGCTGCGTCGGCTCTGCAGCATCTTTTTTGTCTTCGCTCGCGCCTTGCCATTCGGCAATGGTCGCTCGCTCCAGAACAAAAAATCTGCGCAGCCTCCTTGCATATTTCTGCCAATTTAATTTTAAATCACTATATCCCGTAAAGAACTCTAGTGCTCTGCCTGCAGCTCGTCGTTTTCAAGAAGTGCTGGAAGAGGTGGGGTCTCCTCTACCGATCCTCCTAGTCGTCTTCCAATGACCTCGCCATTGTAATATAAATTTCCCGTACTGGGGTTCTGATAAAAAACTGGAACATCATTATTCTCCACATCGCCTACAAAGAGCCTCTCAAGGTCCCTTGGATCAGCTGTGATCTCAAATCCCCACCAGCTTGCACCTTCTAGAAGATTTTGATGAAATATCGCCATTGCGTCCGTTGGCGACATCTCAATCATGCTGACCAACTGTGATGTTTTGATGAGTACGATACGATGTTTTTCATATTCGAGTGTATGCTTAACGCTTTCAATCGCCTGATGCTGCGTCCAGTTAGGATCGAGCGGCCCAGAGGTCTTTTTAGAAGTTTCTATTGCTAACCGAAGCTGCTGGGAGGCCTCGGCATCCTCAAAAGGAATAGCACCCTGTTTTTCTCTAAGGACAATTGCAGTACCAGCATGATTGTCTGATATACCATAAAAACGATAGCCGGCAGTTCCTCCATCCAACAAACAAGTGCCTACTTCGCGATAAGCGTCGGTATCCGTTGGCGCCATGGCTACTTCAGCATCGATCAGAAGAGGAGCTGAGCGTCGAGTAATGATATTTTCCATATGCAAATCGCTTAATCCTAGCTGTCTAGAAATTTGATCAACTAAGATAAATCTGTCAGCATAAAGTTCAAGCGAACTTGGGCGTCCTTTAGATTCTTCTGTCGTTAATTCAGTTCCGTTACTTTCTATGAACTCGGCATATCCGTAATCTTGAGTTTTTTTATTGTAGACCGCATAGGTATTTAACCCTTCTTTTCTAAATTTTGAAAAAACACTTCCTTCATTGCCACAAATCAGTTGTTCCACCTTCATGGAGCGTGGTTTATATACAACCTTTCTTCCGTTACTGAATGTGACTAGGAATGGGATCTTTCCTCGTTTGTGCGTTTCTTCTCCAAGCGGGGTTATTGAAGTCACCGAACAACGTGTAAAAATGCCATTTCTAATATTAAAGGTATCGCGAAATTTTTGATCTGTTAGATCGGCGTCAATGCGTCCCTTTGCCTCGTTTAAGTTGTAGACAAAATTTCTTACGATGTTTAGGCAAATTTTTTCTTTTAATGTTTCGTCTATGTTACTTCCTATAACATGGTGTAATTTGTTTGCCAGGAACTCAGCATTTTTACCTGTCGCTGATCCAGAGCAGCGGGGTAATTGTAACTCAACCCATATTCTTCCCACATAACTCATAGCGGTTGAGAGCCTTTCCCCTCTTTTTTGTGTGGAGCTATCCCTGACGAGATCGTGAATCGATTGCATTGCAATCAATGGGATGGTTGAAGCGACTTTAGAGTGTTCCTTGGGGCTGAATGCCGAATCAGCCGCTGAGAGGGTCTTCCACTGCAAAGAAGAGGCATCAGAGATTGGAGCAGCTTCGAAAAAACTATAGTCTATATCGAAAGCAATAAAGCTATGGGAAGGTATTTTTTCAGAAATGAGGGTCATTTTTATTAATACTTATTTATATGAAATTAATTATAAATTTATTTTTAAAAAATGTCAAATAAATTATGTTATAATTTGTATAAATTAATAATGGGATTACAAAATTTAGTACATAGTCTATACCCAAAATGATTCAAGAATCGGCCTTTTCTTGAATTATTTTGGGTATAAACCCATCTTGAAAAGATGAGTTTATTTCCCGCTTACTGAAATACAACAAAATCACTTTTGGGCATATAGCGCTTATCGTTCTATTTCAAGCTTTCTGCTCTTCTGGGTTCTCAAGTCCTTCATATAACACGCCTTGCAATGCAGGATAGGATTACCATTCTGACCCAGGAGAATCTTTCTGTCCTCATCTTTTTTGCGATGCAAGATCAAGCTCTTGACTCTTCTCTGTTTCTTGCACTCAGGGCAAATTATCGTCAGCGTCGGTTTCGATTTCACATAGCAGGTGCCGCAGATACGAGCATTTGGATCCTCATTTTTCAAAGAATCATCTTTCGGCATGTATTTTATCTCCTTCCTCGGTTTGTTACAAGAAGGGCAGATTCCTTCTGCTCTTGCGGCAGCAGCAGCGGTAACAGAAATTGCCAGGAGGTGCCCGCTCCGTACGAAATCAGCTTGGGTAGCAGGCCTAGCTTCCATAACTTCTTGACTATCCGTTCGTTCGAGAGTATTGGGGACGGCGGCGGCAGAAATCACTTCGACGTTCCTTCTCTGCATGGAATCATTGGGGGCTTGTAACAGTATTTCTTAAACTTATTCATCCTTGATTATATCATATCAATATGAATAAGTTTTTAAGCATTCGAGAAGCCGCCAGATATTTGGGAGTCTCTACTCAAACGCTCCGTCGTTGGGAAAGAAAAAAGAA
>DATIHO010000065.1:0-31801 GCA_035480615.1 Chlamydiales bacterium | reverse complement strand
CGCTCCTGAATTGGAGCAAGGCCTGAGCCAGGCACTATTTGAGGATTTTCTCCTCCATTTTTTTGTGAAAAATCTCGCAAGATCTTTCTCAAACCATTGATCGCAGCATTTTCGTCGCGAATGTGAATGGTCTGACATTGCCACTGCCGAAGGGCAAGGAGAATTCCTTGTTCTTCGATATGTTGGCAATGATTACAGGTCCGAGTTGTTCCTTTCTCTTCGTATTCTAAAAAACTCTTTCCGGATTTAACGGCAACCCAAGAAAGCACTTCTTTCCAACGCCCGATCAATGATCGGTTATTCATGGCTCTTCTCATTGGTACTGTAATCCCTTCTCCTTGCGGAGTGTAATCCCCAATGCCTATGAAATCGTACTCCTTAAAAAGACGATTGGCGCTTGTGTACATAAATGTCTTAGTCTGTTCTCGGCGTTTATGTAGGGCGCGTTTAAGAGCCTGATCATATTTTTTCCATCGATTCTAACATATGGACTTGTCGTTGTAAATCTTCTTTTTGATCATGACTGGAGACACGAGCATAAGCAATGGTGGGAAGGTCTGTTTTTTTAACAGTGGGGTCGGGGGGACGTAATTGAGAGAGGCTGTAACGTCTTTGCCCTCCTTCCGTACGATGAGAGGGAAAGATTTTCTTTTTTCTTTCCCAACGACGGAGCGTTTGAGTAGAGACTCCCAAATATCTGGCGGCTTCTCGAATGCTTAAAAACTTATTCATATTGATATGATATAATCAAGTATGAATAAGTTTAAGAAATACTGTTACAAGCCCCGCACTAACACAGTTGATCCTTCGCTATCCTCCGACCTCACTGACATAGTTGATCCTTCGCTGTTCTACTTCCCTGACACAGTTGATTCTTCTCTAGTCTCCGGCCCCACTCACACAAATGGAAGTAATCTCAATTCTGATCCTGAGATGGAATTCGTCTCCAGTGACGCAAATGGAAGTGATCCCAATGCTGATTCTGAGATAATACAGACATTCGTCTCCAATGACACAAATGGAAGTGATCCCAATTTTTATCCTGAGATAACACAGGTATTCTCACTCTGGGATAATACATGAAGGTAGCGATAGCTTGCTATCATTAAATGATTTAAAATTGAAGCATCTGGTAGATGACGAATAGGCAAAATAGGGCCAGGATCGACAAAGAAAATTTCCCCCCGGGCAGCTCCTGATGAGCCTTCGACCTTTTTTGAATATAGCGGCCCGACCAGACGAATAGGATCGGCATGATGCCGAGTAGAAGGGCGACACCGATCCCTCCGGCCCAAGTCAATGCAACGAAAAAGATTTTCGGATCGATGCAGACGACAACGTAAGGGATCCCAAAGACAAGTCCCATCAGCCAGATTTTGTTGATTCCTTTTTTTTGCCACTTCAGCCCGTCTGCCCAAAAATCGAAAAACGCAATCGAAATCCCTACAAATGAAGTCGTCATGGCGAAAAAGGCAAAGACAGTGCCAATTTTCGAGATGCTGCTTTCCTTAAGAATTTGCTGCAACGGAATGATCGCACTTTCCCCCTTTGCGAAAGCTTGAGCGAGAGTCTCGTAAGGTACGATCCCGTGGATCAACAATTGCCAAATAAGATAGAGCAGCAAGGGGATCGACGTTCCCATCCAAATCGCCTTCATGAGCAGCTTGTCGTTGCGCTCTGTGTAGTTGACGAGAGTTGGGATCAAGTTTTGGAATCCGAAAGCGGTAAATAAAACAGGAAGAGGGTGCCAAATTTTGAAAAAGTCGTGTCGTTTGAGAAAATCCAATTGCACGCTGGGGATCGCATCGACAAAAAACAGAGCAAAAGTCACGATCACACCGGTCATCAGAAGAATATTAAGCCGGTCGACCCATCGCGTTCCCAAGTAAATAACAGGAGCGAAGACCACGACGTATAGCAGCGTTGAAATCCAGGGAGGCCAAGTGCTTCCCTCGAATCCTGCGATCGCTTCCCCTCCCGCGACAGTGTGCGCGACCATCACACAATAAAACAAAAATAAATAGAGAATCCAACAAGCAATTGCGCCTTTCGTTCCCAGCAAAGTCCGAGAAATCGAAATGAGATTCGAATCTTTGGGACACCAAAGACAGGCCTCAACGATTAATCGGCTCGTCGAAAGCATGAAGATCCATACAATCAAGTAGATCGGAAGAGAAGCGAAAAAACCCACTTCTGCTGTTGCTACCGGCAAAGCGAGCATGCCAACGCCGATGCATGTGCCTGCGATCAACAGGGTCGCACCGACTAAATGATGGTGACGGCCTCGATAAGGAATTTTCATAAATTCTATTATAACAGAAATAATTTTAAAAAATCAAAATTTCACTCGTGTCCTCGGGATAAAGCATCTTGATTGTTTATCGAAAAAAAACTATTTATCAGAAATATGGTGAAGTTTAGGCTGTTTCAGCAAGAAATGACTCGTAGGTTAAATGAATTAGGCATTAAAAAACTTAAAGAAAATAAAATTCGTATTCCTCAAGCAAGCAAAAAAACTTTAAAAGAACTCGCTATCGTTTCAAAGGAGATTCAGAAGGATGGAGTGCCAAAATCTCTTGTACTGAAAAAAATTACACCAAATCCTCATCTTGGATATGGGATCTTTCTGCACCCTGAGGCAAAGCCCATTTTAAAAGGAGAAGCGATCGCTCCGTATTCCGGGACCGTTTTTTTATGTCCCAAAAATGCAGAAAGCGATAGCGACTACACATTCTCTTTGATTTCAGAATTCTATCTTACAAAAAAAGAGCAGCTTGATTGGGATTCGGGACGTCGCTATCATCCCCGCCGTCTTTATTCGATCGATTTGGATGCAGAGAAAAAAGGCAACTTCACCCGCTTTATCAATCATTCAGAAAGGCCAAACGTGGAGGCAAGGATGCTGAAAATCCCAGAAAATTCCTTGCAGCTGGCGCCGTCTCCTTTTGAAATCATTTATTTTGCAAAAAAAATCATCCACCCCGGACAGCAGCTTCTCGTCTGTTACGAGCCGGATGACAAAGGTTATTGGGGAACTTCGACCATCAAACCCTTCCCAATGACGCCAGGCACATTTCAACTCAATTCCTCTTGCATTATTACAAACTGTCTATAGTTTCAAAACACTTTGCATATAAATCGACTTGAGAGGGATCGATCCCCAAAGTCAATCGCACCGTTGTGTGATCTTCATTGAAAATAACGGAAAAATTTGGGTGATAAAATCCCAAACTTGGCCGACAGAAAATAGGATGGCCTCCATCCATCGATTGCACAAAAAGAGATCCCCCGATGAGTCCCGCTCCTTTTATTTTATGGAACGGCCCTACGACCTTTATGTCGATGAAAGAGGGACTGGCATCTGGGGCAACAGGGATTACCCTATAAGTTGCTGCAGGGTCATTCAAGAGAGTGGAAGGGATTTTGTTGAGAAGAGATCTCGTGTTTTCCATGATTTGCCTTTGGTATAACTGAAGTTGCAAAGCCGCGTATTTATAGGCAAGGCAAAACCAGTTGACGCTCAGCAAATCGCATTGAAGAACCGGGTCTGTTAAAAGGGAGTCAAAATGGGCCCATTTGGGATCTTGATTATGAATCATGATCAATGGCGCTCCACAGTAATTATCCATTCCAAATAGATCAAATTTAGTTCCGCTTCTGTAACAGATGATATTTAGATGGCCGGTTATGATTTCTTTTTCAAATTCATTGAACAATTTTTTTATTCTAATAGAATTTACAAGATCAAGCGTGCAATCCAGAGCCAAAGTAAGGGGAGCATTCTTTCTGAGCTGAAGCCATTTATGTAAACAGTCTGAAATATTTTCGACTTTATATTGAGTCATACAAGGATCTGTGCGCAAAGCAGGATTGAATTGGGTGAGAAGCAGGTCTGTTTTTTCCCATTCCTCTTCGGGCGCTTCTTTAATGGAAAAGGCAGTAGCAAATGCTTTGACTGCTTGGATACATTCATAATAGGTGTTTTCTCCGTAAAGAATGCGGGGGCTTTTTCCTGTCGTGTTTTGAACCGCTTTTAAAATCCCTGCAAGACTTGTCATTGCAGATGTGTGGATCGAGAAATCAGCGAATGGTTGCAAAGATGCCGGAATCGATAAACAGTCTTTGTAAATAGATTGAAAATCAACTTGAACAAAGGGTTGGAAAATTTCAAGAAGGGGTGAGATATTGGCATGGATCTGCTCTAAATGCATCGCGATTTCAAAAAAAGAGAGGCGATCTTGCTTCAAACGCTCCAGCTCAATTTGGATGTTAGAAAGAGAGCCGTGCACAATGGATGCGCGCGCAGGGCAATGCATCTCCTGTTTCCATGCAGCATCTGATATGGAGGACAATAATCCTTTGATGATCTTGAGAGCGCCGTCGATCATGAGAGATTCATGCAGGGGTTTGTCTTTCAATAGTGTTTCAAAGGAGCGCAAAAACGAGATGGATTCTTCCTTAGTACTCTGAAGGGTGGGATTATTCATCTGAGATTCAAGACCCTCCGCCATATTTTCCATTTGCCAACGATCCAATTCGATTCTGTTTGCGGTGAGTCCAAAATGAGAAATCCATTCTAAAAGAAAATGATGATGCTCGTTCATTTGTTTTTGAGAGTGACAATTTAACGGAAGAATTTGCAGTCCCCCAATTTCATCCTGGTTCATTCTTTGAATGCAAATGATCCGTTTGGGATCCAATTGAGATATTTTACATCTTTTAGAAAGCGACCGGCTATATTGTTTCCAGATAGATGGCCATTCTTTTCTATCTTGTGAAAAAACATCGCTAAAATCTGCAATAATTATGGAATCATTTTGAAAATTGTTAAAAATTTTTTCTATATCATCATGTTCACGTACATTAAAATAATATGGTAAGTAATTTTGAATGTTTTTTGTTCGAGTTAAAATTAATGGAAAATATTTTGGATAAGGCAGTGACTGTTTCCAGTTTTTTATCCTTTTTTTATAAATATTTGAGAAATGAGAAGAGGGAAGTCTTGCATAGGAGTGGTTTGTTGCGGGGTGGATTTGTGAATACACTCCAAAACAAGGGTAGATCCATCTCACAGCGAATGAAGAAAACCCGGCAAGTTTTGTCAACCAGCGTTTTTTGAGGAAACAGACCAGCTGTTGATCTTCGACGCATAACGGTTTGATTTGAGATAAGAATATAAAATTTGTTTGCCAACTGTAGTAAGGAGACAAGAAATCTTTGAATTTTTGCGAAGGTCCTGAAAATGCGCGTTCAGAGACCACTGAACAAAGAGAGCTGAGGAGAGAACATTCATTTTGATTCAAGGGGATGAAAGGGGCGATCGCACCGCTCGATTGAGAGACGCAAAGGCTCGATCCACATTGAACCACATTCGAAGAAATTTTAAATAAATATCCAACTGTATAGTAGGCAATCTTTTGAGATATATTGGGTACAAACAGGAGAAAAAGCAGGATCAGAATTGCAACTTTTTTCATTGCTCCCATCTTTCTCTATAAATACATGATGTGGTAAAAAGAAGATATCGTGAATCAAGACCATTCTCAAATTTGGATCATTCTCTGGACTGTCTCTTCTCTTGTTTTTCTTGTGTTCTTCATTTTTCGACTGGGCGCTCGATTTGTAAGAAGCAAACGGAAATACAATATTTCGATTCTTCCAGACGCAGAAGGGGAAAAAAAGAGTTTATCCAGAAGTTCTCCCGTTATTCTACAGGTAAATTTGTTAGGGGTGATCGGAATGGATGCCTTGAACCTTGAATCGATTGAAACCCAGCTTTTCGAATGCAATCGGGGGATATTAAGCGGCAATCGGGTAAAGGGGCTTTTGCTCTATTTTGATTCTCCTGGCGGCAGCGCAAAAGATTCTGATGCGATTTACCGACGACTCAAAGTATTTAAAGAAAAAACAAAACTGCCGATTTATGCCTATGTCGATGGCACTTGTGCGTCGGGAGGGTTTTTAGCCGCTTTGGCGGCAGATAAAATCTATGCTTCCCCTTCGAGCGTCATTGGAAGTATCGGGGTGACGATGATGATGCCTTTTTTCAACGTTTATAAAGTTCTTGAAAGATGGGAAATTGGCGTGCGCACATTTTCTGAAGGGAAAAACAAAGATCGCCTCAACCCGTTCCGTCCTTGGCAGGAAGGAGAAGATAGCGACTTAAAAGACATCCTCTCCTATTTTTACAACCGGTTTGTCGATATTGTGGTCAAGGAACGCCCCCAAATTGATAGGGAAACACTGGTAGAGGACTATGGAGCGAAAGTCTTTTCATCCGAAGAAGCGGAAAGGCGAAAATTGATCGATGATGGGAAAAGCGACTATGCCCACGCCCTCCTTTCTTTAGTCCAGAGAGCAGGCATTGATCAGAAAGAATCTTATCAAGTCATTGAACTGGTCAAGAAGAAAGCATGGGTGAAAGAGATCATGGAACGCTCGCCTCTTTTTACAGGAAAACTCACTCATCAACTACCGATGGAAATGCATTTCAACGCAAAATTGAGCAACCGCATCGCGTATCTTTTCCTAAATTAAATCGGAAGCAATGGAATCGTAAAAGAGAGATCCCCGTTCAGTAAGCTGCAAATGGGACCCTCGTTTTGTCAGATAACCATGCTTGATCCATTTGTCGATCGATGCATTTGTCTCCAGAGGCAGCGTGGGCAATTGCGCAAGATCCACGCCTTCGAAAAGTCTGAGCCGGATGACAAGCTGTTCCTTAAGGTCGCGAAGAGTGGCGAGCCGTTCCCGAAAATCTACAGGGGATTTTTGGGTTTTCAACGCATTGGCCCAGCGCTGGATATTCGCGATGTTGCGAAAACGTTCTCCTTCCCAATAACTCACAGCAGAGGGGCCAAATCCTAAAAAGGGACGGTACGTCCAATATCCGATATTATGGCGCGATTGATGTCCCTTTTTTGCAAAGGCTGAAATCTCGTAACGTTTTAACTCCATTTGCTCGAGCTGAAAAATGGCTTTTTGTAATAATTTGAGATTCGTATTGGGAGAAGGGAGAGCGAGCGTATCTTTCTTTTTATAAAAGGATGTAGACGGTTCGATGGTTAAATTGTAAAGGGACAGGTGGGTGATGGGCAGGGAACCTGCCTGATTTAACGTATATTCCCAACTTGCCTCAGTCTGCTCGGGCAGCTCATACATGAGATCGATAGAGATATTGCGAAATCCTGCGTGAGCTGCCTCTACAATCGCCTTTTTTGCCTGCTTTGCATTGTGGGTCCTTCCTAAAATCGAAAGAGAGCGATCATCGAAAGATTGAATGCCGATGCTTAGCCGATTGATTCCCAATTTATATAATTGTGCGAATCGTTCTTTACTACATTCTTCAGGGTTCGCCTCGATGGTGATTTCACAATCTTCGGCCAGCCGTATTTTTGAGCTGCGGATCAGATCCAAAAGGGTTGCGATGCCATCCGGTGCGAAAAGGGTCGGCGTCCCCCCTCCAAAATAAATAGAGACAATCTCTTTATGTTCTAAAAGAGGAAGTCTCTTTTCCCATTCAATGGCGATCGCTTCTGTAAAAATATTTTTAAATACAGCTCTTTCTGGTACGATGTAAAAATGGCAATAGGGGCATTTTTTGGTACAGAAAGGGATGTGGAAGTAAAGAGAAGCCGGATTTGGTATTACCAATTGTCTGCGTCCGGGTCTTCCAGAATGCCCCTTTTCCAACGGTTACGGTCAGAAAAAGGATCTTCATCATCCTCTTCTTCAACAACGGTTCCCTCGTCTTCCGTGGACCCTCCACCTTCTGTCTCATCTTCCGTGACCGTCTCCATTTCAAAGCTGTCCGTTTCCATGTCGAGGCCGGCATCTGTCATATTCTCTCCGCCATCCATATCAGGAAGAGTATGCGGTTCTGCATATGCTTGCCGTCCGGCAGAACGTTTCGGGGTCACGTATTCCTCCAGGTCTCCGCTCTCTTTTAAGAAGCGAAGCCGCTCCTTTTCTTCTTCAATTTTTGTTTTCAGGGAGCGCATCTCTTCTTTATGTTTATCTATGTCTTTTTTGGGAACAAGGCCTAAATTGATCCATTGCTCCAAATCTTCAAGTTCTATCTCAAGTTTTTTAAGTCTTTCGCTTTTAATGTTCATAACTCCGTGCTCATCTAGCTGAAACTGCTAACAGGTTCTTCGCATCCTTTTCCTAACTCATAGTTCGATAAAAGGTAAAGTTTTTTTTCGATTTAGGAGCCACAAAGAAATAAATTGGATCATTTCGTGAGTGGTCTGTTCAAAAATCGATGAAAGATTGCAAACCCTCTCTTATGCTACAAATTCTCATTTTCGGTAAAGAGCTTTTCATGGTATTGAAAGGAAATGGCTGAATTTCCTGACTACGCAACCCTTGCAAATCTGGAATTTATCGAAAAGCAATACCGTCATTATTTACACAATCCGGATAGCGTAGATTTTTCGTGGAAGTACTTCTTCGAAGGGATTGATTTTGCAGGATTTCTTTATAAAAGACGAGAGAAAGTCGAATCTGTCACGGAAATTGCTCGAATTTTTGATCTTATCCAGGCGTATCGACGCTATGGTCATTTGCAAGCCCCTGTCAATCCCATCGAAGAGACCCGAATTGCAGAGGAACTCGATTTAGCCAATTTAGGATTTGCTGAATCTGAATTAGATCAATCATTTCCCACTCTTGGATTTTGCGGAAAAGACACCGCTCCCTTAAAAGAGCTGATCGATGCTTTGCAAAAAATTTATTGTTCAAGAATTGGTTTTGAATATATGGATTTGGGCAACCGGGATTTGGAACATTGGATCCAGCAGCAAATAGAGCCCAAACTGCTCTTGGAAATCACTCCTGCGGAAAAGCATTGGTTGCTCAGTTATCTCAACAAATCGGAAATTTTTGAAACGTTTTTGCATTCCCGCTATGTGGGTCAGACCCGGTTTTCTCTTGAAGGGACCGAAACGGCCATCCCGATCTTGGCAGAGATGATCGAACGGGGAGAGGAAAGGGGAATTGAAGAGTTTTGGATTGGGATGGCCCATCGAGGGAGGCTCAATGTTTTAGCCAACATCTTAAATAAGCCCTACTCTACGATTCTCGAGGAATTTGAAGATGATACGGCTCTTTCTTTTTTCGGCAATGATGATGTGAAATATCATGTTGGGTTTATGGGAGAATTTCAAACAAAGCGGGAAAAAAAAGTGCGCGTAGGCTTTCCGGCGAACCCATCGCATCTCGAATCAGTGGATCCTGTCTTGCTGGGTCTTGTCCGGGCAAAGCAGGTGATACAAAACGATGTAGAAAGAGAAAAAATTGCGCCGATTTTAATTCATGGCGACGCAGCTTTGGCGGGTCAGGGAGTCGTTTATGAAACGATGCAATTCATGCGCCTGGAAGGCTATTCCGTTGGAGGGACCATCCATCTCGTCTTGAATAACCAAATCGGCTATACTACCTTGCCCATAGAGGCGAGATCGACCCGTTATTGCACGGATATTGCCAAAACGTTCGGGGTTCCTGTTTTACATGTCAACGCAGAAGATCCCGAAAGCTGTCTTTTTGCTGCAAAGCTTTGCGTAGATATTAGAAAAACATTTAAATGCGATGTATTTCTCGATCTTTTGGGGTATCGAAAGTTTGGGCATAATGAGGGAGACGAGCCCTCTTTTACCCAGCCTGTCCAGTACAAACTCATCCGTTCAAAAAAAACAATTCGCCAACTGTATTATGAAGAACTTGCCGCATCCGGCACCCTTGAGAAACAGATTGCGGATCTAGGCGACGCCGAATTTAGAAAGACACTGGATAGATCTTTAAGCGCCGCCCAATCCAAAGAGAAAAAACAGGCGCCGTCCAAACAGCAAAACATCAACCCTTTTGCTTTTGTCAAAACAGGAGTGGAGCGAAGCGTCCTGGAAGAAGTGGTAGAAAAATTTTGCAATGTGCCGCCACAATTTCACCTTCATCCCAAATTGCAAAAATGGCTCGAGCAACGGAAAAAAATGTTGGAAGGAAACGTAGATTGGGCGACTGCAGAGGCTTTAGCGATCGGATCGCTTCTTTTAGAACACAAATCGATCCGGTTTAGCGGAGAGGACACAAGAAGAGGCACTTTCAGCCAACGCCATATGATTTGGTCCGATGTAGAAAATGGGCAGCAGTACTGCCCTCTTTGCGAAATGCGTGAGTCCCAGGGTCGTTTTGACGTCATTAATTCTCCTCTTACGGAATATGCGGGCCTTGGATTTGAGTACGGGTATAGCTGCGGAGATCAGAGTGCGCTTGTTCTCTGGGAGGCGCAATATGGGGATTTCAACAATGGAGCTCAGATCATCATTGATCAGTACATTGCAAACGCCGAGCAAAAATGGAATACGGTGTCTTCGATTGCCCTTCTTTTGCCTCATGGCTACGAAGGGGCGGGGCCGGAACACAGTTCAGCTCGTTTGGAGAGGTTTTTACAGTTATGCGCTGGATATAATATGCAAATTGTCAATGCTTCCACACCGGCCCAATATTTTCATGTATTGAGACGGCAGGCTCTGCGGACAACGAAAAAACCCCTTGTTTTGTTGACCCCTAAAAGCCTGCTTCGGACAAGTAGCTGTGTCAGCCCCATCCGAGAATGCATCGAAGGGAGTTTTCAGGAGGTGCTTGACGATCCAAACCCTCCGCACAGTGCGCAAAAAGTTCTGCTTTGCAGTGGGAAAATCTATTACGATCTCATTTTGGAAAGAGAAAAACGGAAAAATTGCCGGACGGCTATTGTCCGCATTGAACAGCTCTATCCGTTGCATGAAGAGAAGTTGCATGGCGTAATTAAACAATATCCGGAATGGGTCTGGGTTCAGGAAGAGCCTGAAAATATGGGCGCATGGAGTTTTCTGAGTGCAACACTGGGGCCGAAATTGAAACGGGTCAGCCGCCTTGCGAATGCAACTCCAGCGACAGGGTCCCATACAAAACATAAGCAAGAGCAAAAAATGCTCATTGATCAAGCCCTGGGAGAATAGAAGAGATGCAAGTTGAAATCAAAATCCCTGCAATGGGTGAATCCATAGTGGAAGTCTCAATCGGTGCAATCCTTAAACCCTCGGGAAGTATTGTCAAACCGGAAGATGAAATCATTGAAATTGAAACGGATAAAGTTAACCAGGTCCTTTTTGCTCCCGCTGCAGGGAGCATCCGGTTTTCTGTAAAGCAAGGCGATGTAGTCAAGGTAGGGGATGTCATTGGATCCGTGGAGACGGAAGGGGTGGCTGAAGTTCCCCCCCCTTCTCCTTCGTCCTCCTTGCCTGACGAAAAGCCGCGCGAAAAAACACCGCTCCGAAAAGAGGCGCCTCATGCGGCGCGCAAAACGATCGATGAAACACTGCAAAAGGGTTTTGAAAAATCACCTGAGCCCCAGCCCCAGCCTCCGAAAGCGCCTTCAGCCCCGTTGCCAGAAAAACGGACGATTGGGAGGGAATCGCGGCAAAAAATGACGAAGCTTCGCAAAGTGATTGCAGAAAGACTTGTGGAAGTGAAGAATAAAACGGCGCTACTCACCACTTTTAATGAAGTCGATATGAGCGCTGTGATGACTGTAAGGGAAGAAAATCAGGAAAATTTCCAAAAAAAGCATGGGGTTAAACTTGGGTTTATGTCGTTTTTTGTGAAGGCTTGCGTCGCCGCTTTGCAAAAATTTCCCGATATCAATGCGCGGATCGATCAGGATGAGATTGTGTATCACCAATTTTTCAATATCGGCGTTGCGGTCAGTACGGAAAGGGGATTGATGGTCCCCGTGATTCGAGAGGCGGATCTTCTGTCTTATGCGGACATTGAAATGAAGTTGAAGTCATTTGCTGAAAAAGCGAGAAACGGGACTCTTGCAGTCGACGAGATGCAAGGCGGCACGTTTACGATTACCAATGGGGGAGTTTTTGGATCGCTTCTTTCAACTCCCATTCTCAATCCTCCGCAAAGCGGGATTCTGGGGATGCATAACATTGTGAAGCGGCCGATGGTGATTGGAAATGAGGTGGTGATCCGGCCGATGATGTATTTGGCTTTGAGCTATGATCATCGAATCGTCGACGGGCGGGAATCGATCTTGTTTCTCGTCCATATTAAACAAAATCTCGAAGACCCTGCAAGGCTGCTGCTCGATTTATAGAGGTCTTATGAATTACGATGTGATAGTCATTGGTTCGGGGCCCGGAGGCTATGTGGCCGCGATCCGCTCCGCTCAGCTCGGCATGAAAACCGCATGCATCGAAAAACAGGCAACTCTTGGGGGCACTTGTCTCAATGTCGGCTGTATTCCATCAAAAGCGCTTCTTCACGCTTCTGAATTTTTTTATAAAATCCAAAATGATGCGAAAAAATTTGGGATTCATGTGAATGAGGTCAGTTTTCATTTTGAAGAGATGATGCAGCAAAAAGAAAAAATCGTCGCGGGATTTACGAAGGGAATCGACGGTCTTTTTAAAAAGAACAAAATTGACCGGATCCAGGGAATGGGACGATTGAAAGGGGGCCATGAAATAGAGGTGGATGGAAAAATATATGCAGCCGATGCCATCATCCTTGCAACAGGTTCAGAGCCGATTGCACTCCCATTTTTACCTTTCGATGAAAAAAAAATCCTCTCATCCACCGGTGCTTTGGCGCTTGCTTCCATCCCTAAAAAACTGCTTGTTGTTGGCGCAGGAGTGATTGGGATAGAACTTGGTTCTGTCTATCAAAGAATTGGCTCTGAAGTGATATTTATCGAATTTTTAGACCGGATCTGTCCGGCGTTTGATTTCGCCCTTTCAAAAGGGCTTTTAAAAATTTTAAGCTCTCAGGGAATGACATTTCATCTTGGTTCTAAAGTGATGGGGGCGGATCTTTCGAAAGGCGTTTCCTTAATTGTTGAAAAAGAAGGAAAAGAATCTGTTGTGAGCGGCGATGCGGTCTTGGTGGCAGTGGGACGGAAACCTTACTCGGAACATCTTGGCTGCGAAGAGGCGGGTGTAGAAAAAGATAGGAAAGGTTTTGTCAAAATCGATGCGGCTTTTCGTACTTCCCAGCCGCATATTTATGCGATTGGCGATCTTGTGGAAGGGCCGATGCTTGCCCATAAAGCGTCGGAAGAGGGAGTTGCGGTGGCGGAACTCATTGCAGGACATAAGCCCCTCCTCGATTATTTTTCTATTCCAAATGTCGCTTATACCTATCCGGAAGTGGCAGGCGTTGGTTTGACAGAAGAAGAAGCAAAAGAGAGATCCATTGCTTACCGCTTAGCCCAATTTCCTTTTAAAGCCAATTCTCGAGCGCGCTGCACTGGAGAAGAGGAGGGATTTGTAAAAATTCTCGCCGAGGAAAAGAGCCATCAATTGATAGGCATCCATATCTTGGGAGCCCATGCGTCGGAGTTGATTGCGGAAGGGGCAGTTGCCTTGGCGCGCCGTCTCACGGCCGATGAACTTGCGGATATTTGCCATGCCCATCCAACCTTTTCCGAGGCGGTTAAGGAAGCGGCTTTGTCATTATTCAAAGCTCCTATCCATCTTTAATAATCCAAGTTGCTAGTCGATCATCCTTAAACTTCGCCCAGGTTTCTGGGCCATCGAATTTTTTTGGTGGCGAAGTTTAAGGATGATCGACTAGCAACTTGGATTAAGAGTCTGTTCCTAAAAATGGAAGCGGAAGGGGCTTGAGAACTTTAAACAACTTGTCGATCGGGAGATTTTTGAAAAGATTCTTCATCATCAAGTCAAAAATAGCTTTTTCGATTTCATCTACAGGAAAGCCTGTGTCTTTGCTGATATTATGAAATTCCATTTGCTGAATAGTAGGATACGTCTTTATGGATCCATCGGCCTGTCTTACTTCCACTGTGAGGTTTCTTAACATTAAAGTCCGGATGAGATAATCCCTCGAACTTTTCTTTTTTGGCTCTTTTTCGTTCAATATGCGAGTCCAATTGCTGTCCGTTCCCTCTGCATTATAAAATTCGATTCCCACAAAGATATTGTCAATATCGATTTCATCAATGACGACAGGGTTGCTGAAAATTTGCTGCAGCCCGGCGTGGATTTGCAATGACTGGGCGGTGAATGATGTAGAAGACAAAGAGCGAGGAAAATTGCCAACCCAAAACTCTGAAACTTCAGCGGATGTTTTATTTAAAGCAAGAGAACCGATGGTCACAGGAACGTGCATTTGGCGAGAGATGAAATGGGCGAGAATGTTTTCCCGATTGGTCCAAATGAGCGCGATAGCTATAATAAGGCAAAGAAGGGAAAGAGAAAAGAAAAGAACAATCTTAGAGACTGTTAACGGATTTCGGCTTCGTCGATTTTGGGGATTATTTTGGCCGATTTTCGGTTTGTTTTTGGGGGGTAATATACATTTGGTCGATATTACCCCCCAAAAACAAACTGAAAATCGGCTCAAAAGAACCCCAAAATCGACAGAAGCGAAATCCGTTAACAGTCTCTTACGCATAGCACATATTTTGGGGCTATTTGTTACGATTGATATTGGTACCAAATTCGGAAAATAATTGCATCATCCATTTTATCTTGGCCCCTTCAAGAGGCGATCGGCTCTGGCTATCGTGGATTTGAGGTCGTCTGTTCGGTCTTCAGGAGGGATGGAACACGCCATAATGAAAGCACGAGAGACTTGATTCTGATCAATGAGAATGTTCGCAATGACGTTGTACGAGCGGATGCGTGCTTGTATGGAGGTTTCAGGTATCCGGTACGCGAATTGAATAGCGCGATCAATTTGACCGATCCGAGCTAGCGTGAGAGCAATAGCGCTGTAAACCTCTCCTCTCTCGTCGCTGGATGCTTCCCCGTCAGGTATATATGACGCGTATCGGATAGCGAGCTCAATTTGATTGGGCGTTTGAGCTAGCGCGAGAGCAAGAGCTCTGTAAGCTCTTACTCTGTCTACGATGTCTGCTCTACTAGAAGGTATCAGGTTCGTGAATTGAATAGCGCGCTCAATTTGATTGGGCCTCTGAAGTAACGCGAGAGTTATATCGGCGTAAGCTCTGCCTCTGTGTATCGGGTATAGTACGGGATGAATACGACCGGCTATTTCGATCGCTCTCTGCATATCATAATCGATGCACTCGGCAACACTCTCTGTAAGAATCTCTGCATTTATTCCAAATTGTCTGCTAAACTCAAAAGCTCTATCACGATCTCGATATTGTCTCGTAAAAAAAGAATTCCAAATGGTTCTCTGGTTTCTGTAAGCTCTGTCAATTATAAATAATTCATTGTTGATTTCGGAAATCAAATTGTATAATGCCCCCAGGTCTTGCACACCTGCTCCCCGTAGACGAAAAGTGGGTACAATTTCCGAAAGACGATTTTCATGCTCATCGAAAAGGGCTTCACGGCTGCTCAAAGAAAGAATATAGGTGTTCAATGCATGCAATTCGTTAACATAAGCTGCATTTAACACAATAGCTCGAAGTTCAGTGACTTGTGAAGCCGACTCCATATCCTGACGTTCTAAATAAGAAAATGGAATACTTTGAAGGTCGACAGGAAGTTCTTCTATGAGCAGGCGAGAGGGATACAACCAAGCGTATATACGACCATAAATATTTCGCAGATATTGAGGGATCGATCGTACAAAGTCTCTGTTAACAAGGGAGGGGATTTCTGAATTGAAAGGATCTGCAGCAGGAAATAATTGAGAGGGGGGCGTCCGAAGATAAGGGATCAGTGCGTATATACGATCATAAGCATTTCGCAGATATTGAGAGATCGATTGTACAAGGCCTCTGTCAACAAGGGAGGGGATTTGTGAATTGAAAGGATCTGCAGCAGGAAATAATTGAGAGGGGGGCGTCCGAAGATAAGGGATCATTGCATTGGATGACATATAAGACTTCCATTTTTGGATCGCTTTGATTATGGATGCTTTCAGTGATTAATACCATCAAAATCAGTGCCGATATTGCTCTAAGAGACCGTCTCTAAGAAGCTGCCCTAAACTTTAGCTTCTAAAACAAGTTAAAATTTTTTTCACCACATCTACCATGTCTTGGTAGTCCCGTTTTCATACCCAACAATCACGTTGCCTGCGAGATTGAAAAAAAATCCTGTGTCAACGACTCCAGGAATTTGGATGAGCTTCGCATGCTCGCTTTCCGGATCGGACAGTGGAGAGTCAAATGAAATATTCAGGATCAAATTGCCATTTTCAGAAACAAAAAGTGTCCCGTCCTCATTCATTCGCCATTTCCCCGCAAATCCCAAATTTTCGATTTTTTGTCTCGTCGCAGGCGAGCCGTAAAAAAGGATTTCAATGGGAAGGGGACCCATCCCTAAGTTTGCAACCATTTTGGTTTCGTCGATAATCACAACCATTTCGTTGCTTGATGATGCGAGAATTTTTTCTCGTACATGCGCCCCGCCCCGCCCTTTAATCATCCGTTTTTTCGGATCGATTTCATCGGCGCCGTCCACTGTAATATCAATTCTTGGGACAGAATTGATATCGACGATCTCGATTCCCCCTTTGCGGGCAAGATCAGTAGAATGGCGAGAGCTGGAGACAGCTTGAATGCGGAGTCCACTTTTGCAACGGTCTGCCAGAATTTTGATGAAATGGGCGACAGTGGTTCCGGAACCCAAGCCTACAATGTGGCCGTTGTCTATTGCGTCGGCAGCGATCCGGGCTGCACTTTCCTTTGCCAATTCCTGCATCACGTTAGTACCAAAGGCCAAATTTTGAATCACTTTGGGTACATTCTGAGAGAACGACACTTTATTTTCTAGTGGATCTTTAAAGGAATTATGGATAGTCTGACTCGAGAAGGGGAAATTATGGTATGAAGTGCAAGCAGAGCCGCATTGCTCCGGAGAGTCTGAAGACGAAGCGAGCCAGGGAAAAGCTTCGTAAACAATTGGAATCGCGGGATTTGCTGATCACGAAGACAGCGCTTAAAGATACAGTGGATAAGATCCATCAATGGATTGCTGCAAATGCTCAAAACAGAGTGTGTCTTAAAGCAAAAGAGATTCGGCTTTTTGATCAAAATCAAAATACCGCGGCATTGAGCCTGAAAATACGGCAGTTTGCAAAACAGCTCTGCGATGAGGGTCAAGGCTAGTGCTCCCGTGAAAAATGTCATAGATATGTTGATGGAGCGGGGGTTCGTCGATCAAATGACGAGCCCCTTGCTTACAGAACGGGCGGCCAAGCCGTTAAAACTCTATGTGGGGTTTGACCCGACAGCGGATAGTCTTCATTTAGGCAATCTGATTGGGATTATGGCATTGGCCTGGTTTCAAAGATTTGGACATACCCCTTATGCTGTGATTGGGGGGGCGACAGGAAGGATTGGCGATCCATCAGGAAAAAGTATGGAGCGCCCTTTTTTAGATGAAAAGGAACTTGCCCGCAACGTTTTTAGTTTAACCTGTTTTTTGCAAAAAATCCTTCAATTTCCCCATGGTTCGCAACCTGTGATTGTCAATAACAACGATTGGCTCGGGAAAATGTCTCTGATCGATTTTTTACGAGATACCGGCAAGCATTTTCGGATCGGTCCGATGTTGCAAAAAGAGAGCGTAAAAGCCCGGCTGCAATCGGAAGAGGGGATGAGTTTTACTGAATTCAGCTACCAGCTTTTGCAGGGCTACGATTTTCATTATCTCAATCACCATTTTGGAGTGGAGCTGCAGCTTGGCGGAAGCGATCAATGGGGCAATATCACTGCGGGCATCGAGTTCAACCGAAAATTAAAGGAAAAACCCATTTATGGGTTGACTTGGCCGCTTCTCGTCCAAAGTGATGGGAAAAAATTCGGAAAAAGTGAAAAAGGGGCTGTTTGGCTGACAGCGGAGAAATTGTCTCCTTATCAGTTCTATCAATATCTTTTTAAAATACTGGATGCTGATGTCATCCGTTTAATGAAGATGTTGACTTTCATGGATCTTGAAGAGATTCGGTCGATTCAAGAATCAATGAGTCAAGCCGATTATGTACCCAATAGCGCGCAAAAAAGATTGGCCGAGGAGGTGACCCGTTTTGTTCATGGGGAAGAAGGGCTCAAGGCGGCTCTTCGTGTAACTGCCGGGATCCAGCCGGGGACTGAAGCGCGGTTATCTTCGGCGATGCTCCAGGAAATCGCGGCTGATATGCCGCGCACGCAATTGGCTGTGGATGAAATTGTGGGGAAAAAATTTGTCGATCTTTCTGTACGGATTGGGCTTGTCGCCAGTAAAGGCGAAGGGGTGCGCCTCATAAAAAATGGAGGAGCCTATTTGAATAATGAGCGGATCGAAGATGTTTCTTTTTCTATTGAATTCCCCCATTTAATCGATGGCCGGTATCTTGTGATGAGCGCTGGGAAAAAGAAAAAAATGTTGATTGAAACCCTCTAGGAGACTGAATCCGTTAGTCTCTAAGAGACTAAAGTGAAAGAAATTGATTTGAAAAATAATCGCCAATCGCTATTTTGAGATCGTGAACCTCTTTATACGTAAGCCTCTAGGTGATCGGTAAAGAAAAAATATTGGATCGGTTCATCATCTGGAAAAATGGGATCCGGATGAGATCTGATAAAGGAGTAAAGACAGCTTGGCTGACAATTCGACCCTAAATCAAAAACAAGATCAAAAGCAAGATGAGCAAAAGGGCTTTGAGATGGCTACCGTCACGAAAAAGAAATTGATACAAATCATTTCTCAAAGTAAAGGATTACATCCAAATGATGTCCGTAATGTAATTCAAGCGTTTCTCGATGCAATGACAGATGTGCTGTCTCAGGGAGATCGTCTGGAATTTCGGGACTTTGGGGTTTTCGAGGTTGTGATAAGAAAACAAAAAATTGGCCGCAATCCAAAAAATGCTGCTGTACCTATTGTGATTCCCTCCCGTAAAGCCGTAAAATTCACTCCGGGCAAAAAAATGAGAAAACTGATTTCATGATGGATTTTCCACTCGACTTTAAAAGAGGGCTGAAAGCGATTTGGGCTGCTGCCCAAGGAACAAAGCCCTCTTTGGGAGTCAGAGAACACGTTCAACTCAAGAATCCTTTAAAAAATCAGGATCCTCTCTGTGAGGTTTTAAGGCATCTCGCTTTAAAGAGCATGGGGCATATTGCGCCTCCGCTTATCCCTCGCATTACTCCTCTGCCCATTGCGGAACTTTGCCAGCTTGTTCTGCTTTGGTCCATTGCCAAAGAAACAGCGGCCGCTGCCGAACTCGCCTATTCCATCCCATTAGATTTTCCCTGGTTGTGGAGCCGGGAAAGCGATTACGAAGATGAGAAAACGATCGCATCGCTTGCATTGCTGAAAAAAGCGATTGCATGCGAAGAGCCTTCTATAACTTGCGAAGGCGATCCTTATTTTCAAGCGTTGGCGAATCATCTTTGTTGCCTGGATTCTCCATCCTCCTCGATCCGCTCTCTTGATTGGTCTCTTTTCCAAACACAAGGGATTCAATGCGCCCTTACATTTTCCGGAGATGGAACCTCTCTCGGCGCGGCTTTATCAAATTCTGTGGAAATTCGGGCTTTTGGACCTCAGACGCATCCTTTGAGCGATCCTGTCACATTTGGCATCCGCCCTATAGCCCAGCATGGAAATCGATGGGCATCCCCCATAGGAAATCCGGAGATTTGGTTTGAAACTAAAACAGAGATTGGCAACGACGCTCTTTTTTTTGATCTCTCTTTTTTTGGACTCAGCCCAAGCAAGCCGCTCAATTTTTCTTTTTATATCAAGGCGGATAGCGCGCAAGTGGGAAATGAAAAATTTAAACCCAATACCCTGCACCGTTACCAAGGAGAAGCCAAACCTGTGGCGCTGGGAGAAAAACTAAAAGTGGAGAGCCAGACGCCCGGGAAAATGGAAGTCATCCCTTTAGCTGGCAGCGGCGCTTTTTGGAATTGCGAATATCTTGTGTCATTTGAAATTCATGCAATTATTTCTAAATTTTCTTTTTCAATTTCGAATATTACGTAGATAAATAAATTTTGGATGGATATTCTTGCAAAAATATTCTCCAATCGACAATAATACGATCATTTCCTTTGGGAGGATGGTTTGTCAGCGATCAAATATTTTCTTGTTGGCGGATTCGCCCTTTTTACAGGGGTTGGTTTGATTGGATATTTTAAACGGCCGCCTTTACCTGAAAGCGCTGCTCTCGCAACGCGAATCGAAAAGGGAGTGGCGGAGGGAAAAAATGTCCAGGTGGTTCAAGAAATAGTGCTGCCCAAAGACCCCCTCGTTTTGAAAAATTCCGTCGATCAATTAGCGTCGATTCCTCCTGTAGCCGCTGCCGATCCGATTCAGGCGATTTCTCCTTTATCCGAGACAGAGCTTCCTGAAGCAGACCGAATCCGCTTTCTTTTTACGACAGATGCCTCCAAACTCCCAATTGTAGAAACAGTTTCTTATACAAGCCGCGTCCCTTGGGTTCAGGGGAGGCCCGCATGGATCGCCGATTATGCTTCCCATTACAATACATCCCGTCACTTCATTGCGCGCAGCCTCAACAAAAAGTCCGATTATTTTTCTCAAAAGATCTCTCTCGGAGACCGCTTTAATGTATTTAAGAACGATATAAATCTTCAATTTTACGTGGTTGCGGATTTATCGCGCTGCCGGATGTGGCTTTATTACCTCGATATGGATAAAAATGAACGAGTTTTACTCAAAACCTATCCGATTGGCGTAGGGCGTTCAGACCCAAAAAGTCCGTCTGGCTGCCTGACTCCAGTTGGAACCTATTCGTTAGGGGCTAAGGTCGCAATTTATAAGAGCGGCACTGTCGGCTATTTCCAGGATGCGCAAGTGGAAATGGTTCGCGTTTTCGGCACGCGTTGGATTCCATTTGATCAGGAGATCGATGGATGCAGCGAGCCGGCTAAAGGATTCGGTCTTCAGGGCGTTCCCTGGATTGAAAATCCTGAAACCCGGGAGCTTGTTGAAGATCGCAGCAGAATCGGCAAATACGATAGCGATGGATGCATCCGGCTCCTTGCGGAAGATATTGAGGAAATTTATGCCATCGTCATTACAAAACCTACAATCATTGAACTCGTTAAAGATTTCATGGATGCAAAACTTCCGGGAATGGAAAAAGCGATATGACTGTGCTTCCTCATGAAAAACCCATTTTAGAAATGCAAGAGACGCTGCAAAAACTCAAAGAGCAGAATAAAGACAATTTGCTTTGGTCTCAAGAAGAGCTTGCAAAGATGGAAATCAAATTGGAAGAGATGAAGAAAACGGTTTATTCCCAGCTCAAAGCGTGGGAAAGAGTCGCGATTTGCCGCCATCCGCAAAGACCTCATGCGCTCGATTACATCCAAAATATTTGCGAAGAATACGTCGAGATTTTTGGAGACCGTACATTTCAAGATGATAGAGCTGTGATTTGCGCGATGGCGAAAGTCGATGGGCAAAAATTCATTTTTATCGCTCAGGAAAAAGGGAAAGATACGGAAAGCAGGATTTATCACAATTTTGGCATGATGCATCCTGAAGGATATCGCAAAGCCATGCGCTGCATGCGTCTGGGTGCGAAATTTCACATTCCGGTGGTATCGCTGATCGATACACCAGGGGCATATCCCGGATTGACGGCGGAGGAGCGGGGACAGGGGTGGGCTATCGCGCAGAATCTTTGGGAGATGGCCCGCTTGTCGACTCCGATCATTGTTGTTGTAATTGGCGAAGGATGTTCAGGGGGCGCTCTTGGAATTGGAGTAGGCGATTCCATTGGGATGATGGAACATGCTTATTATTCGGTGATTTCCCCGGAAGGATGCGCTTCCATCCTGTGGAAAGATTCGAAGAAAAATGAAGAGGCGGCCGAGGCGTTGAAGATGCAAGTGGAAAATCTTTTGGAATTCGGGATCGTCGACCGGATGATTCCCGAGCCATTGGGCGGCGCTCATACAGACCCGAAGACCGCATACAGAAGTGTAAAAGCTTTCATTAAAGAGCAGTGGGAGCTGTTAAAATCGATTCCAATCGATCTCCTTTTAGAAAATCGCTACCAAAAATTTCGCAAAATGGGCAAATTTGAATCGGTTCAAATTCAATGCGATATATACCCAAATGATTCAAAAATTGGCCTTTGAGCGGGATTGAAAGCTCATGAAACTACTGCTGCAGGCGGCCCTGCGAAATAGCCGTCATTTAACTCTTGCGATTCTCACCTTTGTTACTCTGTTTTGTTTGACCATTGCCACGCAATGCGAAATGTTTTCCGTGGGGCTTATGGCCAATTCAGGGGCCGATTTCTTTACCCTTTTCAGCCCGAATGGAAAAAAAATCAAAGAAAAAATCTCCCTTGCAGAGGTGAACCGGAGGTGGAAAGAGATCGATTCCAACGGTGACGGCGTCATCACAAAGCGGGATGCGTCTCTTTATATCGCGCGCAAAAAAGAGTCTAACCCTTTAAGTTGGGTAATGAACGAAGTCTCATCCCGTTTTGATATCGAGCGGGATTTTACCATGTTGATTGCGATTCTTGCTTGCGTCGCCCTTTTTAAAGCGGCCACCCTTTTTTCAGCTCGATATGTGACGCAGCTCTTATCGATCCGGATCACGCGGGATTTAAGACAGCAATATTTCGAACATATCCAGTCATTGCCTTTGAGCTTTTACCAGGAACAGAACTTAGGCAGCCTGTCATCGAGAGCGGTAGGCGACGCGGGGCAAATCGCTTCCTCATTGAACTCATGTCTGACAAATTATTTGCAAACCCCTTTTACCCTCATTTCCACATTGGCTGCCTGTGTGTATCTTTCCTGGCAGCTTTCCTCGATCATTTTTTTAGGACTTCCCTTAATTATTTTTCCTGTGATTTTTTTAACCCGGAAAGTGAAGCGGATCACACGACAGATCCAAAAGAATCAGGAGACGTTTACGTCGGTCCTGCTCGATTTTTTAACGGGCATCCAGACCGTAAAAATTTTTGCCATGGAGGCTTTTTCGCTCCGAAAATATAAAGAACAAAATGACCGGATGGCCGTTCTTGAGAGCAAAAGTGCGAAATACGGCCTCTTGACCCGCCCTCTTCTGCATATGATCGCGACTTGTTGTCTTGCGGTCGTCGTTTTGTTTGGTCTTTATACTCTTCGGATGACCGTCGGCCAGCTGCTCATGTTTTGCGGCCTTCTCCATATGTTTTACGAACCGGTAAAAAAATTTGCTGAAGAAAATGCAAATGTGCAAAAAGGGATTGTCGCTGCTGAGCGGATGTTCGAAGTGCTCAATTTAAAACCGCAAATTCAGGATCGAGATGGGGCAACCCATTTAAAGGGTTTTAAAAACGTCATTGAATTCGACCATGTTTGGTTCAAATACAAAGAGCAGTGGGTCATCAAGGATTTGAGTTTCTCAGTGAAAAAGGGGGAGGTGTTGGCGATTGTCGGTACCACCGGCGCGGGAAAATCGACCATTGTCCAGCTGATCCCAAGGCTCTATGAAATTCAAAAAGGGGAAATCTGCATTGATGGGATGCCGATCCAGGCTTTCACGCAAAAATCCTTGCGCGAGCAGATCGCATTCGTCCCTCAAAGGCCCTTTCTTTTTTTCGATACAGTTGCAGAAAATATCGCGTTTGGAAGGAGCTTTTCCAAAACAGAGATCGAAGAGGCTGCACGAAAAGCCTATGCCCATGAATTCATTGTTGAAATGCCGCAAAAGTACGGTACTCTGCTAGCGGAAATGGGAAAAACCCTTTCAGGAGGCCAGCAGCAGCGGCTTGCGATTGCGCGGGCATTGGTAAAGAAGGCGCCGATTCTGATCATGGACGAGGCTACTTCATCGCTTGACGCCATTTCTGAAAATCATATCAAACGGGCGATTCAGGAATTGCAGGGAGAAATAACGCAGATTCTCATTGCGCATCGCCTTTCTACCATCGAACATGCCGACCGGATCATTTTTCTGGAGGCAGGCCGCAAAATTGGCGATGGGACTCTGTCCCATCTGCTTGACACTTGCCTGCCCTTTAGAATTCTTTGGGAAACCTACCATGCCTCTGAAGCCACGACGGCTTAGAAGCTGCCCTAAACTTTAGCTTCTTAGAAGCTGTCTCTTACATGATCGAGCAAACGTCGGAATCATCGTGTAAAGGAGGACTGGAAGATCGAGTGACTTTCAGCGCGCGAAGCGAGCAGCCAGCATCATCATTAAAATCAGTGAAAGAATATGTTGTGCGAGCGGGAATTTGTAACACAGTTCCCGGCTCACACATCTCTGTCTCTCCGTCTATTGTGCAAAAACCCCTATTTTCTAAAATGAGCCAAAGAGTAGGGTAATTATCGTGATAGGTGTGCTTGTGAGATCGCAATACTTCTCCTGTTATGTCGCATATCTCCTCATTTGTATGAGCCGGGTAGGAAAGTTCAATCCGATCATAGTTTCCCACATTTTTGTACGTCTTTAAAAAATCTTCAATGGCTTCGCAGGGAGTTGCTGAAATGAAGTTTTGTAAATCACTTTTATCCAATGCAATGTTTTTCTGGTGTGATTGCCATTGACGTGTGAATGCGTAGCCCGGTTGCAAGCAGAATCTTTTAAAAGGCTTTGCTGCGAATGAAAAATAATTGCGATAGGGCGAGAGTCTTGATAATTGACTTATTTTATTTAACGCAGTGCTCATAGAGGCTCCTTGTGAGCCGCTAGTATGTTGGATGAAAAATTTTTTAAGCAACTGCTTTTTTCAATAAGGTTTACAGCCTTGTTAAAATAAGGAATTCTGAGTATATTTTTTGCATCTTCAAAAGGAGACAGGTAACTGGATTTGAATATACTGTGGGGAGGCTGAATGCATAAATTTACTCTAGATATCGGGGATCGTGCTATCGATTTTTCCTTGCCGGCAACGGATGGGAAGACCTATTCTTTAAAAGATTTTTCTTCAGCGAAAGTACTTGTGATTTTCTTCACATGTAACCACTGCCCTTTTGTGCTGGGATCGGACGAGATCACGCGCAAGACAGCAGACCATTTTCGCTTGAAGGGGGTGACATTTGTTGCGATCAATTCCAATAGCAAACACACTTATGAGGAAGACTCTTTTGAACATATGGTGGTGCGTATGGAGAAGCACAAATTCCCCTGGATCTATTTGCGCGATGAATCGCAAGAGGTCGCGCGGAAGTATGGAGCATTGCGTACGCCTCATTTTTTTGTATTCGATCAGCAACGCAAGCTTGTTTATACAGGACGTGGGATCGATTCGCCGCGCGATTCGAGCAAAATGAAGGTAAATGATCTTGAGCGCACATTAAATGAATTGCTTTTAGACAAGCCGATCAGTATTCCTAAGACAAACCCGATCGGTTGCAATGTGAAATGGGAAGGCAAACCTCCACATTGGATGCCTCCGGAAGCTTGCGATCTCGTTTGATGAGAAAATTCAAAGTAGTCACTCTTGGCTGCCGTACAAATCAATATGAAGCCCAAGGCTATTCGGATCAGCTGCGTCAAATGGGTTATGATCCGGCAAAAAATCACGAAGAGGCGGATCTGTGCATAGTCAATACTTGTACTGTCACTGAAGGGGCCGATCGCTCTTCGCGCCATGAGATCCGCTCGCTTTTAAAAGCGCACCCAAAGGCTCGGCTCGTCGTGACCGGCTGCATGGTGGAAAGCGCTCCTTCGGCGCTCCTTGAGATCGATCCGAAGATCGAGCTTGTCCGCAATCACGAAAAAGAGCAGCTCATCGCTCGTCTTTTTCCCGAAGAAAAGGAGTTGCCCGAATTCAATATCCAAATGTTTGATGACCATACCCGGGCCTTTGTCAAGGTCCAGGATGGATGCAACTCTTTTTGCACCTATTGCATTATTCCTTATGTGCGGGGCCGTTCCAGATCCAGGCAGATCTTTGAGATTGTCGAAGAAGTGGAAACGCTTGTTAAAAACGGATATAAGGAAGTGGTTTTAACGGGGATCAATGTGGGGGATTTCGACGGGGGAGGAAAGCTTGCCGACCTTGTCCGGGCGGTAGACGCGATTGACGGGTTGAAAAGGCTTCGTATTTCCTCCATCGACCCGGACGAGGTGGATGCCGATTTGGAAGAAGCTGTCTTGGCGGGGAAGATCACATGTCCCAGCATGCATATCGTGCTACAGGCGGGATCCAATGTCGTTCTCAAACGGATGAACCGGAAATATACACGGCAACATTTCTTGGAGACCGTGGAGAGAATGCAAAAAAGGGATCCTGATTTTACTGTGACGACAGACGTCATTGTTGGGTTTCCAGGTGAAACGGAAGCCGATTTTCAAGAAACGCTCGACATTGTTTCCCAGGTTCAGTTTGCAAAAGTGCACATGTTTCCCTATTCCCCAAGACAAAGGACAAGAGCTGCCCTTTATCCTAATAAAATCAGCGATGAGGTGTTGCGCCGGCGAAAACAGGAGCTTTTACGCCTTGCGGAAAAAACGGGATTCGAACTTCGGAACAAATTTTTGGGAAGAAAAATGACTCTCTTGTTAGAAAACGAAGAAAAAGAGAAGATGATTTCAGGACATACGCCCAATTTTCTTCGCGTTTATGTCCCTCAAAGCCAGTTAAAGCCAAATGATCTGGTCGAAGTAGAATTGATAGAAAATAGGCCTTTTGGATTCTTGGGACGAATTTTGTGAAAATCACAATTGCGGAAAAACTCAAACCATTTTCTCATATGCCCGGTGCGGCATGCCTGATACCGGGCACCTGTTTTGAAATCGAAGCGTTCCCTACGCTGATTCGGCTGGGGAAAAAATATGAGCTCAATTTGCATATCACAGGTCCTGTGAAAGATTTTACCTTGGAACTTGACCTTGAAAAAAATTGCGTCTTTGTTTTTGGAAAAGCAAAGGAAGGATTTTACCGGCTCAAAATCGAAGGGAGCCAAAACGGCATTGAAGTGGACGTGGTCAATGCCCCGAAAGGTTTTTTAATCAATGCAAATCCGTTCAAGGCACGTGAGAGGCTTTTTTTTTCTGAAGAGCTCGATTTTTTTCTGCCGAGTGTCTGGGAAAGGCTTTCTTTAGGAAGGCAAAAAGCCCAAGATTGGGACCTCGTCTGGCGCCGGTTTGACCTTCGGGAGATTTTGCCTGTCATTTTTGGTCTTGGCCAAAAAATTCCATTTATCGAAGCTCATCCTTTGAAAGGGACCGGAAGGCTTTTGAAAGAGGGGAATTTTGCATCGTTTTGCAAAGCGGCTTTTTCAAAAATTTTAATTCCTCGTTTTCTGGACGAGGAATATCAGGGGCTCTCTCCCATAGAAACCGTCGAAGGGAATCCCTGTTTTCTATTGCAGGAAGCGGCAAGCCGTTTGCGCAGTCTCTTTTTTTTTCAGGAAGGGACTTCTCTTTTTCTTCTGCCAAGTTCCCAATTCGTATCAGGCCGCATGACCCGCATACAGGTGGCGGATGTGGGGGAATTGGATTTGGAGTGGGCGAGCCGGTTGTTGCGCCGCTGTGTTTTAAGAGCCACGTTTTCCAGAAGTATTGTGTTTCATCTTCCAACACCTTTACGTTCCTTTAGAGTCCGTATGTCTCCCTCTCAAAAAGGGTTTCGCCATGAGGCAAAAAACCCTCTTGCAATCGAGGCGGGAAAGACGTATCTTATCGATCGTTTCCAACATGGATCATGACCCTCACGCCCGTTTCGGATTGCATGAAGTAAACGGCATTCAAACCATCTGCCTTTGGCGCCCCGGCTCCGAGTGGATCGACTTGGAGGTGTCAGGAAAAAACGTTAGTGCGCATCGAGAAGATGAGACAGGCATTTTTACATACATCCCAAAAGAAAAAATTCAAGCGACCGATTACCGCGTTTATCATAGAAACGGGCTTTTAGCTCACGACCCTTACGCATTTTGGCCAACCATTGGAGAGATGGATCTCTTTCTTTTCAATAAAGGATGCCATTATGAGCTATACACAATTCTTGGGGCTAATTTCATTACCTTTCAGGAGGTGAAAGGAGTGCGGTTTTCCGTTTGGGCGCCCAACGCGAAAAGTGTTTGCGTGGTGGGAGATTTCAATTATTGGGACGGCCGGATGAATCCGATGCGTTCCCTTGGGCATTCGGGAATTTGGGAGCTTTTTGTACCGGGATTGGGTGAAGGGGAAAAATACAAATTCGAAATTCGTACCCGCGAGGGTTATCTTCGGGTAAAAAGCGATCCGTTTGCATTTTATTCAGAAATGCGGCCCCTGACTGCATCCATGACCGCGGATATCAAGCGTTACGTTTGGAACGATCAGAAGTGGTTGGAAAACAGGAAACATCAAACCCTGGACCGGCAGATTCGGGTATATGAAGTGCATCTTGGATCTTGGAGACGCTATGATTCGTATTTTCCCAACTACCGTCAGCTTGCCCGTGATTTGGCGCAGTATGCTCAAGAGCTCCATTTCACACATGTGGAACTGATGCCGGTCATGGAGCATCCGCTCGATGAATCCTGGGGGTATCAAGTGAGCGGTTTTTTTGCTCCGACAAGCCGCTATGGGACAGTTGCCGATTTTCAATTTTTTATGGATCATCTTCATCAAAATGGGATTGGCGTCATCCTCGATTGGGTTCCGGCCCATTTTCCGACGGATGATTTTTCTCTCAATCGTTTTGACGGGACGTCGCTTTATGAGCACGATGATCCGAGAAAGGGGATCCATCCTCATTGGAGCACGGCGATTTTCAACTACGGTCGTTTGGAAGTTGCGAATTTTTTGATTGCAAGCGCCCTATTTTGGTGTGAAAAGATGCATGCCGATGGACTTCGGGTGGATGCGGTCGCTTCGCTTTTATATCTTGATTATGGGAGAAACGCAGGAGAATGGATTCCAAATCCCGATGGAAGCAACTACAATATGGATGCAATTGCATTTTTAAAACATCTCAACTCAGTGATTCATGAAAGGGTGCATGGAGTATTGATGATCGCAGAGGAATCCTCTTCTTATCAAGGGGTGACCCACTCTGTAAAAGAGGGTGGGCTTGGGTTTGATTTGAAGTGGAACATGGGATGGATGAATGATACGCTTCATTATTTTTCGAAAGATCCGATCTATCGCCGTTATCATCAAAATAACTTGACTTTCAGTTTGCTGTACGCTTTTTCTGAACGGTTCATGGCGGTTTTATCCCATGATGAAGTGGTACATGGGAAGCAAAGCCTTCTTGCAAAAATGCCTGGATCCGATTGGCAGAAATTCGCGGGAATCCGCCTTCTTTATAGTTATATGATGTGCCATCCGGGAAAAAAACTCATTTTTATGGGAGCGGAGCTGGGACAGTGGACAGAATGGGATGCGGCAAGGCAGTTGGATTGGGATCTTTTGCAATATCCGCTTCATAAAGGCCTTTATCTGCTCGTGCGTGATTGCAATAGGTTTTGCAGCCGGCACTCGGCGCTTTGGGAGCGCGATTTCAATTGGGAAGGTTTTGAATGGATCGATTTTTCCGATGCGAATAAAAGTATCGTATCTTATTTTCGAAAATCGTCCTCTGCCACTCTTGTCTGCGTCCACAACTTTACTCCTGAAATACTCCATGAATACGGGATTGCCGTCGCCAATGTGAAAAAGGTGCGGGAAGTATTTAATACCGATGCCATTGATTATGGAGGGTCTAATGTGCGCAATGAAAATATCCCCATTCAAGCAAGGCATTTTACGATCACTATGGCGCCTTTGGCTACCATGATTTTCGAGGTGGAATTTGTCGAAAATCGCGCATAACGAGTATCTCAAATTGGTAGATGAGCTCATTGAGCACGACCGACGTTATTACGACAAGGCGAAACCGATCGTTTCCGATTATGAATATGACCAAAAGATGCGTGCCCTCATCGATTTTGAAAAAAGGCACCCGAATCTGATCCATCCCAATTCCCCTGCGCAAAGGATGGGGGAAAGCCCGACTGAAGGGTTTGTCCAAAAAGCCCACATGATTCCGATGATGTCTCTTGTAAATACCTATTCGGCAGAGGAGGTGGGCGATTTTCTGAAACGGGTGCAAAAAACGCTAGAAAAAAAGGAAGTTGATTTTTGCTGTGAATTGAAAATGGACGGGACAGCGATCTCTTTGCGTTATAAAAAGGGAAAATTGTTTCACGCACTCACGCGCGGCAATGGAAGAATGGGAGATGATGTAACGGCAAATATTAAAACAATCCGAGCAGTTCCTTTGACACTGAATGGATCGGATTATCCGGATGATATAGAAATCCGGGGAGAGGTGTATTTAAGTATCTCTACTTTTCTTGCTTTGAATGCGATGCGGGAAGAGGAGGGTTTGGAGCCTTTTGCAAATCCGAGAAATGCAGCGGCGGGTTCTTTGAAACTTCTTGATCCACGCGTCGTCGCTAAACGGAAACTCAACTTCATGTGTTATGGAGTCGCAGAAGGGCAATCGCCTATTGAGACGCAAATGGAGCTGCATCATCAGCTGAAAAAATGGGGTTTTCCGACAGCAACGCCGAAACATTTGTCTCTTTGCAAAAATTTGGCAGAGATTATCTGTTTTGCTGAAAAAATCCATAGAGAAAGATCCCATCTTCCTTTTGAGATCGATGGGATCGTGATTAAAGTGAATCATCTGAAAACGCATGAAATCTTAGGTTCTACAGGAAAAACGCCTCGCTTTGCTGTTGCCTATAAATTTGCCCCAGAGCAGGCAGAGACGCATGTTTTAGAGATCATTGTCCAAGTGGGCCGCTCTGGAGTGTTGACTCCGGTTGCGGAATTAGAGCCGGTCTTTCTTGCAGGGAGTACGATCTCTAGAGCTACGCTTCACAATGCGGAGGAAGTGGCGAGAAAAGATATTCGTGTCGGCGATTTCGTCACCATTGAAAAGGGGGGCGATGTCATCCCTAAAGTGGTCTCTGTCAATTTGAAAAAACGGCCCGCCCACAGCCACAGCTGGCATATGCCAAAATATTGCCCGATTTGCCATACCAAAGTAGTCTCTTACGAAGGAGAGGTGGCCATTCGCTGTCCAAACCAAAAATGCGTTGGGCAAAGGATGCGGCGCATCATCTATTTTGCTTCAAAACATGCTTTGGATATTGAACACATGGGAGAAAAAGTAGTTCAACAGCTTGTAGAAAAGGGGCTGGTGAGTCATCTTTCCGATATTTATCTTCTGGATGAAAAAGCATTGGCCAAAGTGGAGGGTTTTAAGCAAAAGTCGATTCACAACCTTCTGAGTAGCATCCATGCCTCTCGAAATCCTCCGCTTGCCCGTTTTCTCATGGGCCTTGGAATCAAATATGTGGGGACGGAAACCGCTGACCTTTTAGCTGAAGAAGCGGGAGATCTCGATACGATTTTGCATATGAAAACAGAGGATTTTGTCGCCATCGAGGGGATTGGGGAAAAGACAGCCATTGCTATTGCCAATTTTTTCCATGATCCCGAAAACATCAAAGAGATCCAACTTCTTTTGAAACATGGAGTCAAGCCAAAAACGCCCAAAAAGAAAATAAGCGGCCATGCTTTTTCCGGGAAAACATTTGTTTTAACAGGGGCTTTGACCCACTATACGCGCAGCGAAGCGTCGCTGCTCATCAAAGAACGGGGGGGGAAAGTAAGTAGTTCCGTGAGCAAAAATACAGATTATGTATTGGCGGGAGAGGAGCCGGGTTCCAAATATGATAAAGCAAAAAAATTGGGTATTCTGATTTTATCGGAAGAAGCATTTCGTAAGAAGCTGTCCTAAAACCCAGGCTTCGTCGATTTTGGGGATTATTTTGGCCGATTTTTGGTTTTTTTGCGGGGGTTGTATACGAAGTTTGATACTACCCCCGCAAAAAAAACCAAAAAGCGGCTCAAAAGAACCC
>DATIHO010000064.1:0-76842 GCA_035480615.1 Chlamydiales bacterium | reverse complement strand
GAGAATTGTCGCAGATTTCGAGGAAATTTTTGAAGATTTTGACGGGCCCAAGCTAGAAAGCACCTATGGGCTCGTCAAAATCTTCGAAAATTGCCCGAAAGATGTGGCAAGGCTCTATGAAATGAACCCAAAACTCAGGTTCTTATTGGATCCTCAATCGATCCCCCGGCTTAAGCTTTCTGGCTGTTTTTTCATTCAGTCCATTTAATTTAAGCAGTTCATCGACTTTGATATGATGCTTCATCGCAATCGACCAGGGATTATCTCCCACCTTCATAATATAATATTCTGGAGATTGTCCTGGCGGAATCGAAACCTGTTTCGGCTTCGCGGTGATCATTGTTTTTTCCGATGGGATCTTCAGGCGCTGCCCTATCTTCAAAAAGCTGCTGGGCAGCTGATTGAGCTTGATGAGTTCATCCACTTTTGTTTGATAGGTTTTCGCAATTTTTTCCAAAGTATCCCCTTTTTGCACCTCGATTTCCAAATCCGGCGAGGGGGCGTCCAGTTGAATCGGGGGCAAAGTTTGAAGAGCAGGGGCAGCCGCGATCTCAACCATTTTTGGTTCCTCCTCAATGACTGGCGGAAGGGTGAACACAACAGGCGCCGGATGGGTTGACAAGAGAGGCTCCTCGATCAATGTGGGGATCTCGATAGAATGCGGTTTGAGTTCGGAAACCAAAGGACTCGGATGAGCCATAGGCTCTTGCTCCATCGTCACCGTCGCGATAAAGAGCGCTATGAGAAGAGACGCGTTAATCATGACTGCAGTGATGATAATTTTTTTTCGGTCCATTTTTTCAATTCCTTTTTAAATGCATCGCCTCTTTGCTCATAACCTGTAAATTGGTCATAACTCGAGCAACCCGGCGAAAAGAGTACAGTATCTTGCGGCTTTGCAGACGTCACAGCGATCTGAACCGCATCCAGGAGAGTGGCTACCCGCTCCAGTGGAAAATAAGGTTGCAGCTCCCGCTCCATTTTTTCCGCCGCCTCCCCATACACGATCAGCTGTTTCACTTTTCCTTGAAATCCTTCAATCCAGGGGATATAGGGAGCTCCCTTATCGACTCCTCCCGCGATTAAAAGAATCGATCCTTCAAAAAGCTTTACCGCATGCAAAACCGCATCGACATTCGAAGCTTTGCTATCGTTATAATATGCAACGCCATTAATTTCAGCTACCCATTCGATGCGATGAGGAGGTTTACGAAAACTTTTTAAAGAAACATCAAAAATCTTTTTGGGCACTTTGCAAAAGGAACAAAGCGCACGCGCCGCTTGCACATTTTCCCATTCGGCCATTCCGAGCCTAACGTCCTTGGCATCTCTATCTCTTTGTCGACCATCATCAAATACTTGTGAATCACTTCGGATATATGCAAACATCACCTGTTTGGAAATAAAGAGTTTTCCATTTGGCTTTAAACAAGAGGCCAGACGCAGCTTTGCTTCGATATATTCTTGCATCGAAGCATGCCGGTTTAAATGGTTCGGCGTGATATTCAAAATGAGAGCCGCGTCAAAATAGGGCTTGATCGAAAGCATTTGCAATTGAAACGAGCTCAGTTCAATCACCAACACTTCCTTTTTGTCGGCTTGCAGTGCATAATCGCTCAAAGCCGTTCCGATATTGCCGAGAGCTTGCGCTTTCTTTCCGGCGGCATTTAAAATATGGACGGTTAAGAGGACTGTGGTCGTTTTTCCATTGCTACCTGTCACACCTAATATCAAATCATTGGGAAGGTAGCGCAATGCCAACTCTATTTCGGTGATGAGTGTTACCCTCGCTGCCCGCATTTGACACACCAGGGGATGGGACCATTCAATTCCCGGAGAGAGAACAGCAAGAGAAAACCCTCTAAATACTCCCTGATCGCTGCAAACCACAAGCCCCTTTTCTATCAAAGAGCGAATGCGTGGATCCTGCTGTAATATTTCAAACCGATGATCGGCAGCGGTCACTGCAAATCCTTTTGCGAGCAAAAGGGCCGCCGCCGCCCTTCCACTGATTCCCAAGCCAATGACCAACGCTTTTGAAACCACAGGTATTACTTTAACCGTATTCCGCGAGTTTGTACACCTTTTATAGGCACTTCTGCGAATGAAAAAACCAACCGATTCCCTTTTTTTTGCTTTCTCGAAGTAAAGCGGAGCTCAACTGTAGCATCAGGATTGGCAGAGATATGCTCAAGCTCTCCTTTTTCATCAAAATAGCGATACGTTTTGTCCAAGATGAATTTTTCCACAACAAATCGCTTGGCCCAGATTTGCTTTGTCTCGTTGTTTTTATAAGCGACATTGATCACTGTTTTCTTATCGGCGACACCTACCCACACCGCCTGTTCAAAGTACTGCTTTTCCGGAATATTTACTGCTTTGTATGTCCCATCTTTTTGAAAGATGAGCAATTTATCAAAGTTCGTGCAATGAAATTGGATCGGTCCGGTTATTTTTGTCCCCGCAAAGCTTGATTCCGGATCGAATCCCACCTTGATTTCTTTCATTTCAATGGCGCGCCGATCGATCTCTTCGATCGCCTTAACGCGGGTTTTCCTTGGGAAATCCTTGCCATATTTTTGGATGAGTTTTTGTAAATAATGGATGGCAAACTTTTTTACATTTTTGAGATGCTTTTCCACATCCTGCAGCACCTCCTGCAAAGAAACGATCTCCTCCTTGTTTCGGTCAATATCAAATTGTGAAATTCTGCGGATGGGAATTTGCAACAGTTTTTCCAAGTCGTCTTTACTTGGCTCACGGATCAATTTTTTACGATAGGGATTGAAAGAGGTCGTGAGAGTTTCATGGATTTTTTCAAGAGTTTTCACCGTTTCTATTTTTTTATAAATCCGATTTTCGATAAAAATTCTCTCAAGAGTTTTGTAAAAAATTTTTTCCAGTAATTTCTTTTTTTCAATCCCCAGTTCCAGTTTTAAAAATTCCACCAATTTTTCTGTATTGTATGTCAAGACCTCATTCACATCGGTTTCCCAGGGAAGGTCATCTTTGATCACAATGATTTGCGAATGTAAAGAGACTTCGCATTCAGTAAACCCATAAAGAGCATCTAAAATTTCTTCCGCATACTGCCCTCTTGGCAGCTTGATCTCAATCTCAATATGCTCGGCGGTATAATCATGAATCGCCTCAATTTTGATTTTCCCTTTTTTAGCCGCTTCATCGATGGAGCGAATGAGGCTTTCAGTGGTCGTTCCATAACAGATCTCCCGGATCAAAAGCGTTTTAGGATCTTTGACTTCAATTTTGGCTCGAAGTTTGATTTTGCCGCGCCCTTTATCATACTGGCTCTTATCCATGACTCCTCCGGTAGGGAAGTCGGGAAAAATTTTCACATTTTTTCCCTCCAGACAAGCAATTTGAGCTTCCAAAAGCTCTGTGAAGTTATGTGGAAAAATGCGGGTCGACATTCCCACCGCAATCCCATCGGCTCCTTGCATCAGCAATAGAGGAATTTTGGCCGGTAAAACCACGGGCTCCAGGTTTCTCCCGTCATAGGAAGGGGTTTTTTCAGTGATTTCAGGGTTGAAAAGGGTTTCTCTAGCCAGCGGAGAGAGGCGCGTTTCAATATATCGGCCGGCGGCTGATGGATCGCCCGTATGTATATTTCCAAAATTTCCCTGCCGGTCTAGCAAATACCCTTTATTTGCCAATGTCACAAGCGCTTCATAAATTGGCGCATCGCCATGAGGATGAAGCTGCATGGTTTGACCGACGATATTTGCGACTTTATGAAGCTTTTCGTCATTTTGCCTCCAAAGTGTCTCAAGAATCCTCCTTTGCACAGGTTTCAGCCCATCAATTACATGAGGAATAGCCCGGTCGAGAATCACATACGAGGCATATTTAATGAAATGATCCTTCATTTGCTCTTTCAGATCATCCATCGATGCTCTCCAGGTTTTTCATAATAAATTTTTTTCTTTCAGGGGTGTTTTTTCCCATGTAAAATTCAAGGGTTGGCTTGATATCGGAAAGATTGTGGATCGTGACAGGAAGAAGGCGGATCTCCTTGCCGATGAATTGTTTGAATTCGTGAGGGGAAATCTCGCCAAGCCCCTTGAAGCGAGTGATTTCCACCCCTTTTTTCAGCTCTTCAAATGCCTTGTCCCTTTCTTCTTCTGAATAACAATAAATCGTTTTTTCCTTATTCCTTACTTTAAATAACGGAGTTTCGAGAATATGTAGATGACGATTTAATACAAGAGATTCAAAGTAAGTTAAAAAAAAAGTAATTAATAAGTTGCGAATGTGCATGCCATCTACATCGGCATCGGTTGCTAAAATCACTTTACTATAACGAAGATTACCCAGATCGTCCTCGATGTTGAGGGCGGACATCAAATTGTACATCTCTTCATTTTTATATAATTGATCCAGCTTCATCCCATGGACATTGAGCGGTTTTCCTCGCAGAGTAAACACTGCCTGGGTCAATGGATCTCGGGTCATAACAATCGATCCGGAGGCCGATTCCCCTTCTGTGAGAAAAATTACGGAATACATCCCCTCTTTCGATCCATCGCCTAAATGAAATTTCGAATCGCGAAGCTTTGGGATTTTGAAAGAGATCTTCTTTTGCTTTTCTTTCGCCTCTTTTTTAACTGCGGAAAGTTCTTTGCGCAGTTTTTCATTAAAAAGGATCCGGTCGATAATTTTTTTTCCGACTTCCTCATTTTTATAAAGAAGCTCTAAAACCGCATCTTTGACCTCTTGCATGACAGGGGTGCGGATCTCATTATTCGACAATTTATTTTTAGTTTGCGATTCAAAAACCGGTTCCTTTACTTTGACAAGCACTGTCCCAACAATCCCTTCGCGGACATCAATGCCCTGAAAATTTTTTTTCGCATATTCATTGACCCCTTTTAAAATACCCTCTCTAAAAGCGGAAAGGTGCGTCCCTCCATCTTGGGTATGCTGGCCATTGACAAAGGAAAAATAAGTTTCTCCGTAACTGGATGCATGAAGAAAGGCAAACTCAAGATATTTTCCCCTATAATGGAGAGGCTCATAAAGCCGGTCTTCTTTCACCTCGGCGTTTAAAAGATCCAGAAGACCGTGTTCAGAGCGGATCTCTTCTCCATTGAACACGAGAGTCAAACCGGTGTTGAGATACGCATAATGCCAAAGACGCTTTACAATCAACTCTTTACGAAAGGAGAATTTCTTAAAAATTTCAGAGTCTGGAGTAAATTCCACCCATGTCCCATTCAATTCTTTGCTCTGGCCTTTTTTCTTTCCTTTTAAAACGCCTTTTGCAAAATCGGCTTCCACGTATTCTCCATGCCGAAAACTTTTGACCGAAAAGCGCGAAGAGAGAGCATTGACCGCCTTGGTTCCAACGCCGTTCAATCCCACCGAAAATTGAAATACATCGTCATTATACTTGGCTCCCGTATTGATTTGACTGACACATTCGATCACTTTTCCGAGTGGAATTCCTCTTCCCCAATCCCTCACCGAGATGGTAGAGGTTTTCGGGTCCAACCGAATATCAATTTTTGTCCCATGTCCCATGATGAATTCATCGACGCAATTATCAATGACCTCTTTGATCATGACATAAACCCCGTCGTCTGCATGCGAACCATCCCCCAGCCTTCCGATATACATTCCCGGACGTAAACGGATATGGGAAAGTGCGTCTAAAGACAAAACGGCGCTTTCATCGTATTTTTTAGCCATATTTTAGCTCATAGCACGTTGTGGAATTTTTCACGAAACGGAGAAAAACAACTCGTTCAAAATGAACGGGTTATTTGTATGAGCACCAGTGCAGTGCTCTTTGAAAAAGAGCCCTAGTGCTATACCCAAAGTGATTCAAAATTTGGCCTTTGGGTATGCAGCCGGAAGAAAGACCTCTCAATCTAAGCGGTAAGTCAAAGAACGAATTTTTTTACAGAATGGTAACATTTGTAGCTTCTGGACCTTTCCTTCCAGGGCCTTCAATATATTCAACTTCCTGTCCTTCACGTAATGATTTAGGATCGCCAAGCACATTATTTGCATGAACGAAAATATCCTTACCGCCGTTATTTGGCGTAATAAAACCAAACCCTTTTTGAAAGTTGAAAAACTTAATTTTTCCTCTAATTTTTGTCACGATACCCCTCCCTGGGAGTGAAACATTCTTATATATAGAGACTGTTAACGGATTTCGCTTCTGTCGATTTTGGGGTTCTTTTGAGCCGATTTTCGGTTTGTTTTTGGGGGGGTAACATCGACCAAATGTATATTACCCTCCAAAAACAAACCGAAAATCGGCCAAAATAATCCCCAAAATCGACGAAGCCGAAATCCGTTAGCAGTCTTTTACGGCGATTGTATCAACAAATCACATTTTGCCATATAGAAAACGTGAATTTCGGAATGATTTTACCGATTGACCGGTTTCTCAAACGATGGTACAGTCAGAGGCTGTTGTCGAATTAAAAAAAATGACACATATCATGCAGGAGTAGATAGATGATTTTATGGAAACCTGTCGGACAGTATGAAGATATTAAATATCATAAAGCAGAAGGGATCGCAAAAATCACTATCAACCGACCCCATGTCCGCAATGCCTTTCGTCCATTGACAGTAGAAGAAATGAGTCATGCCCTCACTGATGCGCGCAACGATTCCGGTATGGGAGTGATCGTTTTGACCGGAGAAGGCAAGGAAGCTTTTTGTTCCGGAGGAGATCAAAAAATCCGGGGAGACAGCGGATATGTAGATGGGCATGGAATCCACAGGTTGAATGTTTTAGATTTTCAAAAACAGATGCGTTCTTGCCCAAAACCGATCATCGCCATGATCGCCGGCTATGCTATTGGAGGAGGTCATGTTTTGCACATCCTTTGCGATTTGAGCATCGCGGCCGATAACGCCATTTTTGGCCAGACAGGACCGAAAGTCGGTTCTTTTGACGGCGGCTACGGCTCCTCTTTTCTCTGCCGGATCGTGGGACAGAAAAAGGCGAGGGAAATCTGGTTTCTTTGCCGCCAATATAATGCCGCCCAGGCTTTTGAAATGGGCCTTGTCAATTGCGTGGTCCCTTACGACAGATTGGAAGAGACAACCGTTCAATGGTGTCGAGAGATCTTGCAGCACTCTCCCTTGGCGATTCGCTGCCTGAAAGCCGCTCTGAACGCCGATTGCGATGGTCAATCCGGGCTGCAAGAGCTCGCAGGCAATGCCACTATGCTTTTTTATATGACAGAAGAAGGCCAAGAAGGGCGCAATGCATTCAATGAAAAACGGAAACCCGATTTCGCTCGCTTCCCCAAGCGGCCTTAAAATGCTAACACCCTCCAAGGCTTATTTTTTAGCCGCAAGGCCAAAAACATTCAGCGCAGGGATATGCCCAGTCATTATTGGAATGTCTTTCGTTTCAAAAATTGCATGGGAGACATTGTTTTTAACACTGCTTTTCTCTTTGTTGATTCAAATCGGAACCAATTATGCAAACGATTATTTCGATTTTGTCAAAGGGGCGGATACGGAAGAGAGAAAAGGGCCCAGAAGGGCTGTTCAACAGGGCTGGATCACCCCTCAAAACATGCTCTTCGCATCGACTCTTAGTTTTTTGGCCGCATTTGGATGCGCCATTCCTTTAATGATCCAGGCGGGGCTTTGGAGCTTTGCCATCACCATCCTCTGCATTTTATTTGGGGTTCTTTACACAGGAGGCCCAAAACCTCTTGGCTATGCGGGTTTTGGCGAGCTGCTCGTTTTTATTTTTTATGGACCCGTCGCCACTCTGGGCACCTATTTTTTGCAAATGGGTGAAATCACATCTTCTGTGATGATAGCAAGTCTCGCCCCCGGGTTCCTCTCTTCCGCTATTCTCATGGCAAATAACCTCAGGGACGAGGAAACAGATCGGAAAGCCAAGAAACGAACCCTCGTCGTCCGTTTCGGATCTACATTTGGAAAATGCCTCTATGTATTTTTCATCTTCAGCGCTTTTTTGGTGCCTGTTTTTTTTGCCTTTCCGCTAAAACTGCTGTGCCCGTTGATGCTGATATTTACCCCTTTTTGGAACATATTTCGCAATAAAGAAGCCCTGCAAGCAACCTCTTTGAGCCTGCTGCTTTACACAATCATTTTTTACTATGGCCAATGCGGCTATACCGAAACAACCTGAAAATCGACAGAAGCTAAAGTTTAGGACAGCTTCTTACCACCGAAAATAGGAACTTCTTCCCGTCAGCCAACTATCTGGCCGATTTTTCAATGCTAGCCAATCATCGATTTGTAGGAGCGCATCCTGAACCTTCCGAAGATTTTGTTGATTTTCTTTGAGAAGCCAGGCTACATCTGACTCAAAATGAGTAATAGCTGCTTGTCTGTCACTATACTCAGGGGCATTTTCGAAACTATTTGGAAACTTCTCTTTCAATTTATTAAATACTTCCTTGATGGCATCAAGTCTACGTTCACAACGTATCATTGCCCCTGAAAATTTGTGGATTTTTTCTCGTAAGGTTTTAAAATCATAATTTTGACCCCAGTACGTAACAGCAGGTAGATCCATATGATATATCGGTTTTTCTAATTCTTTTTTTCCAGAATCTACGAATTCGATTATATCCATTAACTCTTTCTTTAAATCCGATAAATAAATTAATTTGTTTGGATATATTATTGATCCAGTCGTTAACGACATATTTTCCATCCTGTTATGATATTTTAATTAAAAATCTAAAATTTTTTCAAAAAAATTAAATGTTTTGATATTATCCCATTCAAAAAAACCATGATGATGTGCCCTTTGAAAGAGGCAGCCCAAGAGGCTCCTTTGGATCTTGCGTTCGACTTGCTGACATTTCAACAATTGGACCGGCTTGCCTATCGCCTGGAGCGGGAATTAATCGCGAAAAAGATCCGGTCAGGGGATATAGTCGCCCTCCGCCATCCCCCATGCGCTGAAGCGCTCGCCCTTTTTTTCGCCGTATGGAGAGTCGGAGCATCGATCTGCCCTTTAAGCCAACGTCTCCCTTTATCTGAAATCGAACCTCATTTAAAAAGACTCAAATCCCGTATATTTATTGACTCCTTTCCCATTCATTCAAACCTGCTGGACGCCAATGCAACGCTAAATGATCCATCTGCTCTTTTTTTTACATCCGGTTCTACTTCTCTCCCTAAAATTGCGGTTCTTTCCTTATCCAGTTTAATCAATAATGCAAAAAGCGCCATCTGTAAGCTCGATCTGAAAAGGGGGGACTGCTGGCTTTTAAATCTTCCCCTTTATCATGTCGGAGGAATCGGGATTTGTCTTCGCTCAATCCTTGCAAAATCGCGCATTGTACTCAATCCATTCGAGCCAAGCATCACCCATTCTTCTGCCGTGCCGACGCAACTGTATCGGGCGACCCCCGTCTATAAACGCCTCCGTTGCTTGCTGCTTGGCGGCGCTCCTCTCTCCTTTTATCCTGAAAAAATTCCTTGCTACCTTTCCTATGGACTCACTGAAATGGGATCGATTGTATGTGCCCGCCTTCGCCCTCCGCAATGGAACGGTCATTTTGATTTGGGCCCTCCCTTGCCCGGAAAAGAGATCCTCTTATTGCCGGATGGAGAAATCGCTATTCGAGGAAACAGCCTTTTTCAGGGCTACTGGGAAGAAGGGAAAATAATCAAAAACGAAGGATGGTTTATGACACGCGATTTAGGGCGCCTCACGAAAACAGGGGGTTTAAGTATTTTGGGACGAAAAGACAGACAATTTATTTCCGGAGGAGAAAACATCCAGCCGGAAGAGATCGAAAACGCCCTTTTGACGCTGCCCGATGTACAGGAAGCTTTTGTTGCCCCTATTGCAGATCCCGAATTTGGACAAAGGCCTGTAGCTGTTGTAAAGGCCGCTAAAGACGCCGCCTGGATCCGTTCCCAGCTTTTAGAAAAGCTTCCCAAATTTAAAATTCCCGTCCGTTTTATTTTTGTCGATCACATTCCTAAAGCCGGCTTTAAAATCGACTTTAAAAAAGCGTTTGCAATCGTGAATAAAAATATTGATATTATCTCATAATCAACTCACAATTAAAAACATAAATCGGCTCTGGGCAAAAAAATTCGCCTTCTCTATAATCCCGCTCTCACCCAAGAAGGATCCATGTCCATCCAAACGCACCCGATTCGCAGAATTTTTGCCCGGTTTTTTCCCAGAAAGTACATCTCTGCTCAAACAGAACCAAGGTTGGAATGGAACCAATTGCCGCAAAATGAAAAAAAAGAATTAGCCCTTCGCTATTTGAGCCAGGGAGAGCTTGCCCTTCTTCAAGGCAACCTCAATGCCCTTTCTTTTTTTGAATGCGCTTCTCAGATCGATCCGGAAAATCCCCGTATCTGGTACCGGCAAGGCTTAGCTTTTTTTGAATATGGTTCCGAGGAGGGCAAGGAAAAATCCCTGCTGCTTGCGGCGAAGTATTTTAAAATCTCAACGCAACTGGATCCGTCTTATTTTGATGCCTACGTTGCCTGGGGCAATGCATTGCTTCAACTAGGCCGCTTCCATATCGAATACCATTTCCTCGCGGAGGCAAAAGAAAAATATCAAAAAGCCCTGGAATTATCCGCAAACCAGCCCAAGGAGATCCTCGCCGAACTCTATTGGGATTTTGGCATTGTCTGGTCTGAAATTGCAAAAGTTTCAGGAGAGGCTCTCGATTTGCGTTTTGCAATTGACGCATTTCACGAATCGGCAAGCCTCGTTGCATCTGCTCCTCCCGAATTTTATCATGATTTCGGAAAAGTTTATCTCGAAATGGGGCTGCTCATCAATGATAATCGCCTCTATGTCAAAGCGATCGCCCATTTGCAGCACGCTCTTCAATTAGCTCCGGAATATATTGAAGGATGGGCGACGATCGCGGAATGCTATTCTCAGCTCTATCTTAATACAATGAATGCCCATTTTCATATCAAGGCGTCAGACAGCTTCTCAAATGCAATCCGGCTCTCTCCGGGCGATGTTGAACTTTGGTTGAGCTGGGGGCAAATTCTCGCAGAGTCCGGACGCCACTCAGGAGATTCGAAACTGCTTCGATTGAGTATTGAAAAATGCGCCCGCGCGGCGGCGATCGATCCCGAAGATCCACTGATCATTGCGCAATGGGTGGAATCGCTCTCTTATCTTGGCTCCATGACTTCGCGACTTGATCTTTTAATCGAAGCGGAAAATAAAATTTTAAAAGCTACCGATCAATATCCAGATGATCCCGACCTTTGGCTCGCTTACGGCGTCTGCTTGCATGCATTCGGCGGTTATTTTGAAGATCCCGAATATTATGAAATGGCCATCGAAAAATTTCAATGGGGGCTATCGATCGACCGCACCTCCCCGGAACATTGGCACGCGCTGGCTATTACGCACAATGCCCTTGCCTCCCTTCTTGGTGATTGCGATCTTCTGCTTAGAGCCGACCGTTTTTTTACTCGAGCGAAAGATTTAAAACCATCTTATCCGGCCCTTCTTTTTGATTCAGCGCGCGCATCGCTTCAATTCAGCCGCATGGCTGACGACCTTCCCTCTTTGGAAAAATCGATCAATCAATTTGAGTCTCTTTTACAAAATCATAAAGAATCTCTCTTGCATCACCCTCGATGGCTATACGAATACGCCTCCGCTTTGGCATGGCTTGGCGATTTCAGCGGAGACGAAGCCCATTATACCCGTGCGATTGAAATTTTTTCACACGTCCAATTGATTCATCCCGGTTTTTTTGAAATTCATCACCATTTAGGCATTTGTCATTTGGAACTCGGCCATATTACCTTGGATGCGGAGCATTATAAACGGGCAATCCATTATTTCCGTCTTGCATCCCATCAAGATGAAGAAAACGATCAGATTTGGCTCAATTGGGGCGCCTGCTTAATTTATCTTGCGAATCAAACTTTTGATTCCGATTTTCAAAATCAGCTCTATTTGGATGCAAAACAAAAAATCACCCGTTCAGGTCAGCTCGGCAACCCTCACGCCTATTATAACCTTGCCTGCATTTACTCGATTTTGGGAAGAACGGATGAAGCCATGGTCTTTCTCAAAAATGCTCTGACGGCTCGCTGCCTTCCGACGCTTGATGAACTCGTCGAAGATGCATGGCTCGATAATTTGCGAAATACTCCGGATTTCATCCAATTTTTTTCTGCTTTGGAGGCGAAACTTCAGCAAGCTCGTGAAGAATAGACAATCTTTTTCTTCTGTGATATAATAGTCTGAATTTACGGTTTTTCGAATGGATAAACGATCTCTTCTTTTCCTTTTTTGTGTAAGCGCCTCCTTTTTTGCAATCCAATCCTGGTTCAATGGTTCGCATGAAAAGGAGAAACGCCTCAACGAAAACATCCTTCACACGGATCAGATAGCCGCAAAGGAAGAGAGCGCTCCGCTTCCCTCTGAACGAGCTGTAAACAATTTCGTCCAACAGGGCAATCCCATTTCTTTATCACAGACTATTGCCAATGAAGAATTCTTTTGTTTAGAAAATGAATATCAACAATTGGTTTTTTCAACACGCGGAGGAAGCTTAGCTGAAATCAACCTTCCTTTAAAACTGTCAAAAGATTCGAAAAGCCTTGTTCGGGAAATTGATATTGACCGGGAAATTTTGGCGCAATCTCCTCAAAACGCCCGATTTCCTCTTCATCCTTATCGCACTCCAAATTCCGCGCATCTACAGTCTGAAGGCTCTTTGGGTGGTTATTATCCATTGCTCCGAAGAGCTATTTTAAATACCGATGGCACAGAAAGAAATTCCGTGCCGCCCGAATGTTACGCTCTCAATATTTTGGGAGACACTCCGGAAATCGGCCGGGAAATCTACAAGCTGACTCGATTCGAACCCAATCTCATTCAATTTCAAACAGAACATGGCCAAAGGCGGATCACGAAAACATTTTCCATCCCTTCTGAACGAAATGGTCCCTACTGTTTTCGCCTTGATATCCGTATTGACGGCGACGCGCGCGGTTTGATGCTCGGTTCTGGAATTCCCGATGTGGAACTGGTGGGAGGCGCATATACCCCTCTTCTTCGATACCAAATGACTGTCAATGGCACGGGCGACGTCGCAACGATCGATTTGCCAAAAAAAGGTCCCGTTATAGGACAGACAACCCCTAACTGGATCAGCAACTGCAACGGCTTTCTTGGTTTGATTATCGATCCGTTAACGAAAAAACTGGCAGGATACAAAGCCATTCAATATGAAGGATCGCAAATTCCAACCCGCCTCTCCCTCATCGATTCCTCGTACCATCTTTACCCGGCTGAAAATTATCCCGGGTTTGCTACTTACCTCCCTCTTCAAAGCGGAATCGATCTCTCTTTTCGAGTATTTGCAGGACCTTTTGATCATGGCCTATTGAGCGAACTAGATGCGCTTTATGAAGATCCAACGCGCCGTTACAATCCCGATTATACTGCCGCTCAAAACATCCAGGGGTGGTTCTCTTTTATTTCTCAGCCATTTTCAAAATTTCTTTTCCTTCTCATGCAACTTTTTTATGTTGTGACTCACTCTTGGGCCCTTTCGATCATTCTCCTTACAATCGCGCTCAGGACAATGATGTATCCTCTCAATGCCTGGTCGATCCGGTCTTCCGTAAAAATGCAGGAAATCGCCCCAAAAATCAAAGCGATCCAGGAGAAGTATAAAAAAGATCCTCGTAAATCCCAAATGGAGGTAATGAATTTATACCGCTCGTCAAAAATCAATCCATTTACAGGTTGCATTCCCGTATTTTTACAAATGCCTTTTTTGATTGGGATGTTTTATCTTTTGAAATCGAGCTTCCCCTTGCGCGGAGCCCCCTTTATTCCGGGCTGGATTGATGATTTAGCGGCTCCCGATGTCTTGTTTTCCTGGGGACAGCCGCTCTGGTTCATTGGCAATGAATTCCATCTCTTACCCATCCTCATGGGCGCTACGATGTATTTGCAGCAACGTCTTACCTCTAAAATTCCAAAAGATCCAAGCCAACTCACAGATTCTCAAAAGCAGCAAAAAATGATGGGAAACATGATGTCAGTTTTATTCACAGTCATGTTTTACAATTTTCCTTCGGGCCTGAATATCTATTTTATGTTTTCAACCCTTTTAGGCATTTTTCAGCAGTGGTGGATGACAAAAACAAAGTCGGCTCCATCCTCTATGCCGGACATTGTGAAAAAATAGACCTCTTGCCAAGGGTTCGTCGATTTATGCAAATATGGGATCAATTCCTCTCTCAGCTGGAAAGCGAGCTAGGCCGAGATACGGTAGATCGGTGGATTCGTCCCATCAAATTACTTCGTTTTGATGCTGCGAATATTTTTTTAGAAGCGTCAGATTCCTTTCAAATGAGTTTTTTTGAAGAACACGTACGCCCATTTTGCAAAAAACTCATCAATAATAATAGCCGTCCGATCCAAGTGAAACTCAGTCTGAAAGCTATTGATTCCCCTGTATACCGAAACAACCTGAAGAATCGGGAATTTGACAAGAAGGCGGCTTTAGTTTTTGCGTCTGGAGCGAGCGACCATTGCCTCTGGCAAGGCGCGAGCGAAGAGCAAAAAAATGCTGCCAAGCCGACGTCGTCAAAAACCGATTCTTCAGGTTGTTTCGGTATAAAGCAAAGCGATCCTATTATTCCTGCCCATGTTGCGATTGCACCGGATCCGATCGATCCTGAAATGACACTGAAAAATTTTTTTCTCTCTTCGCATTCAAACAAAATTGCCTGCAATCTCATTTCCGAAATAGCCACTTGTCCTTTTAATCCCCTGCTTCTATACGGGCCTTCCGGATCTGGAAAAACCCATCTTCTCATGGCAGCAGCAGATATCCTTTCGCAAACAGGAAAGACCGTATTTTATATCAGGGCTTCTACATTTACAGAACATATTGTGCAAGCCATTCGGACAGGCTCTATGCAAGAGGTAAGAAAGATCTATCGATCTACGCATACTCTGATTGTGGATGATATTCATCTTTTTTGTAAAAAATCCGCGACTCAAGAAGAATTTTTTCATACTTTCAATGATCTGCATACACGCGGTTGCAATATCATCTTAAGCTCTTCCTCTCTTCCCGCTAAATTGTCCGATATCGAACCTCGCTTGATCAGCCGCTTCGAATGGGGTATTTCAGTGGGGTTGGAAAAAGAGAATCCCACTGCCATATTAAAAAAGAAAGCAGAGATCTGGGGATTGAATATAGATGAAAAATTGATCCCTTTTCTGATAGAAACATTTCCCTCTTCTGCCCTACTTGCCTTGCATACTTTAGCTTTAAGAGCTAAGCATGCTGCAAGTATAACCCCCGGCATGGCTTCCGTCCTTTTAAAAGATCTGTTAGAGAAAGAAGCTCAATTTGCATGTACTCCGGAAAAAATTATAAAAGCCACTGCGTCTTATTATGGTATCCGAGCTGCTGATATTCTCAGCAAATCACAAGAACGCGATGCCGCGCATTCCCGTCAAGTCGCCATGTATTTTTGCCGTGAAAAACTCAAACTGCCCTATCAAAAAATCGGAGAAATTTTTGCTCGCGACCATTCTACAGTCATATCGAGCATCCGCCAAGTTACGGAAAAACTTGAAAAACAAAAACCTGAAATCTGCGAAACCATCGCATCTATAAAAAACCAATTGTAGGAGAGTGTCTGCATATTAACCTGACACTCTCTAAGAAGCTGAGTTTTAGTACAGCTTCTAAAGGAATTCATTATGAATGCAATCACTGTTCCTCTTATTTCAAGATCAAATCAAGCGCAGCAGAAATCGCAACAAGATCCCACTTTTTTTTCAAAAGTGTCTTGTGCAGCTTTTTTTATTTTTAACACAATTTGGTCAGTAAGCGAAATGGCAATTCAAATGCCGGCATCTCGAATTTATAATAAAAATCTCAGCGTGGCTCATCATGAGCACTGCCTAAAGATTCAAAAAGAATTCAAAGCAAAATTGTCTCAAGAAGATCAAATTGTTTTAAAACCTAAGGCAACCACATTTTTATATCGTCCCAGAGTACTCAGTTCCACGCATCTCGATCTTCGCGGGCTAAACCAGGTGGTGCACATTGATGAACAAGCAAAAACAGCGCATGTCCAGGGACTTACAACATTTTACGACCTTTTGGACAGTACACTGCAAAAAGGGCTGCGACCGAAAGTAACGCCGGAATTACGGGGTATTACTATTGGAGGCGCTATTTCAGGACTTGCCGTAGAATCTTCGAGTTTTAAACATGGGCTTTTTTCATCATTCAGTACTTGAAATAGAGGTACTGACTGCTGCGGGGGAGATCTTGGTTTGTTCCCCAGTGCAAAATAAAGAATTGTTTTTCGGGCTTCCAAATTCCTATGGAACTTTAGGGTATATTCTCAGTGCGAAAATCGCATTAGAGCCCGCAAAACCCTATGTTGACGTTGAGTATTGCCATGAGAACAATATCACGGCATTTTTTCAAAAAATGAAAGGCTTGTGTAAAAACCATGAAAAATATGATTTTATTGACGGAGCGATTTTTTCTCCGGACAACATGGTCATCGTCACAGGAAAGGCCGTTGATGTTCCGTCTTATACTCATGCAGCAGACTATCTGAAAAAAGAAATCTACTATAAAGCAATTCAAACTAAATCTGCGGAAAGCTTCCCGATCAAAGAATATCTATGGCGTTGGGATAGAGACAGTTTTTGGTCTACAGAGAATTTATTCCTTCAAAATCCAAAGGTGCGCAGTACAATAGGACCATTCATTTTACGTGCCGACCGTTTAAGTCGATGCAATCGATTCATACAGACATTTTACAATCATGTAATTGCTCCTTTTTCTCGGCCGAAAACAGAACAAGAAGAGGTCATACAAGATATTGCCATTCCTATGAATAAAGGATCTGATTTTTATCACTGGTTGAAAAATGAAATCAAGATTCATCCCATTTTTATCTGTCCAATCAAGCAAGAAACTCTTCCAACTCCCTTATGGACGTCCCCTACATCACAAATGCATGTTGACTTTGGATTGTTTGCAACAAAAGCGGATCCATTGGAACCAAATTATTACAATCGAAAAATAGAAGAATATTTACATAAAATTGGTGGAAAAAAATCTTTGTATTCCAGGAGTTACTATTCAAAAGAACAGTTTGAAAAACTGTACTACAACAATGGTACTTACGAAAAATTAAAACAGCTATATGACCCACAACATCGATTTCCTACTCTTTTTGATAAATGCGTAAGAAATAGATGACCATTCTGTCGAATTTTTGGATGATTTTGGCGATTTTCGATCGAAAATCCTCCAAAACCATCCCGAAAATCGACTGAAATTTAATTTGCAGACACTCTCTTAGATCTTGATGTATTTTTCTCCCGGTCTGGCTCCAAAAGCTTGCTCAGGTTGCGGCTGCTGTGGGGCGGCTGGAAATTGGAATGGCCCGGGATCTTCGCCATTCATGATCTTGGTCACAATCTCACGCCACTTCTCCACTGTTTCAACAAATAAAGGCGCAAAGCGGCGCAAAGCGGATGCGTCGACGCCGAGCCCCATGTCAAGAACACAATGCATCAAAATCAATTCCTCTTTGACTGCGATTCCAACACCACCTCCGGCCATTTGACCGCCGAGCATCGAACCTTCCAAAAGCCTTTCATAAAGCTTTAGTTTTGTCTTATCATCTTTCGGCAGACCATCGAGAATAGGAGAATACAGATACAGCTTATCCGAGTTTCTTTCGAAAGTAATATGTAATGAAAAAGTATTATCAATACCAAGAATACATGTAAAGTTTTCATCAAAATCAAGACCTTCTAAATTGAGTTCTTTGCCAAACTCTTTTAAGTTAGCTTTTGCGTTTTCATAAGACATGGGTTTCCCTCCTAAGGTTTTAGCATTTTAACTCTAGAAATTTAGAAAATGCAAGCTTATTTTATAAACAGGATCATCCCAGAAAAGCAAGAAAAAATTCGAATCCAATCTTTTTCTCGCATGAACCACAAATATATTTTAATTGAAATAGAAATATAATTCAAGATAATACCAATCAAATGAAAATTGCAGTTTATCCAGGATCTTCGAAGCACTTGGGTTGTATCGTAACCGGAAACCGAGCGAATTTTGCGTTTTTTTCAGAGCACGCCTCTCAAATGACGTTGGGGTTGAAAAAGGATGGCCAAATCCAGGAAATCCCATTAAATCGGACAGAAAACGTCTGGCATACAGAATTAGAGGGGTGGTCAGAAAAAATGGAATACGCCATCAAGATCGATTCTGATCATTGGCTTGCCGACCCTTATTCCAAATCTCCTGCTACTTCCCGAATTTGGGGAGAAGGGATCAAAACAGTCTGGTCTTACATCGAAATTCCAAAATCTTTTGATTGGCAGGAAACGGGTAAACCTTGCATTCCCCTATCGGAGCTGATTATTTATGAAATGCATGTCCGGGCATTTACCATCCATTCTTCAAGCGGCGTTGCTCATCGGGGCACGTATTCGGGAATCATCGAAAAAATCCCTTACCTGAAAAAATTGGGAGTCAATGCCATTGAATTAATGCCAATCTTTGAATTTGACGAAACCAGATTGGATTTAAAAGAAAAAAAGGGTCTTCTCAATTTTTGGGGTTATGACCCGTTATACTTTTTTTCTCCGATGCGGCGGTATGCATCGAAAGAGGATGCAAAAACAGAATTTAAAACACTCGTGCGCGAACTGCACAAGCATGGAATCGAAGTCATTTTAGATGTGGTCTATAACCATACCGGAGAATGGGATACGCGCGCATTTCAATTCAGCTTCCGTCCTCTGGACGACCCCATTTATTATATGGTCGATGAACAGGGGCATTATCGCAACTATACAGGGTGCGGACATACCTTCAATGTAAACCATCCTGTTGTTTTGAAACTCATCCTTGCATCGCTCAGGTTCTGGGCAGAAGAGATGCAGGTGGATGGATTTCGGTTTGACCTGGCTTCTGTTTTTACGCGCGATCCACATGGCAATGTAATGAAAAATCCCCCTGTGTTGGAGGCGATTGCAAAAGATCCTTTATTACAAAACTTGAAACTCATCTCGGAAAGCTGGGATGCCAGCGGACTGTATCAAGTGGGGAGATTCCCCCATTTTGGCCCCTGGTCAGAGTGGAACGGAAAATATCGGGACAGGGTGCGTGAATTTATAAAAGGAACCGACGGATGTGCAGGCATGTTCGCGGAAGCGATCAGCGGAAGCGAGTTTCTATACCATTCTTTCAGCCCTTCCTGCAGCATCAATTTCATTACTGCGCACGATGGATTTTCTCTTAAGGATCTGGTGTCTTATAATCACAAGCACAACGAAGCCAATGGGCACTTGAACCAGGATGGAGTGAATCGAAATTTAAGCTGGAATTGCGGCCATGAAGGGCCCAGCAATAATCCCGACATTCAAAAGCTAAGAGAGAGGCAAATGCGCAACTTTCTTTTAGCCCTCTTCCTTTCACAAGGGGTTCCGATGCTGCTCATGGCGGATGAATATGGCCATAGCCGCCAAGGAAATAACAACCCTTATGTACAAGATAATGAAGTCAATTGGTTTTTATGGGATCAAGTAAAAACCAATGGGCCGCTTGTCGATTTTGTCTCTTTTCTGATCCATTTTCGAAAAACCCATCCGGAGCTTAGAAAAACCCGATTTTTAAACAATCAAGATATTGATTGGCATGGTCTCAAACCATTTCAGCCAGATTGGAGTCCACAAAGCCGTTTTGTGGCATGCTCCTACAAATCAAGCCCCCGGATTTATTTTGCCTTCAACGCCGATTTTAAGCCTCAAGAGATCTGGTTGCCCGAAGGGAAATGGAAAGAGATCCTTCGTACGGATAAAGAAGAGAATTGTTTAAATCATCCGCAAATGTGTGAAAAATGCGAATTGGATGCGCCCTTTCTTCTTTCTCCCTATTCTGCCATTCTGGCCACAGTCTCTCAGGGTCTTGGATGAAAAGATTGAAATGCCTCTTTGAGACGGCGACTTGATACATGGGTGTAGCGGTCCGTTGTACCGATATCGGCATGCCCCAACATTTCCTGAATGAGGCGCAGGTCAGCTCCATTTTCCAGCAAATGGGTCGCAAAGGAATGGCGCAAGGTATGAGGCGAAATGGATTTATGAATCCCTGCGCGCTTAGCATACATCTTGATGCGAGACCAAACGGTTACGCGGTCCATCGGCTTGCCTCGCGCGCTGATAAAAAGAGGAGCGTTTTCCTCTTTTGCTTCTCCCCGAAACCGGATGAGAAAACAGTCAATCGCCTCAATTGCTTTTTTGCCAACCGGGACAATTCTCTCTTTTTTCCCTTTGCCCTGCACTTTGACAAACGTATCGGACAAATCGCAAATTCGCAATTTGCACAGCTCCGATACCCGGATTCCACTGGCATAGAGAAGCTCTAAAACCGCTTTATCGCGCGCTTCTAAAAACGAATTCTCTTTAGGCTGGGATAAAAGGACATCCACTTCATCGACCGTCATCACTTCAGGAATGAGCTGCCACATTTTGGGCGTGTTGAAAAAGCGGCCGAAATCAAATTCAATATGCCCTTCTTTTTTCAAAAACCGCAAAAACCCCTTCACGGCGGCAAGCGCTCTGCAAATGGACGAGCTGGCAAATCCCTGCTGTTTCAAGGCGCTTAAAAAACAAAGGAGCGCATCAGCATTTAAAACGATTGTCTTTGAAATAAACAGCCGGATATCCCGGCCATAGGCTTCGATGGTATGGGCAGAAAATCCTTTTTCACAACGAAGCGAATCGAGAAAATCGATGATTTTTTCATCCACAAACTCATAATACATCAATAGCCAGTATTGTCGTCAGGTTGTTCAATATATCCAGTGTGATGTTCTTGAAATTTTTAGAAAGAATCGGATAGATAAAGACGATCCAGCTGATCGCGGTAGAGATCCCATAAAGAATATAAGGCAAAGCTCCCAAAGAAAAAAAAGTGCCGATCACCAATCCCGTGAAAGCAATCAGAGACGTCGCCAGTGTGATTGCTGAAGAAAGTATTTTTTTTACACTTTGATTTCGTATATCATTGATGAATTCTTCCGCAGCTCTTAAATTTTCCGTACTTACAAGAGATTGTTGCAAAGTTTCCAAATGGACATCTAATTCTTTCAGCAGCCGCTCCGCCGCTTTTTGACCAATCCTCCGTTTCACTCCATTGAATTTGACGACCGCCAAATCCTCTATTTTTTTTCGGATTTTTCTCCCTTTGGCTTGCGGACCCCATGCTGAATAAAGTCGATTGATCTCTTGAATGACCGCCTCTTTTTCCTCCGCTTTGGGAACGACCTCGTCTTTCAAAAATTCAAGAGCCTTGTGAATCCGTCCCTTTTGCATCAATGAGGGATCTTTCAAAATCTGATCCAGTTGCCAATGGAATTGGGCGCGGCGAGACATTTTCAAACAGGGAACCATTAATCCAAGCAAAGACCCTATCCCGGACAACCCATCCAGCGCGATCTTCGCAGCGGTTGAAAAAGAAAAAGAAAGAACGTTTTGCAACAACCCAATTGCTGATCCATGCACAGATAACGTACTTCTTACGAAAGACGTACCCGCAAGGTGGAGTCCTTCGACATCGCCTATTTGCTTCAAGGAGCTAACATCTCCAAGCGTCTTCGGGATCGTTACCAAGCTGCTTAATACAACGCCTTGCACTGAAGAATAACGTCCGAGATGCGCCACGACAACCTCTCGAGGTGGTCCTATGCCCAGCATCGGAATGATTTGTAAAATTCGCCTTGTCAGTGAAACGCTCGAACCGATAACTGAGGCGGTGGTGATCACCTTTGAAGAAAGCTTCCCCTGCGAAGGTTGATGGACGCGGGTCAAGGTGTTGTGTGCGATGTTCTCTATCCGCAAAGACTTCAAGGACTCCGCATGGTTTGTATGCGGAGTCCGATCAAAATTAAAATCTGAATTTAACTGAATCCCAGCAACCATAATAACACCTGATTATCGGTATTATTATATAATAACACTGGATATAAAACTACATACGAAGTGATTCAAAAATTGTCAATTTTTAAATAAAATCATAGTATTAATTATACTAGACACTCCGAGTAATATAAGCGGAACGCTTCCGGCCGAAGCGAGGGTAGCCATAATGATCCCTATCAAAAACAGGGTCGCGGCCACAACACCAACCACCTTCTTCAGCGTATTTTCGAGGTTCGCCTGCTTTACCTCATTGATCAGCTTTACAGCCCTTTTTTTTAGCCGATGATTATTGTGTGCTGCCTCTGGATCCGCCTTATTTTCCTCGAACTCTCGTTCGACATTTCGTATGAAGCGATCTATGCCTGGTTCACAGCCCCAGCCGTTGTCAAATTCAACTAGTTCCTTCATTATAGATGGAGAAGTGCGGCGCGCCATATGTTCAATTTTTCTTTGTTGTACCTTATCTATTTCTGCCTGTTTCTCCTCGTCTGATTCCAGGGAAGGGTCTTCGCAGATTGCCTTCTTTTCCGCAGCAGTGACTGTAATCTTCTCTTTCAACCATTTGAGCGATTCCATTATCTCTTCATCTCTATTTGTATTTGTTTTGAGATGTGTGCGGAATGTCATATTGCGATAAATTCCCAATGTTCCCACTCCAATGCCAACCAGGGATGCACCCCCATACGCAGCACAAACAAACCATCCCAAGGCCATGCTGGCCGCTAACGCCACGGCGTGAGCAAGCTGAGCAATCTGTTGAGTAGCAAAGCTGATGCCCCCCAAGATAACGTAGCTGTTTTGCAAAATGTGCGCCGCAGCACGCCGCTCTCCTTCTCCATCACCTATCTCTATAGCCGTCCTCAGCCGCACTGCTGCATTGCGCAACCCAATTGCGCCACTTGCGAAGTCCATCACCCCCACGCCAGCGCCCATACCAGGCACAACATACCCTCCTCCGAATGATGACTGGAAAATTTGGAAGGTTCGACGAGCCGCGGAAGTCACGCCATCAACGACATCCAACCAAAACGTAGATACCGGACTTGGATTGACAGGGTTGACAGGATTCAGAGCAAGAGCTCTATTTGCACTATTTTCTGTAATTGAATTAGCAGACATAATTTTTACCCCCTAATATGTATATTATAACATAATTAAAAATTTAATTTGCACTTACAAACTAAAATTTTAAATTAATGGGATTTAATTTGATCATTATTCACAATCTCCGTATTCAGAGATTGTCGAATTAGAGGGTGTCTACAATGTGAGCTTCCATCGATTTTTGGGGTTATTTTGACCGATTTTCGGCGCTTTGAACCGGCTTAAAAGCCAACTTTTGAATCATTTTGGGTATATATTTTGACCACAAGATCGATCATAGCCTGTGCCACAGTCTGCCCATACTAATCACACTTGCAATTCCTAATAAACTCAAGGGAAGCACACCAGCCGTAGACAAACTCATCAGAAGGATCCCTACGAAAGAGAGTATCGAAACGACAAGGCTAAATAGCTGTATCCTCGTATTGTCACGGTTCGCTTTCTTTACATCATTGATCAGCTCTATAGCTGCCTTTCTCGTTGCATCTCTCCACTTGTCTCGCTCTACTGCCTTAGGAGAAAAACCGAGATCGACTGAATTGTTTAGCGCGCGTATCCAATCACCTATCTCACTCTGACCATCTTTATCTACTGTTGCTGCTGCCTGTAGCCGTTTCGCTACATCTTCAGAAGTGCGGCGTTTCACGTATTCAAATTTCTTTTGATTCAGCTTGTCATCTGAGGGGTTGCTTTCGCCTGCAGTTTCTAGAGCGTCGCTTGCGTCTGCAGTGACTCCAATCTTATTTTGCAAAAACTTTAGCGTCTTTACTATCTCTTCATCCTGTTTCCACACATCCCCTGCCCGATCGCCTGCATTGAGGTTCGAACGAAATGTACTATTCCGATAGATGCCCAATGCCCCCAATCCAATTCCCACCAAAGCTACAACTCCATACAAAGAACTCAAAACATATCCCAGAATCGCGCCAGTAACTATAGCCACCGCTTGAGGAGCAACATGAGGAACAAGGTGAACTATATATTGAATAGAAGAGCCGATAGATGCAGGGATAGAGAATGTATTTTGTGCACATCGCGCTCCAGCACGCCTCTGTCCTTCTCCATCGCCGATGTTTGTAGACGAATTCCAGCTTTTCAACGCACTGCCGAGATCGATAGAGCTATTCACAAAATCCATGAATCCTGAACAAAACCCCGCGATGGGTAGCAGAAGCCCATTGGCTTGGCTTGGGATCGCTTGGAAAACTCGGCGCGCTGCGATAGCCACGTAATCCACGTAATGCATTACCTTAGTCACGAATACGGAATCAAATTTATTTAATTTCGGGTCTGAAACTTTCGATATATTCGGGTCTGAAATTTTCGATATATTCGGGTCTGAAATTTTCGGTATATACCGCAACAACCCGTAGCATCGGGAATCTGACAAGAAGTCGACGCAGTTTTTTGCGTCTGGAGCGAGCGACCATTGCCTATGGTAAGGCGCTAGCGAAGACCCAAAAAATGCTGTCAAACCGACATCGTCAAAAACCGATTCTTCAGGTTGTTTCGGTATATTCGGGTTTGAAACTTTCGATATAATTGTCATAATTACTTACGTAAAGTATTTCATTTAATATTTATTATAACATCATTATATGATTTTCGTACAATGCAAAAGTAAAATATAATTTTAATGGGATATAATAGGCGTATTTATTAACCTGAATAATGGGTTTATTCAGGTTATTAACTAACAAGGATTTAAGGAAATGCTTTTAAAAATCCCCTGAAAAATGGGCTCGCATCCGATCTTTTTCGCGGCAAAAAAGATCGATCATAACCCGCGCCACAGTATGCCTGCATTAATCGCACTTGCAACTCCGAGCAAAGCCAAGGGAAGCAAAGCGCCACCCGTAGACAAACTGATCAGAAGGATCCCTACGAAAAAGACTATCGAAGCGACAAGGCCCAGTACCTTCATCATCGTATTGTTCCGGTTCGCTTGCTTTACATCATTGATCAGCTTTCTAGCTCCCTCTCTCGCCCGCTCTTTTGCTAGGTCAAGAGGGGCATCGGGATCAGGGGCATCGAGAGTGTTTAGCGCGCCTATCCAATCATCTATCTGACTGCTATTGGCACCTGCACCTACTCTTGCTGCCTGCTTTAGCTGGTTCGCTACAGCTTCAGAAGTGCGGCGTTTCACGTATTCAAATTTCTTTTTCTCCAGCTTGCCAATCCTTTTGGGTACATCATAGGCGTGGCAACCTACGCGTAGACCGTTGCTTTCGTCTGCAGTTGATAAAATCTTATCTCGCAAAAACTGTAGCGTCTCCACCATCGTTTGATCCGCATTCCCTGCCTGATCGCCTACATTGAGGTTCGAACGAAATGTCCTATTCCGATGGATACCCAATGCCCCTAATCCAATCCCCACTAAAGTTGCCACTCCATACAAAGAATACACAACATATCCCAAAGTCGCTCCAGTGGCTATGGCCGCCGCCTGAGGAGCAACATGAGGGGCAAGTTGAGCTATATTTTGAGCAGAAAAACCGATAGATGCAGAGAGAAATGATGCACTTTTTGCACATTGCGCTCCAGCACGCCTCTCGCCTTCTCCATCGCCGATTTTTACAGACGAACTCCAGCTTTTCAACGAATCGCTGAGATCGATATAGCTACTCACGACATCCATGAATGCTACACCAACGCCCGAGACGAGTGGCACAAGCCCACGGGCTTGGCTTGGGATCATTTGGAAGACTCGGCGAACTGCGGAACTCACGCAATCCGCGATATTCCATACATTAGTAATGAATACAGAATCGAATCTATTTAAATTCAGTCCTGAAACTTTAGATACACTGGACATGACTTTTCCTATACTAATATATATATTATAACATAATTATGTAATTTACGTCTAAAATAGAAGTAAAATTTTTAATTTAATGGGATAGAAGAGATGATCTATTAACTAATTAATTTCCAAGGGTTTAAGGAAGTGCTTTTAGAAATTTCCTGCAAAAGGGGCTCGAGTCCGATCTTTTTCAAGGCAAAAAGATCGATCAACGTGATCCAAAAAAGGGTCGCATGACGGCGCCAATAGAGCTCTTTTGCCTTCCGCATCGCTTTTTTTTCCGTTTTGATCTTTTTATTCACTTCGTTGAATATCTGCGGATATCCATCCCCGGGTTTTGAGTTTTTATCGAGATAGTGATAGGCGGCCCTGAACCAATGTTTGAGCAATTTTTTCATATATTTCGCATCGCTATCATTTACTTTTGGATTTTCAGCTAATCTTTCCAAGGCTCTTCGCATTCTTTGCAAGAGGGCATCTTCAATCCGTATGTCCCGATTTTGATTCAAAAACACGCTAAAGGGGATTGGACCGGAGCGATCCAGATGTGCAACCATCCTTTTTTTCCTCTCCTCAAAAGAGGAGGAATCATATCCGGCTTCATAGGGAGTTGATCCAGCTGAATACACAGGAATACGAGGCAACTGCGTAAGGGGTTTTTTCAATTTTTCATCCTCTTTTGGCTCTTCCTCCCGGTTATCCGCGGAAGGAGCGGCTGCGTTGATGGAGGCCCCGTCATTGCCAACGAGCCGCAAAATACCGGTTGCGATCGCATCGTGAACCGTCATCTGATTTGAACCAAAAAAAGCGGCATCGTTTTTTGAAAGCAACACATCGTGTTCCTTTTGGCCAAAAGGATAGCTCTCTTGGCCCCAAAATCGGTTGAATCCCGTTGTATAATAGGTCGTTTTTTGGGGAGTGCTAAACAAGCGGGCTTCACCCGGCTTCACATCAAGCGTTTTTAAGACAATCCCATACGTTTTTTGAATCTGGCGAGCCACCTCTTCAGTAATACCCGTAAACTTCCCCCCCCCTCCCAAAGGAATGCCAAAACAGCGATATCCCCGACGAACCAGTTTGATATCATGATACACTTGAGTCGCTGGATTAAATAATGCATCTTTTAAAACTAAAACTGTCCCATTGTTTTGCAACTCATACAACAAAGAACCTGAATAATTTGTAATAAAATCAATGCCGCTCATAATTATATTATATAATATCAAATCGTTGATAATAAGGATACTAAATAAAAATATTTACAAATATTTTCCTTGCCCGATTTTCCGTCTTTTGAATATCCTGATATGTCATGCATTCGGAAGAAATTATCCCGCAATTCAATGAACGGTTCCGCTCTATTCTGATCTTTGGCCCACCAGGATCAGGCAAAGGGACGTTAGGCAAATTCTTAAGCAGCGCAGGCAATCATTTCCATCTTTCATCAGGAGATATCTTCCGGGGGCTATCCCCGGAATCGCCCGCAGGCAAACTCTATCATAATTACGCCGGAAAAGGGCTGCTGCTCCCCGATGAAGTAACCATCCAAATCTGGCATCATTTTGTCCATGGACTGATTGCCACAAATCGCTACTTCCCTTCCCAGCAACTGCTTCTTCTCGACGGGATTCCCCGGACCATTCGACAAGCCGTACTCTTAGAGAGATACATTCAAATCGAAAGGATCATTGTCCTGGAAATCGAAGATATTCAAAAACTCATTAAGCGAATTCAAAGAAGGGCAATGATTGAAAAACGGACAGATGATATGGATCCCCATGTACTTGAGACACGGATGGAGATTTATGAACAGGATACTCTCAAACTGTTAAAACATTATCCTCAAGAGGTTTTATCCCGCTTTAACGCGGATCAAAAACCCCTTGAGGCGCTTCGCGACGTCCTCGTAAGCCTTTCCTATCTTTTTTAACTAGTGATTTTTACCAAAACCAATGTTTTGGCTGAATCACGACCGGTGCAATTAACGCTTCCTCGTCTTGCCCTGCTTCCACTAAACTGCGAATTGCATCATCCTCAGAATTTGCTACAGGATCGGAAGCGATACCGCTCTCTATCAAACCTTGGTTGTCGACCGCAGTTTGAGCCGATTTTTTGAAAAGGTTTTCAAAAAAGCTTGGCTGCTTTGGCACATTTGGTTCGATCAGCGTTTTTTCCGTTGCCGGGAAACGGTCTCGAGTCAATTTGCTGGCTCCTTTTTGAAAGACGGCCACATCACGTTGAATGGACTGATCGATCGAAGCTGCTTGTGCACTCAAATGAACAATTTTCTCCCTCACATTCTGAAATTGCTTTTCTATCTGCTCAGCTGCTTTTCTTTGTTGCTCTGAAGCCAATTTGAAATTCGAAGGACGATCATTAGAGATAGAGATCCGATCTAACTGATTTTCAAGGCCTGCGATCTCTTCACGAATTTCCTTGATTTCCGGATCCTTGTCTTCAAAATGTTCTAAAGGCTTGAGATCATCCTTGAATACTGCCCAAATAGAAGCTCTCAATCTTCCTTTGCCCATCCGCAATACGGTACTGAGCGATTGATGCTTTTCGTTTAAGAGTTGAATCAATTTCTCATAATGGGAAATCAACTCAGTTTGCATAAATTCAAGGCTCGCTAATTTTGTTGCAAAAACATTGACATCCGCATCTGCTCGCTCTTTCGCTGTTTCAGAATTGTTGCCTAAAGCAGGCGTTGCATTGTGCAGCCCCGGCAACTCATTGCCCCCTTGTCGAATGCTGGAGCGTGAAAACAGGTTCCCGATTTTATCGATCAAAGACGGCTTCTTCGGCGTCACTGGATCCACGATTTTCGCTCCTGAATCAATCAAATTTTTTCTTACGTCTGCGACAAACCGGGCAAACAATGTGTCATCAACCAGACCGGCATTTTTCATCAAATTAAAGAAAGAAGAGATGCTGGAATCAGGATTTTTTTCTCGAGAGCTAAGCGATGCGACACATGCTGCCTCAACCATCCCATCGTACAAATTTCCATCTGGCCCAGGATTCAAAATCCCTTCGGCTATCCCCCTCTGCACCGTTTGGCTGAAACCCTCATCCGCCTCTTTTACATCCTCGGTCCGAGCTCGCTCGAGTATGGCAGAACTCAAATAAGCGCCTGCAATTTTCTCTTGATAGGCAAAGCGGAGGATTTCATTAAGTATATAAGAGCGGCGGCTCACTGATGTTTGAGAATTGCCTTGTTGATATGTGTATTTATCTGTGGCGTTCACCTCAGAATCAATCGCAGATTTGAGAGCACTTAAAGTCTCGATACATTGTTGGGTCGACCACCCAGACAGTTTCTCTTGCCATCCGCTCTGATTTGCAAGCCTGGCGCCTTCAAAATGGAAAAACCGATCCTCATTTGCGCGCGCTTCCGAAATCGCTCGCGCGTTAGAAGAAAGAGACGCCTCTGTTTTCTTTAGTATGTTATTTAAATTTTTTATCCGAACTGCATCAGACTTTTCTTCAGCAGCAGATGTCGATGGTGTGAAGACGCCCCAATTGCGTTTGATATCCGCGATCTGTTTTATCTGGTTCATTGTGAGATCTGATGTGGGAATGTTCAATAATTTTTTTACTTGGGTTAAATTGGCAGGGGCAGTGACTTCTCCATAAAGCGCACCCAAGACAATACCGGCAACAATCAAGGGTCCTCCTACATTGCTGAAGATTGCGGAAGTCGCTAATTGAACGGCTGGTGAAGCAAAATCTTTTAATGTGTTAGAAACCCGAGGCAAAGCGTCAACTACCCAGGAGGTCATTGTTTTAAAAGATGCAGAAATTTCTTGCGAATGCGCTAAGCATCCTGAAAAAAGAGTGCCTATGCTAGCGCCGGCGAGGGTAGAAACAACCATGCGCGTGTTTGAGACGACAACAGGTTCAGATGGTTTTGTAACATTCTGATTAATTGATGATGTCATAATTATTATCTCCAATTATGTTTTGTTATTAAATTCATTAACAATTATACATTCTTATACATTATGTAATCAATCATAAAATTCGGCAAATAAAATAGTTTGAATGACTTAAATATTTACTAAGAATCATCAATACATTCGAAAACTCTTGCCCTTTTTAAGACAAAAAAGTAACATTTCAGGAAAACGAAGAAAGATCTATGGCAAGAATTATTTTTGAAGATGCGCAGGAAGAAGCAGATCTCCCAGATGGGGAATCGATTATGGAGGCTTGTGAAACTGCTGGGGTTCCCTTTGCCTGTACGGATGGGATCTGCGGCACTTGCGTCATTCAAGTGACTGAAGGAATGCAAAACCTTTCCGAATTTAATCAGGCCGAGGCCGATTTCCTCGGAGACCTCGATGGAGAGAGGCTAGCTTGTCAATGCAAAATTAAATCTGGATTTGTGAAAATAAAATTTTAAAGGCTGAATAATGGCTGAGACAATTACACGAGAAATGACCATCGAGGAAATTTTTAAACGCTTTCCTCATAAAAGTCAAAAACTTGCCCAGGAAATGACCAATGCGGGCCTTCATTGTGTTGGCTGCTCTGCTGCTACCTGGGAAACGGTTGAGACGGGGATGTACGGCCATGGGATGTCCGATGAAGAGATCGAAAAACTTCTTCAACATCTCAATGCAATTTTGGCTGAGGAAGCAGACCTTTCTACCATTACGATCACAGATCGAGCTGCGAAAAAATACCAGCAAATTCTAGCAGAAGAGAAAAAAACAGGATGGGGGATGCGCTTTGGAGAAAAGGCGGCCGGCTGCAGCGGATTCGAATTTTTTCTTGAATTTTCTGAAATGCCAAAAGTGGGTGATATGATTCTAGAATCGAATGGGATTCAGATTCATATTCATCATAAATCAGCAGAGCGGCTCATGGGCTCCGTGATCGATTATGTAGATGGCCTTCATGGAGCCGGATTTAAAATATCTAATCCACATGTTAAATCAAGCTGCGGCTGCGGAACTTCCCATGGCTATTAGAATGTATTACTAATGCCTTATCTATATATCAATTAATGCCAAATCCAGTATGATTTGGTTATGAATACAAACCGTTCCTCCCGACTCTATTTCTGGGCAACCCAGAAAGCCATATCGCCTAAAGCCCCCTTTTGGATCGGTCTTTTGTTTTTTTTGGAATTAATTTTACTGATTCCTCTAGATGCAATTTTGATGTTCTTCTGCCTACAAAAGAAATCTAATATTTTTCTTTACATCATCATTGCCACTACCGCTTCTCTTGCCAGCGGTATCATAGGATATCTGCTCGGGTACTTTCTTTGGGATTTAATTGGTTCCTACATCGTGCCTCATCTGATCTCAACCACCTCTTTCGAACGGGTGTCAAAGCAGCTACAATTTTATGAAAATTGGGCGGTGTTTTTTGGGTCCCTTCTCCCCTTTCCTCTCAAGGCTTTAAGTTTGGGATCCGGTGTGTTTCATCTCCGCATCCTCCCATTCTCTTTGTGCCTTTTTGGGGCGCGTCTCATCCGTTTTTTTGTAATTGGCGGTGCCATGGCTCTTTGGGGAGAACAAATGAAACAATTTGTCGAACGTCATTTCCATCGAATCATCTTGGTGATTGGGGCAAAAATTGGAGTAGTATTTCTTTTTTTCTGGGCGATTAGTTCAGATTAAGAACCTGAATTCCCTTGCAATTTTTTTTATGCTCCCTTCCATGAAGGGATAAATATATGCATTTTGCGTATATTATACCGATTCTGCAGGTTGTTTCTGTATATACCCGAAGTGATTCAAAAGTTGTTCGCTGGGTTTGAATATATCAATCAACAAGAGGGTGAAGGAAAATGATAAGAGGATTGGTGTGCCTAGTTAGCTTGCAAGCAAGTGTTTTTGCAATGAATTGGAATGAGGTTTTAGAAAATCATCAAGTGCGAATAGCAGACAATAGCATTATATCAAAACAATACGACGCTTTTAGCAAAGCCAATGCACCTGCGATTGTTGATCCAAGAATTAAAGAAATACCTATTTTAGAGAATCATGAAGAGTTGGTTGATCTTAGACTACTGAGCATGGAGAGAATCTCCATGATGTCTCAGCCCAACAAGCCATTTGAGGGACCTACATTCAATTCAGGATTGCCTAATGCATCGAAAATGAGAGCATCAGTTTTTCTTAAGCTACAAAAGATGATTGATGAATTAGATGAAATTGCGGTTGATTTTGGATATGAGCCCGGACAAGTGGATATTTTAGTGTTTGAGGGACTAAGAGATTTGAATGTCCAAAAAATGCTTTTTGAAAAGAAGTTGGAGGAAGTTCTTCTTTTAAATCCCGATATGAGTCTTGAAATGGCGGAAAGAGAAACAGCAAAATGGGTTTCTCCCGTAAAAAACAACACTCCAGTTCATTCAACAGGAGCAGCAGTAGATATACGGTTATGGAATAACAGAAATAATCGTTTTCTTGATTTGGGTCCTTTTGGGGTGATATGGGGAGATTCTCAGCTAGCCCCAACATTCTCAGCAGGGATTACGGATACCCAGAAAAACAATAGGCTTTATTGCCTGATAGCAGCTGAAAGGGCTGGACTTACAAATTATGTTTACGAATGGTGGCATTTTTCATTTGGAGATAGGTATGACATCTACTGGAAAGACCAAAAAAGCCAAGAAAAAGTAGCTCTATATGGGTCTATTGAGTAATTCGTATCTTCTTTGTAGAAGAGCCATCTTTTATACAGCAGTTGCCAACCCTCTAATGATGACCTCCTCCACCTCTATGATGTCCGCCGCCTCCATGTTCATGATGTCCGCCACCTCCATGTTCATGATGCCCGCCACCTCCATGTTCATGATGGCCTTCCCTGCCATGGTGATGCCCATGCCCTTCGTGCCACCCGTCATAGTCCCATTCATTATCAAACCAAATTCCATAATAAAAACCGGGTCCTTGCCAATAATCATATTCATAATAATCATCGTCTTCGTCATGATCAACCTCTACCCCTGCACGCACCATAGCATGTAAAGGGGCGTTCAAAACGTGCAACGCGATGAAGACATATCCGAGGAAAAAATAATTCATAAGGCCTCTTGCGGTATATACCCAAAGTGATTCAAAAGTTGGCCTTTTGGTATAGGATCTATAGAATCAACTCTGCCTTTTTTGCATAGACGGTGTCTTCCCGTTGCGATGAAATTGCGAATCCAAAAGTCAATACCCCGGCTCTCCCAATCAGCATTAAAAGGGAAAGAAATATTTTGCCGACCACCGTCAAATTCGACGTTAACCCCATACTCAACCCCGAATTATTCAAAGCATTGGCCGCTTCAAAGAAAATTGCAAGAAAACCCGCTTTTTCTGAACAGCTCAATAAAAACATCGATAGGAAAATACAAAATGAATAAAAGATAAATGCAACCGTTGCAATCTTGATCCGTTTCAAGTGAATCTCATGGTTCCAAAGTGTAATCGGCTTGTCTTGAACTGTATTTTTCACTAGCGCAAGCAATGTTGCAAAAGCAGTGTTTTTCAATCCTCCTCCAGTTCCTGAAGGAGCGCTGCCAAAGGTAGAGCAAAAAATCAATACCATCAAAACAGGAGTTTTCAACATGCCGATATCCACTGTATTATACCCAACAGTTGTGGAAGCAGACATGATTTGAAAAAAACCGATCATCGCTCTTTGAAAAATAGAATGAGTGGATCCATTTGGGTTCGGCTCCAAAAAAAAATAGATGAAAGTTCCAAAAATCAAAAAACAGGCGGTGACGGCAAGAATGACTTTTGATGTAAAAGAAAATGACTTTTCTTGTCCTGTCCAGTTTTTGTAACAATCCAATGCAATAATGAATCCCAAGCCTCCGAAAATAGCTAAAAAGCAAATGATCAGGTTCAGCCAAACATCGTTTTGAAATGAGACGAAACCATCGCTGAATAAACTTAAGCCCGCTGTACAGAATGCGGATACACCATGAAAAATCCCGTACCAAACAAATTGATCCACTCCCTTCATATAAAAAACAATGCTGAGACTGATCGCTCCAATGAATTCGCAAATCAAAGTGAAACTGATTATTGAATAGATAAATTCTTTCACGGAAAAATTTTTTGGGAATGGTAAAACATGTGATCCTATTTTTTTTCTGTAATGAGAAAGAGTCCCGGTTGTGAAAAGGAGGACACAAGAACTAAATGTCATATAGCCAATCCCACCAAGCTGGATGAGTATAACGATAATTATTTGACCCAAGAGATTATATGTAGATCCAATATCAATTGGCGCAAGACCGGTAGTGGATGCAGCGGAGATGGCCACAAAATAATCATCCAGCAAAGTTGTTTCCTGTTTATGGCAAAAAGGAAGAGATAAGAGCAGACATCCAATGATTGAATAAAACAAATATCCAAGAACCAAAACTTTCGCAGGATGCCAATGTTTCATTTCTGCTAGGAATACTGATTAGTTGAATTAATTTCAATATTTGTAGGAAATAGCCAGATATGGACAAAAATGAAATTGCTGCAACATTTGAAGAAATTGCGACTTTGCTGGAGCTGAAGGGAGCCAACCCGTTTCGGATTCGCGCCTATCGCAATGCGGCCCGTTCTTTACTGAACTCGGAAAGAGAGCTTGACGATTTGATTGAGAAAAAAACATTGACCGATTTGCCGGGCATCGGCGAGGATCTTGCGGACAAAATTTCAAAACTTGCTAAAAATCAGACACTGACATTTCATGAAAAGCTCAAACGATCGATTCCTTCCGGGATTTTCAAACTGATCCAACTTCCGGGTCTTGGACCTAAAAAAGTCAAAATTCTCCATCAGAAACTGAAAATCCAAAATATCGACCAGCTCAAAAAAGCGTGCCTAAATGGTCAAGTTGCCAATCTGAAAGGGTTTGGCATCAAAACAGAAAAGAACATTCTCGATGCGATCGCACAAGGAGAAACATATCAGAAAAGACATCTTTGGTGGGATGCATTGCAAAACGCCCAGCCCATCTTAGAAGCTTTAAAAAAACAAAAAGAGGTCAAACAGGCAGAGATTGCAGGAAGCTTGAGGAGGAAACTGGAAACTATTGGAGATATTGATCTGATAGTCGCTTCTGCCCATCCGGAAAAATTAATGAATTGGTTTGTCTCTCAACCCTTTATCGAAAAAATTTTAGCAAAAGGAACAACGAAAACAAGCGTAAGGCTAAAAATTGGGATGCAGCTTGATTTACGGATTGTTCCTGCCAGCCAATTTGCCTTTGCTCTTTGTTACTTTACCGGATCCAAAGAACACAACATCCGCATTCGCCATCGCTCTTTAAAAAAAGGGTGGTCGCTCAGTGAATATGGTTTTGAATCCACGCAAAAAGGGGCAGGCAGAAAATTTAAAAAAATTCTAAACGAATCTGATCTCTATCAATCGCTTAATCTCTCCTACATTCCTCCAGAGCTTCGCGAAGATGCGGAAGAAATCGAAGCCGCAGAAAAAAGGACGCTCCCCATGCTTCTTGAAGAAAAAGAAATTCGCGGCACCTTCCATAACCACACAACTGCATCCGATGGACGTAATCATTTAAAAGACATGGTTGAAGGAGCAGAGAAGATGGGATGGGAATATATTGGAATTTCCGACCATTCGAAATCAAGCGTTCAGGCAAATGGACTGAACGAAGAGCGTTTGATGGAACAAGTCCGGCAAATCAAACAGATAAATCATTCTCAAAAGTTTAAAATTCATATTTTTTCAGGAACTGAGTGCGATATCCTTGCAAATGGAACTCTTGATTTTTCAGATGATCTTTTAAAAAAACTCGATTTTGTGATTGCATCGGTCCATTCCTCATTGACGCAAGACGAAAAGACAATGACAAAGAGAATGATCCGGGCCATTGAAAATCCCTACATGACAATGCTGGGCCATATTACAGGAAGACTGCTACTTAAAAGAGAAGGATACAAAATCAATATAAATAAAGTGATCGATGCTTGCATTGCCAATAAAAAGATCATTGAGATCAATGGGAACCCAAACCGGATGGAAATGGATTGGCGTTATTGGCACAAGGCAAAAGAAAAAGGGCTGCTATGTTGCATCAATACGGATGCCCATGCTGTTTCCCACCACCAATTTTTCCGCTGTGGAGTGAACATTGCACGCAAAGGGTGGCTTGAAAAAAAAAATGTCCTCAACACCCGTCCTCTCAAAGAAATTTTAAAATATCTAGACCACTAGTGCTCTTTTGTTAAGAAAGAGATCTATTGAGCTCAGGCTGAATGCCATCCGGTTTTGGGGGCATAGGCTGAGGATCCAAATTCTTAAGCGGCAAGGGAGGAGGGGGGGGCGGATTGATCTTTTGCAGTTTGTCTGCCTCTTGGAGCCGTTCCCGTTTTTTTTCAATATCCCAAGTGCCATCCATGATCTCTTTGACGTCTATTGCATCGAGAGTTTCGAATTCGATCAACATAGAAGACATGAGTTCGACTTTTTCTTTCATCTCTTCGAGAATTTCGACGGCCCGTGCGTAAGCTGTATCAATGAGCGCCTTGACTTCGGCATCGATTTTTTGCGCTGTTTCTTGCGAATAGTTCTTTTCATGAAAACCGGCCATGCCGAGATACTGGCCCGATTCACTCCTTTCGTCATAAAGAACCGCGCCAAGCTCACTACTCATTCCCCATTCGCACACCATGCTTCGAGCGATTTTGGTCGCTTGCATAATGTCATGCTGCGCGCCTGAAGAAAAATCTTTTATAAAAATCTCTTCCGCAGCACGCCCACCCATCAATACAACAAGCTGGTCAAGCACCTCTTTTTTCCAGTAACTCAATCGATTTTTCTTCGGCATAAAGTGAGTGGCTCCCAAAGAAAACCCGCGTGGGATAATAGTGACTTTATCAACTGGATCGCTATATTGGACAACAAGACCTGCGATTGCATGTCCCGATTCATGAAAAGCTGTGGTCTTTTTTTCATTTGCATCCATTTCCAGGCTGCGCCGTTCTTTTCCATAACGGACTTTATCGCAAGCTTCTTTTACTTCGCCGGCAGTTACAGCAGAGCGCCCTTTTCTCGCTGCTAAAAGCGCCGCTTCATTTAAAATATTTTCCAAATCAGCTCCCGATGCGCCTGGAGTGCTGCGAGCGATTTCATGCAATGCAACAGATGCATCGATTTTAATTTTACGAGCATGCACTTTTAAGATTTCATGACGTCCTTTCACATCGGGCAAGTCAAGAACCACCCGCCGATCAAACCGTCCAGGACGTAAAAGAGCGCGGTCAAGGACGTCAGGGCGGTTCGTTGCAGCCATCAAAATAACCCCTTCTTTGCTATCAAAACCGTCCATTTCAACCAATAACTGATTCAGCGTTTGCTCTCTCTCATCATGTCCTCCGCCAATCCCGGCGCCCCGATGGCGACCGACAGCGTCGATCTCATCCATAAAAATAATGCATGGGGCATTTTTTTTTGCCTGGTCAAACATATCGCGGATGCGGCTTGCTCCCACACCGACAAACATTTCAACAAAATCTGATCCTGAAATCGAGAAGAAAGGTCTGTCAGCCTCGCCCGCAACCGCTTTTGCAATCAGCGTTTTTCCTGTTCCGGGAGGACCTACAAGGAGCACTCCTTTAGGAATCCGGGCTCCCAAGGCAGTAAATTTTTGAGGATCTTTTAGAAAATCTACAATCTCCGTCAACTCTTCTTTCGCTTCATCTGCTCCGGCAACATCTTTAAAAGTGGCTTTATTCGTCTCTTTGGTCATCAATTTGGCAGGCGATTTACCAAAGTTCATCGCGGACGATCCCACTCCTTTCATTTGGCGCGAAAAAATAAAATAGAGGAAAAGAAACACTAAAACAATCGGCAAAATCGTTAAAATATAGCTAAAATAATTGGGAGAAGGTTCTTGGCTTTTAAACGTTTTCTCCAAAACCATATTGCGAGGCTGATCGGGGGCGCGATACGTTAATCCTTTATTCGATGAAAAATTTTCCCACTCTTGTTTTGCTTGCACAAACCAATGGCCAAATACTTCAGGATCTCGCTTTTCAAGAGAACGGGTAGAAAGCTCCTGGTTATTGAAAAACCAAATCACATTTGCAACTTTTGCCCTCGCTTTATCCAGAAGCGCCGTATTCTTTTCAAGAGAGGCCGAGAGCTGGACATACTGTTTCAGCTCATCTACATAATGCCTGACCGCGCGAAGAGCCGAAAGACGCACCCCATCCTGTTCGCGACCCAGTTCAGTAACTAATGAAGAAATTTGATGAAATGCATGCTGATAATGGCGAAGCTGCTCCTCAGCGGTTAGGTCAACGGCAGCTAAGAGCTGCATGTCCAATGTTTTGAGCTGCTGCTTCATCGTTTCGCTGCCAATACCTAAAGCGGAAGAGCGGAGAAGAGAAATGATATCTCGAATTTCTCCTCGAGTCGTTTCTAAACTATCTATCGTTTGCGCTCTCTGAGCTATATGCAAACTTTTCTGGATCAATGGAAGGCCGGTGATGGAACGTTCCGATAATTCTCTAATGATCACTGAACTGTCTCGATCCAGAGTGTCATATAAACTGCCCACAACCATATATCCGGCGCGGGGCAGCAGCTGGCCGCTAATATGAAGATAAAGATCGGCGGCTTCCTGCACATTTTTTTGAAGTTGATCGAGGTCTTTTGAAATCGCGTCTGTTTCAGAAGTTAAGCGATGATGTTCATCGAGCAGCTCCAGGTAATGGAACCGACCGCTGCTTTCTTCAGGAGCCGCATCTCTGAAACGTCCGCTGAATGTCACCAGATTGTCATTTTGCGCAATTTTTCGATTTTCTTCAGGAACCGTTAAATTGAGATTTGTAAGATGTTCAGCTTGATGGCTAAATGATACTCTGCCCACCGCCGTATTGGTAAAAGTGTGCACTCCAAAGACAAGCAACATTCCAGCGATAATAAAGAGAAGCACTCCACCTGGAAAACTTTTTTTTGAATCGGGTCTCATTTTGGCCATACACGCCTTATTTTTGGTTGATTCATTCGTTTTAACTTTTTTCTAAAGAGATATCTGCAACCTGCTCTATTTAGCAGGGTTAATTAAATCAAGTTCCTATGAAAAAGTAAAGGTCATTCTGAGAGGCTTCGACAACAGTCTCTCGAGAAGGTGTTCGAACCATCACCTTCACATAGCAAAAAAAAAATAATTTGTCTGTTTTTTGCAGATCATTTTGTATATGAGCGGCTAAGAAGCTGTAAAACCCAGGCTTCGTCGATTTTCGGGCGCTTTTGAGCCGATGAATCTGAATGATAGTAACAAGTTGTGATCGGGACATGTGTTGCCGGAAAGAAATTCTTTTACCTTACACCCTATCTCTATTTGGGGCTCTATCACGGGCTCTACTACAGGGATTTGACAACGGATGAACGCCGGCACTTTTTTTTCATTCCACAGACGGCGCAGTCGATCTTTTGCATGAGGCATCCGCAGACATCCTTTAGGAGCTGCCACAGTGAAATCGCCTCTCCAAATACCTTGCCACCCAATTTCCTCAATATTTGCCTCTCTATTGTTTATTTCCACTTCCCAATCTCCAAAGCGCCAAAGGCCAGTATGTAACAAAAGAGCGTTTTGTCCAAAGGAAGGCCGTTTTTTTGCGAGGAAAAATACATATCCCCGGTCGACGACAATACGCTCTGAGATGCGCCGATTTGGGATGTGTAAATAAATGGCATCCAATGTCTTTTCGAGTAAGGATCGAGGCAAAAGGATCTGCTGCATGCGGCTCCAGGCAAGCAAAAGATGGCGCGCTTCCAAGCGAGCGAGATCGCTTAAAAAACCACAAAGCCCCCAAGGTCCGACGCTCGGCAAACGATCCTGTGTCTTTTGATTTAAATAGACTTCAAGTTCACTCCCCCGTTTCTGCAGAAAAAGAAGATTTTCCGTAATTTCTTTTCCAAAAAGTTGAGAGAGATATGGCAGGATTTTCATCCGCATTCTAGACCTTAGGTACTGAGGATCAAAATTGGTTTCATCGATGAGAGGATGCAGCCCTTTGCATTCAAGGAAAGCAATCGTCTCCGTTTTTTTAATGGAAAGGAGCGGACGCCAGATGTTCATTTCCTCAATCTTTGAAATTGGCTCCATTGCACCCAAAGAGCAAAGGTGCGCCCCTTCAAATATTCTTTTTAAAACCGTTTCTGCAAGATCGTCTGCATGATGGGCTAAAAGCAACGCTTGAAAAGGAATCGTCCTGAACAATGAATGAAAAAAAGCGAGCCGTTGTTTTCTTGCAGCCGCTTCCCTGTTTTTCATAATGGGCTCCAAACGAATCATATGGAATGGTAAATTTAAGGCTTCGGCTTCCTCTTCGAGCTGTAAAGCCTCCTCTCTACTGTTCAATCGCCAACCATGATCGACATGGGCCAAATGAAGACGCGTACATCCCGATTCCAAAAGAGCATACAGGAGGGCTTTAGAATCCGGCCCTCCTGAATAACCCAACAAAAGAGGGCTGCATCCATCCCAATTTCGTCCCAAAAAATTTGCCACACATTCTTGAATCATTTTGGGTATATCTTGAATCATTTTTGGTATAAACTCAAGATGGTATGGTCCCTCTTTTTTGCCGTTATTTACTAAAAGGCTATTTGAAAATATTTGCTTTAAGCGTGTGCACATTTGTGTCCGTGTTAATCGTTTCGCGCTTCAAGGAAATTGCCCGCTTCACGGCTCTCTCGGGAAACTGGCTCAAAACAGCGCTGTTCATTTTTTATCAAATCCCTTTCATTTTGCCACTCGCAATTCCGATATCGGCTCTTGTCTCCTCATTTCTTTTATTTCAACGTCTTAGCAGAAATTACGAATTGGTGGCTTTTCGAGCTTCGGGATTTAGTTTTCAATCGCTTGTCAGCCCTTTATTATGCGCCGCGTTTTTTCTAGCTTGTTTCAATTTTTCTTTTTGCGCAGACCTCTCCCCTTTTTGCTGGCGTAAATCCAGAGCGCTCTTGTACAAGGAAACTTCCGCCAATCCCCTGCTGCTCATGCAAAGACAAAATCTCGTAAAAATCAAACATGCTTATGTTAAAATGGATGTAAAAGATGATTGTGCACAGGCAAACGATTTCATGTTGATTGCTTATAATAAAAGCAATCGGAGGCTGAATTTTTTTTCCGCAAAACAATTAAAGATCGAAGGATCGGAACTTTTAGGCTATGGCCTTTCGATCCTCACTCATCTCCAATCAGAAGATCTCTTTGATCCGCTTTTGATCGAAAATCAAAAAGAGATGTCCACCAAGGCTTCCATCCTTTCAGCAGCTTTAAAAAAACACAGGCCGCGAGCGGAACCAAACGCGTTAGGCCTCCGTTTGCTTTGTTGTCAAATGCGGGAAGAGGGAAAAAAAGGACCTCATGCATGCATTGAAATCATGCGCCGCATATCGCTTACAGTGGCCGTTTTTACATTTACTCTTCTCGGATGCGCGTTTGGAATTGAGCCTGCCCGCCGGTTTTCTAAAATGAAACTGATTTGGACTTTGCTGCTCGCGGCAACTGTGTTCATGACTTATTTAGGACTGAAAGAGATGAAGGGACACCCTGTTATTGCATTTTTTTGCACTTTAATCCCCCATCTTCTCATTGGGATTTGTTCCATTGGCCGAATCGCGTTGATTGCACGGGGGAGGGATGTGAAGAGTTATCTTGAAAGATTATACCCAAAGTGATTCTTGAATCACTTTGGGTATATCTTCCTCAGTCTCTGAAGTAAGCCCTTGAACGTATATTCAAAATCGAGTACAATGGCCGTGTTAACTTAAAAAACTTAAATCGGAGAGTCTCCTCGATGTCTTTAGACAAAGGTACCAAGGAAGAAATCACAAAAAAATTTCAACTACACGAAAAGGACACCGGATCCGCCGACGTCCAAATCGCAATCCTGACTGAAAGAATTGCTGAACTTACCGAACACCTGAAACTAGCTCCAAAAGATCATAGCTCAAGGCTTGCTCTCCTAAAGCTCGTTGGTCAACGAAGAAAGTTGCTTGATTATCTTAATTCTACGGATACCAAACGATACCAAAATCTTATCGTCCGTTTGAATCTTAGAAAATAAATCTTTTTCTTTGCAGTGGGTTCCTTTAACACTCACTGCAATGCAGTAAATATTATCCTTGCTTGTTCTACATATGGAGAAGACCTGAAAATGCCCCAAAAAGAAACAATCGCCGTAAAGGCAGGAAGCAAAATCCTCAAATTTGAAACTGGTAAAATTGCAAGACAGGCCAATGGATCTGTCATGCTTCATTGCGAAGAGACAATTGTCTTTGCATCGGCTTGCGCCTCCCCCGACGCGAATGTCGGAGTTGATTTTCTTCCTATGAGGGTTGATTATCAGGAAAAATATTCATCCGCTGGAAGAACCGCTGGCGGCTTTATTAAACGAGAAGGGCGTCCGACAGAAAGAGAGATCCTGGTGAGCCGTCTGATCGATCGTCCACTCAGACCGATGTTTGAAGATGGCTACCATAATGAAGTACAGCTGCTGTCCTATGTTTTTTCTTATGATGGAGTCAATAACCCTGACGTCCTTGCCATTTGCGCGGCATCCGCAGCGCTTGTCATCTCCGATATTCCGCTCATCAAGCCAATCGGGGCTGTCCGAGTGGGTTTGATCGATGATGAATTCATGATCAATCCTACCATTGAGGAAATGAAAAGATCTCGGCTGGACCTGGTCCTGGCGGGAACAGAAGACGCTATTTTGATGATTGAGGGATTTTGCGACTTTCTTACAGAAGGGCAGATTCTCGAAGCCATTGAAAAAGGGCAATTAGCCATTTCCGGAATTTGCAAAGAATTGGCGCAATGGCGGGAAAAACTCGGCAAGCCTAAAAAACTCGATACTCTTCACAAGATTCCCGAAGAAGTGGCAAGCGCTGTTAACCAAGCGGCTCGAGACCAGCTCGAATCGACGCTTAGAATTGCTTCCAAACAAGAACGGGAACAAAAACTATCTGAAATCCAGGAGAGTGTTTTACAATCATTATTGCCTCAAGAAGGAGAAGATAAACAAGCCAAAACAGATATTCTTATGGCTTACAAAAATCTTCAGTCATCCCTGATGCGAACAATGGTTCTTGAAGAAGGACGCCGCATCGATGGCCGCGCTTTAAAAGAGATTCGGCAGATTGACATCGAGCCATCGCTCCTTCCCCGAACCCATGGCAGTGCGCTATTTACTCGAGGAGAAACTCAGACTTTAGCGATCTGTACCCTTGGCGGCGAAGCGTCGGGTCAACGATTCGAGGATTTAAATGGCGAGGGGCTTGCTCGTTTCTATCTGCAATATTCCTTTCCCCCTTTTTCTGTTGGGGAAGTGGGGCGTATCGGCGCTCCCGGACGAAGAGAAATCGGCCATGGCAAGCTCGCTGAAAGGGCTTTAAATGCCATCTTGCCCAAACAGGAACACTTTCCTTATGTAATTCGTCTCGAATCAAATATTACTGAATCCAATGGGTCTTCTTCTATGGCCTCTGTATGCGGCGGCTGTCTCGCAATGATGGACGCAGGAGTGCCCATTACACGTCCCGTTGCTGGAATCGCCATGGGGCTCATTCTTGAAGAGGGGAAACATGCAATTCTTTCCGATATTTTAGGAGCTGAAGATGCTCTTGGCGATATGGATTTTAAAATCACCGGCGACGATCAGGGCATTAGCGCTTTCCAAATGGACATCAAAGTCGAAGGGATTACACATGCGATTATGCAAAGTGCTCTGGCTCAAGCCAAAGAAGGGATTACCCATATCCTTCATAAAATGCTGGCAATCTGCCCCAAGCCTAAAAAGGAAATGTCTGCCCATGCGCCTCGCATTGAAACCATCCAAGTCAAGCCAAGCAAAATCGGCGTTATCATTGGTCCGGGTGGCAAGCAAATCCGGGCCATCATTGAAGAGACCGGCGCTCAAATCGATATTAATGATAGCGGCCTTGTCAGCATTGCATCAAGCAACGTGGAATCAATGAAACGGGCCAAACAAATCATCACGAACCTCACTGCAGAGGTGGAGATCGGCAAAATTTATCATGGAAAAATCACATCGATTATGCCATTTGGATATTTTGTCGAAATTTTTGGAAAAGAGGGGCTATGCCATATTTCTGAAATTTCCAAAACACGGCTCCAAAATATCCACGACGCCCCTTTCAGAGAAGGCGATGCAATCGAAGTGAAAGTACTGGACATTAATGACAGAGGCCAAATTAAGTTGAGCCATCGTGCTGCTGTCGAGTCCAATGTACATGTCCATCGATAAGAGGGTGTTGTTTTGATGCGTATTTTAGCACGCGAACTGCCAAATTGCATCGGACAAAAGGTGTGTGTACGAGGATGGTTCAATAACCTTCGATCACTTGGAAAAATTTCTTTTCTTCTAATAAGAGATCGAAGTGGATTGACGCAGGTAGTCATCGAAAATAAAGAGGAGCTTACAAAAGTTTCTCATCTAAATCCTGGATCTATTTTATCGATTGAGGGAAAAGCGGCGCCTTCCGGGTCTACGTTTAAAGTGGAGCTGATCGAACCTCGAATTACCGTAGAAAATCCGATTCTGGATCCTCCTCCAATTGAATACTATAAGCCGGAGCTCCACAATGACCTTGAATTCCTTTTGGATCACAGACCAATTGCGTTAAGAAACTGCCAAATCCAGGCGATTTTTAAAATTCAAGCTGAAATCGCCCATGCTTATCGGCTTTATATGCACGATACGGTGCAAGCCAGCGAATATTTTGCCCCGAATATCATCGGCGCCTCGTCGGAAGGTGGAGCCGAATTTTTTAATGTGGATTATTTCGGATATACGGCAACCCTTGCTCAAAGTAGCCAACTGTATAAGCAAATCATGGTAGGCGTTAACGAACGGGCCTTCGCTATCATGCCCTTTTTTCGCGCCGAACCTTCGCAAACCTCTCGTCATCTTTCTGAAGGAAAACAACTCGAATTTGAAATTGGTTTTTTTAGTCATTGGCATGAAATTCTCGATATTCAGGAAGAGTGCATCAAATTCATCTTGCAATATCTTCATCATCACTGCAAATCGGAGATCGAAGCGCTCAAAGGATCGATTGTGAAAGCGCCAATCGATATCGCTTTCCCTCGCCTTACTTTCAAAGAAGCGCAGCAGCTCTATTTTGAAAGGACCGGAATTGACGAAAGAGATGAGCCAGATTTAAGCCCCGCGGCCGAAAGAGAACTTTGCGCCTGGAGTTTAGAACAAGCAGGGACAGAATTTGTCTTTGTGATTGATTGGCATACATCAAAACGGCCTTTTTATGCTTACCCGAATGAAAACAATCCATTGTTAACCAATACTTTTGATCTGCTTTGCGCCGGGACTGAAATTACATCGGGCGGACAAAGACGCCATACTTATGATTCCATGATTGAAGGAATTCGCGCAAAAGAGATGAACCCCTTGAATTTCGAAGATTATCTGAGCATTTTTAAGTATGGGATGCCTCCTCATGGAGGGTTTGGCATGGGTTTGGAGCGGCTTACAATGACCCTGCTTAAACTCAAAAACATTCGCGAAGCTTCTCTTTTCCCATCAGATACGAAACGAATCGCCGGAAACCGAATTAAAGCGCATATTTTTTTTGGCGGAGAAAACATTCGCAATGAGATCATCCGACGCTGCCGCTCAAAAAATATAGTATTTAAACATACTATTCATGAGCCGACTCCTACATCGGAAGATTCTGCCCGAATACGAGGAACTGTAATAGAAGAAGGAATCAAAGCGCTCATTTTACGCGGAAAACACTCGAAAAAAAATGTTCAATTCAACATTCCGGCTCACTTGAAACTGAATATGAAAGCGGCTTCAGAGGCGGTTGGAGAAAAATGTGAATTTGAAGATCCATCAAATATTGAGGAACGATTCGGACTCATTATTGGCGGCGTACCGCCTTTTGGCAATCTGCTCAATCTCGATAATTATTTCGACGAGCAGGTGGCGTCGCGACCTCAAGCTGCGTTCAATTGCGGTCTTGCTACAGAATCAATCATTATGGATTCAAAAGATCTGATCGATTTAGCAGATGCAAGAATGGGTAAATTTTCAATATAAGGTGAGAGATCGTTAACAGCCTCTAAGAAGCTGCCCTAAACTTTAGCCTCTAAGCCAATGAGGACAAGCGATAAATGCATAATCCATTTTTCGATAATGCTCAAGAAGATCCAAGCTGCCGATTTCCTTCCATTTAGAGATTTGAACCTTGAATCTGGATGAGCGCAACTGGATGAAATTGAAATAGATTTCATATTCTGACATGCAGGAGCCGTAAATTTCTTTTCTATCAATACAGCGGCAAATCGCCCGCCAAACATCCGTTTGATGCCGCTGTTCGATGAGAGAAAAAAGGTCCTCTAAAACGCATTTTTGAAATAGCATGTGATGAGCAACGCCGGAAAGGGTCGGTTTTACTCTGTAAAGACCCGGAAGCAGCCTTGCGGCATGTTCAAAATAAGGGGGATGCCTCTCCTTTCCGGGAATAAAAAAAGGCTCCCCTTTTTCTGAAATAAAACGAACCTTTTTTAAAAAAATGACATCGGAATCCAAAATCAAGACATTCGGAGACAGTCCGGGTATCACAAAGGGAGCGTAGAATTTCAAAAGCTGTTGAAAAATCCAATTGATTCTTGTATTCGGGGCAGCAAGGAATGCCTCCGCTTCATCTTGTTGTCCCTGAAAAATTTCGAGGGCGATTTCATTTTTTGAAAAAGGGAAATTCTCTTCGCTAAACCACTCCGCCATTTGACTCATGGGCTGTTTCGATACAACAATAAACCTTCTCAAATGTTTCCCATATTTTTTGATCGCAGCAATGCAATATTCGAGAGTGCAGAGATCTTTTGGAGCTGACAAAATGACTACATCGATCGGATCTGAAGAAAAATGATACTCGATTTTTTTTAGTGATTCAAAAGTTGGCCTTTGGGCGGGTTCACAGCGCTGAAAATGGATGGAAAGATATACGATGCAGAGGACAAGGCCCTGACTTGTCAATCGCTTCGAAATGCTGCGGCGTGGGATATCCTTTGTGTTTTTTAAATCCATATTGAGGCCATTTTAAATCATACTCTTTTATCATCATCCAGTCTCTTGTCACTTTAGCAATAATAGATGCCGCTGCAATAGAAATGGAGGTAGAATCCCCTTTGATGACTGCACGCATTGGAATCTTGTCATACGCGGGGACTTGAGAACCATCAACCAAAAGAAAATCAGGAGACGGATCGAGTTTTTCAATAGCCGCTTTCATTGCAAGGAATGTTGCTTGCAAAATATTGACGCGATCAATGGTCTCGGCATCGCTCATGCCGATTGCAAAGCAGATTCCAGGATGGGATGTGATTTTTTCATAAAGAATTTCCCGAATGGCGGGCGTGAGTTGTTTGCTATCGTTTAAATGTTCAAAATAAGTGTTTTGCGGCAGAATGCATGCTGCAGCCACAACCGGACCTGCAAGAGAACCCCTGCCCGCTTCATCAATTCCTGCGATGCGCACAAACCCATCGCCTAGCAACCGTTTTTCTAAAACAGCCATCTTCTGTAAGCGAGCAAGCTCTGCGTTGGAAAAAATTTTTACCTCGACTCTGTGGATTCTGCACTCGGCTCTGTACTTGACTCTGTAGATTCTGAAACGGTCTCGGTGGCTGTTGGGACAGCTCCGAATTGTTCGCGGATTTTCGTCGCTTTTCCGGTTTTCCCACGTAAGTAATAGAGTTTCGCGCGGCGCACTTTACCCGAACGGACTACTTCAATCCCTGCAATCCGAGGGCTATGGATCAGGAAAACCCTATCCATACTCGATCCGTAAGCAGTTCGATATACAGTAAATGTTTCAGACAAGCCAGTCCCTTTTCTGGCAATCACAGTACCCGTAAAAGCCTGGATTCGCTCTTTGTCCCCTTCAATAATTCGAGTATTAACTCGGATCGTATCCCCAATATGAAAAACGGGAATGTCTTTTTTCATATAGTAAGTTTCAATTTCTTCAATCGCAGGTTCTCGGCTCATGTTTTGTCTCCTTTTATTAATTCCAGCCGTATTTGGCTTGTTTTTTTTAAAGCTTCTTTTTTTCTCCACCTTTCGATTTCAGCGTGGTTTCCTTCACGCAAAATCCTGGGTACTTCATATCCTTCAAATACTTCCGGCCTCGTGTAAGAAGGGGGTCCAAATATCCCATCTTGAAAGGAATCGTCGCGCACGGCGTCGGGATGGCCGATGACGCCTGGGATGAAACGGGACACAGCATCTACCAAAATGATCGCGGCAGCGCAGCCATTTGTCAGTACATAATCGCCAATGCTAATCTCCTCATCGACCGCAATCTCGATCGCCCTTTCATCGATTCCTTCATAATGTCCACACAGGAGAATAAGATGTTTTTCTAATGCTAACTTCTCGCATTTTGCTGCGTTCAATACTGCTGCTTGCGGAGATAAATAAACCACAAACGAATCGTGTTTTTTTACGCTGCGAATCGCCTGCACTACTGGACCCGGCTGCATCACCATGCCTGGGCCTCCGCCAAAAGGACGGTCATCGACCCTTTTATGCTTGTTCTCTGCAAACTCTCTAATGTTGGTATGCCGAATCTCAATGAGGCCTTTTTCTTGAGCTCGCTTCAACATACTCACATCAAAAGGGCCGCGAAAATATTCGGGGAAAAGAGAAAGGATATCAATCTTCATGACTATTTTCGACGAAATCTTAAGTTTGCAACTGCTTCTTGCGTTTGACTCTCGCTTTCTCCTTTTTTGCCACTTGTTTCTCAGTGATTCGCTGAACAACTTCAGGAGACTTGACCTTCACAAGAGAACGAACGGTGTCGCTAATTTGCGCGCCATTATCCATCCAATATTGGAGACGAGCCACATCGATGAAATGATTTTTTTCGTTTGGGGCAAATGGATTATACCAACCTAATTTTTCTAAATATTTACCATCCCTTGGATTGCGGGATTCGGTAACGACAATGCGGAAACGCTGGCGGTTTTTTGCGCCTTGCTGTCTCATACGGATAACTAATGCCATTTCTTTTTTCCTTCCAACTGTGTTTTCAGACCTTTGAGGTCCGGCATATTTTTAAAAAGTTGTTTGATTCTTTTAAATCCTTTGATCAGGCGATTCACATCTTCGATATCGACGCCGCTCCCTTTCGCCACCCGTTTTCGTCGAGAAAATTCGAGCGCATCTTTCTCTTGCCTTTCCCGAGGCGTCATAGAGAGGATAATCGCCTCCGTTTTTTCAAATTCCTTGTTTGAAAAATCGAGATCGCCTAATGTGCCAAGACCGGGCATCATTTTAAGAATACTTTTGAAAGAACCCATTTTCTTGACCATCCTCATTTGCTTAAGATAGTCCTCATATGTAAAACTCGCCTTGCGGATCTTTTGCTCAAGTTCTGCACTCTCTTTTTCATCAATGTGCTCTTTCGCTTTTTTGACGAGATTGATCACATCGCCCATTCCGAGAATTCGGTCTGCCATCGAGCGAGGGTTAAAAATTTGCAAATCATCGATTTTTTCGCCGATCCCTTCAAATTTCAAAGGTTTTTTAGTCACCTCGCGAATGGAAATGGCAGCCCCTGCGCGAGCGCTTCCATCAAGCATCGTTAAAATAGAACCAGTGCATTGCACCCGTTTATCAAATTCAGCCGCTGTCCGGGCGGCGTCTTGGCCTGTCGCGGCACTTGCAACAAAGAGCACCTCGCGCGGCGCGAGCACCGATTTGACTCTCTCCAGCTCTTTCATCAGCTCTTCATCTATGTGAAGACGCCCTGCTGTATCGACAATCAAAACATCGTAGTGATCTGATTGTGCTTTTTCATAAGCGCTTTTAGCAACTCTGACAGGATCTTTTTCCCCTTCCTGAGAAAAAACGGCAATGCCAATCTCTGATCCCAATTTTCTTAACTGATCGATGGCCGCCGGACGCTGCAAATCACAAGCGGCCAGTAAAATCTTTTTCCGTTTTTCAGTCTTGCAAATAAAAGCAGCCAGTTTGGCGCAAGAGGTGGTCTTTCCTGAACCCTGCAACCCACAAACCATGATCACGGAAAGCTTCCCATTCAAATCCAATGCCGCCTCATCGCTTCCCATAAGAGCTATAAGCTCGTCATGAACAATCTTGACAAATTGCTGGGACGGCGTCACCGATTTGATCACTGCATCTCCAATCGCTTTTGCCTTCACCCGACTGATAAATGTACTGACTACAGTGTAATTGACATCAGCATCCAAAAGCGCAAGCCGAACCTGGCGGACCGCGTCTGCAATATTCTCTTCAGACAGGATTTTTTTTCCTGAGAGACTCGAAAAAAGAGTTTGCAGTTTTTCTGTGAGAGTTCCAAACATATTAGGAATCAGTATACTGGGGGAAGTTATTGTATTTCAAGAAAAAAACATCGGTCTTTTCCCGACCAATCGGAAATGCATTCGCTTTTCCAAATTTTAGATGAAAAAATTTTTTGCATTTCCTCTTTCTGCGTGGATCCAATTTCCAAAAATACCTGCGCTCCAGGGTTTAAAAACAGGGGCATTTCTTCTGCCAATCGCTCATAGATTTCAGTTCCTTGTCTCCCCCCGACTAAAGCCATTTTTGGTTCAAAATCGCGCACAGATGGATCCAGGGAAAAATATTCCTGCAAAGAAAGATAGGGAGGGTTTGCGATCATGAGATCTGTTTTCATCCCAACAAACGGGGCCAGAAGATCTCCCTCTACACATTGCACATCGACGCGATTCAACAAAGCATTTTCTTTAGCAAGAGCCAATGCCTCTTGAGACAAATCGGAAAGAACGACATTCACATCTGGCATTTTCTTTTTTAAAGCAATCCCAATGCAGCCGGAGCCACAGCAAAGGTCCCAGGCGGATGAGATCTTTTTGATCCGTGGGATCATAAAATCTACAAGAACTTCCGTTTCAAGCCTTGGAATGAGAGCTCTTTGATCGACTTTGATCCTGCACCCATAAAAATCGATCTCTCCTAAAACATATTCGATGGGCTCTCCAGCGACAAGCCGCTGCAGGCCGGACCGGATTTGCTGTAGTTCATCGCCTATAATCACACGTTCCAGCTGAAGATACAGATCAGTCCGTTTGATGTTCAGCGAATGCGCCAAAAGCTCTTCTGCCAACCGGCGCGGCCGATCCAATTTTTTATCCTGAAGACAGGCAATCGAAGCTTGGAGCATTTTCGAAACGCTTTTCATCAAAATTTTTCTTGATAAAAATAATTCACTAAAGGAATCGCCAACTCATCAAGATCTCCTTCCATGACCCGATCCAAATGATACAAAGTCACACCAATGCGATGATCCGTCACCCGATTTTGAGGGAAATTATAAGTTCGGATTCTTTCGGAGCGATCGCCGCTACCCACTTGGCTTGACCGGGAAGCGGACATTGCCGCCGCAGCCTTTCGACGCTCTTCTTCCGCAATTCTAAATGTAAGAAGCTTTAACGCTTTTTCTTTATTTTTATGCTGGCTTCTCTCTTCTTGACAGGCAACGACAGTTCCGGTAGGGATGTGCGTAAGCCTGACAGCAGAATCGGTCCGATTGACATGTTGCCCACCGGCGCCGGAAGCCCGATAGGTATCTATTTGAAGATCTCTTTCATCAACATGAATTTTTTCTGTTTCATCGGGTTCGATGAGAACAGCTACTGTAATGGCAGAGGTATGGACGCGACCTTGTGTTTCTGTGGCAGGTACGCGTTGTACCCGATGCGTCCCTCCTTCGTATTGCATCAAACGAAATACATTGGCTCCTGAAAGAGACATAATATATTCCTTGTATCCGCCCAATTCAGAGGGGGCAGTAGATAATACTTCGCATTTCCACCCTTTTTGAGAAGCATAATATTGATACATGCGGACGCAATCGCCGACAAAAAGAGCCGCTTCATCTCCTCCGGTTCCCGCCCGAATCTCGAGAACAATCGACCGACTATCGCGAGGATCCGGAGGAACCAAAAGATTCTGAATGGCAGCGGTGCCAGCTTCAATTTCTGATTCAAGACGAATCATTTCTTCACGAAGCATCTCCTGCATCTCGGGATCAGACTCCGTTTCTAAAATGGATTTGCTGTCCTGAAGTTGCTTCCTCGCTGATTGCAAACCATCCCAAAGTTCCTTTAATTCGGATAGTTCCGCATGTTCTTGAGTCAATTGTTTATAAGATTTTTGATCGGAAAGAGTTTGGGGCAAACCAAGCAACTCTTCCACTTCTCGAAGTCGAGCCAACAGTTTCTCAACTTTTTCGTTCACTTTTTCTTTTTAGCTTCTTCTTTCACTTTGGCTTTTTTCGCCTCTTCCTGCTTATCTTGAGCTTTCTTTGCCTCTTCGACTTTGCGCTGATATTTCTTCGCAAATTTATCGACACGGCCCTCAGAGTCAATGAATTGTTTCGATTTTGTAAAGAAAGGGTGAGAAGAGGCAGAGATGGGAACACGGCAAACAGGATATTCCTTCCCCTCAAACTTCTCCGTGTCTTTGGGTTGAAGGGTCGTTCCGACCAGATAGGTTACTCCTGTCGAGGAATCGACAAAAAGGACTTCATTGTAGGGAGGATGGATTTTTTTCTTCATAACCAACTCTTTTGAATAAACTGGATTTAAATATATCGGAAAGGATAAAAAAAAACAACAATTTTCCCGAAAAGGCCGCTCTGTGATAAACCTATCTAAGAATGATGATGAGCTTCGCCCCCGCCCGCACCCCTCTCTTTATTAAAATTCTTTTAGGGATGATTTTTCTCTCTAGCGTCTTCTCATTTTTGATCAGCCCCTACCTGGCGCTTTCGCTCGAAGGGGTTCAGCATCTTTACCTTTGGCAATTCAGCACTTATCTTTTTATCCACCCCTTTCCTTCAACTATTATTTACTTAGCTTTCAACCTGTATCTACTCTGGATTTTTGGAGCAAGTCTTCTGGAGCGAGTGCATCTCCGATCATTTTTATGTCTTTTTTTGGGATCTGGAATTTTTTCTGGAATCACCGCATGGATTGCAATGACTTGCTTTCATCTTTCATCCCCCTTTTATGGATGCTCTCCTGCCGTCCAAGGACTGCTCGTCGCATGGATGATTTTAAACCCGGCTGCGGAATTGCTCCTTTTCTTCTCTTTTCCGCTGAAAGCCCGCCATCTCATCTTGGCGTTTATTGGCGTCAATCTCCTCATCGATCTTTCCCGTTCCAATTGGGCATCTCTTTTTGCGTATCTGGGAGCCATCGTTTTTGGGTATTTTTGCACACTCATTCAAACACGCCAATACAGTTCATTTCCCTCTTTACTACGGTTTGAAAATGGATTTTTTCATTTGATCGACCTTATCACCTGTTTTGGCAAAAAAAAGGCAATGCACGCTAAAATCTACGATATCAAGTCAGGAGAGCCCGTTTGGAATGACGAACAGTTTATGGATGCCATGCTGGCGCGCATCTCCCTTTACGGGGAAGAAGCCCTTTCTCCACAAGAAAAAAGAAAGATGCAGCAAATTTCAGCTTCCAAGAAGGTGTCTGAAAAATGAGGGAATGATCTCAGCCATCCGCAACCAGTTGACCTGTTATTTGGAAAGGATCGGGGAATACGTTTCCTTCTGCGTCGATGTTTGTATTTGCGCAATCCGCAAACCTCCATCTTGGGCATTGATTCGCGAACATCTTTTCCATATTGGAGTGATGTCTCTTTCCGTTGTTGCCATTACCGGCTTTACGACCGGTTTTGTTTTAGCGGCGCAATCCTTTTATCAGCTTGGAGATAAGGGACTGTCCGGCGTAACAGGCGTGCTTGTCGGCAAAGCGATGATTGCGGAGTTGGGGCCCATTCTTACTGCCTTTATGGTCACAGGACGGGCGGGATCGGCAATGTGCGCCGAACTGGGTTCAATGAAAGTGACTGAACAAATCGATGCAATGCGTTCCATGGCCGTAAACCCCCACTCCTATTTGATAGCTCCCCGTTTTTTAGCCGGGATTTTCATGATTCCTCTTCTTACTCTTTTCAGTACGATCATGGGCATTTTTGGCGGTTATTTAATCGCTGTCGCTTTGTTTCATCTATCGGCGGCAAGCTATTTTGATCCTATGCAACTCCATATCAGCCTTTTTGATGTGGCAAGCGGCTGCATTAAATCTTTGATTTTCGGCATTCTGCTCGTGACTGTCTGTTGCTATAAGGGGATGAAGGCATCCGGAGGCGCCGCAGGAGTTGGGAAAGCCACGACCCAAAGTGTAGTCACGAGCTATATTTTGATTCTCGTTTCCGATTTTCTCCTGACACTGGCCCTCAATCTGATCAATCAGGAACTTAAATATGGTTGGATGCGGTGATCAGAATCCGCAATCTCACAAAACGGTATGGATCAAATGAAGTTTTGCGCGCATTGGATTTGGACGTCCACCACGGGGAAATCCTCGTGATTTTAGGCCGGTCGGGAGTCGGAAAAAGCGTCTTGCTAAGACACATTATCGGCATTGAAAGACCAGATGCTGGAACGATTGAGATCGATGGGCTGAATATCACTGAATTGAAAAAAAACAAGATCTATAGCGAAATCAAGAACATGGGCATGCTTTTTCAAGGAGCTGCTCTTTTTGATTCGATGAATATTGGGGAAAATACGGCATTTTATTTAAACCAGCATGGCGATACGGCCGCTAAAACTCCGTTTTCAAAAGCCGAGATCCAAAAAAAGGTGAAGGAAGCTCTTGCCATGGTCGGACTCGAAGGGATCGAAAAAAAAATGCCTTCGGATCTTTCCGGCGGCATGCGAAAAAGAGCAGCGCTCGCCCGTTTAATCATCTATCGGCCATTGATTCTTCTTTATGACGAGCCGACGGCCGGACTGGATCTGGTCACAGCAAGCCAAATCAATGAATTGATTGTACAAACACAAAATGAATTGAAAGGGACAAGCATTATTGTCACACACGATTTAAATTCCGCTTTTGCAATCGCTCACCGCATCGCATTGCATAAGGAGGGGCGCATCGCAACGATTGCGGAACCGAAAGAATTTATCAAAACCGACGATCCGATGATCCAATTTTATCGAGATTCCAAGACAAGAGTAGATTAGTGCATGAATGAAAAAATAAAAACCGTCCTCATTGGGCTTTTTGTGATGGCGTCTGTGGCCATTGCGGTCTCCATGATCTTTTTTCTCAAGCCTCAAATCGGAGACGGGAAGAAAATTCTTCGAGTCCGCTTCGCCAATATCTCAGGGATTATGGTGGGAACTCGGGTCGCTTTCGCAGGCAAACCAGTGGGAGAGGTAATTCACATAACGGAAATCCCCGACGCTCGCGCACATCCGGATGAACTCGGACGGGTCTATTTTTATGAACTGATTTTGAAAACCGATTCAAGTGTCGAAATTTACGATTCCGACGAAATCGCAGTCCGTTCCATTGGCCTTATGGGAGAAAAATCCGTTGCAATTCTTCCAAAAGCGGGAAAAAACGCGGCGTTGATTACACATGAAATCATCTATGCGAATTCTATCGATCCTTTAGACAACACATTCACCCAGATCTCAAAAGCTGCCAATCGGCTCGAAGCAGCCACTGGCCATGTAGATGCCTGGATAGAAAGTTATAGCGATGCGCTCGGTTTTAGCATCCAAATGTTCAATCAAACAATGTCTCGCATCGATGAAATCATGAGCGATTTCACTTCTGCAAAAGGGACCTTGGGCCGTCTCATCGCAAAAGACGATTTTTATCTCCATCTCACTTCCCTGATCTCTAAAGCGGAAACCATGATGAACGATATCAACCATTATGGAATCCTCTTTCAATACGACAAGCATTGGCAAAGAAGCCGTACGAAAAAAGCGAATCTTTTAAAAGCTCTTGATTCACCTAAAGAATTCAAAGCCTATTTTGACGGAGAAATCGATGCCATCACCACCTCGCTCGGACGATTAACTGAACTGCTCGAAAAGGCTGAAATGGCTGATGAGAAGATAAAAATTGCAGAAAATGAGAGTTTTAAAAAACAATTTGCCGCCCTTTTGAGACATGCGCAATCTTTAACTGATACCATCAAACTCTACAACCAAGGTCTTTCCTTAGAATAGCATTTGTATATTAACCAAACTTCATGTTATAATTCTTATCAAGGCGGTTAACGTGATTCATAATATCAATTTTTATCGTAATCAATATCAAGAATCTATAGAACTTTTTAATAAAAAACTACAACTCGAGATTGTCGCAATCTATAATCTGATCTTTAGAAACAGCAATTACCATCAAATCGAGGGTTATGATATTTTTTTAGGAGCCCTTCCCAATGCACGGATACAGTCTGCAAAAGAATTAAAAAAGAACCATGACATCGGAGCTGTCCTCTCCTTAAATGAGCCATGGGAAAGAAAACCCCTTCTCATCTCAATTCCTCACACTAAATCACAATGGAATGAGTTAAATATCAGTTATAAAGAAATTGACGCCATTGACCATGTTTTACTATCGTCGGATCAAATGGAGAGGTCGGCAGATTACATTCATGCGCAATTATCGCAAAAGAAAAAAGTGTACGTCCATTGTCGAGCGGGAGCAGGGCGTTCAGCCACTGCCATTGCTGCGTATTTGATCAAATATCAAAATATGGGTGCATGCCAGGCAAGGGACCTCATAAAAAAATCAAGGCCTTTATCAACAATTCACAATAAAATGAAGGCGCTGGAACCGTTTGAAACGATCTGCCGAGAGCGGTTAAGAAGCTGTCCTAAAACTCAGCTTCTGTCGATTTTGGGGTTCTTTTGAGCCGATTTTTGGTTCTTTTTTCGGGGGTAGTATCAAACTTCGTATACAACCCCCGCAAAAAGAACCAAAAATCGGCCAAAATAATCCCCAAAATCGACGAAGCCTGGGTTTTAGGACAGCTTCTAAGAGGCTCCCAATCTTCCCAACATTCCGGGTTCATAAAAATTTTCAAATGTTTTCAAAATTTCTTCGCGGTGAGTGGATAATTCGCTATCCAAGCGGTCCAGGATCGATACAGCCCGATTGAATCGTTCCGGGTCGATGCCTCTTTCGCGAATAAATAAGGCGGGCGCATAAAAAAGCCAAAGGAGAAAATCTTGAGCTTCCTTGTCTATGACCTTCCCTGAAAGCAGTTTCAAAAATCCATACAAAAGAGCCCCTTGAGCTGCTCCCGTATCGATGGCGTCTTTACAGGTAAAACTGATTGAGTCGGGTTTGAAACGTTCAATCGCCTTCACAATAAGCAATTGATAAAAGATCTCAATGAAATCTTCCCGGTCGCGCCGGGTCAGCGTCTCTTTTTTGTGAAAAAAATGAGCATGGATTGCAGGAAGCGTGTCTTTGGCAAATTGCATCACATCTTCCAAAGGCCATGCAGAGGGGAAAAAATATCCACACTCTTCCTTTGATGCAATCTGCTCTAAGAAAGCGGCAATAAAATCTTCAGATCGGTTTAAGTGAAGATATTCATTATTTTGGGTATAAAAATCGGTATCCTTGGGAAGGGTCACTACAAAAAATTTCTGGTTGAATTCCGCATTTTTTTGCAAATTTTCCAGTCCCCGACTTCTGACAAATTCACGCCAGGAAGTACGATCATTTAAATTAAAAAGAAGATGTCTTTTGTTTGTTGCCTCTACAGAAAAAGCAATCCGGCCCTTAAGACCTCGGTATTCACTTGCTGATAAAGAGCGCAAAAATCCTCGAAATTCGTCCGCGATATCCGCCTTATTAATGCATGATTGAATCACAGGAGAGGGACATCGCAGAACATCGATGTGCGTCTTACTATTTACGATCTTACTATTTACGATCTTAAATAAAAGCGAAGGGAGGTTCTCTTGGCCGAGCGGGTCAAATGGAACGGATACTCCATCCGCTTCCGATTCGCGGACAAAGTCGAGAATTTTGAAAAGCGGGCCGTTGGGAAACTTGTGCAAATAGGCCCGCAGCCACTCATCACTTAAAAGAAACTGAGACCATATATGATCCGCTTTTAAAAGAGCCTTCTGTTTTTCCTGAAACACTTCCTCTCCTTTTCGCATTGTCCGATGGATTAAGCCGATCGCTTCCTGTTTCACCCCGCCCGGGCGTGTAAAAAAGCCACGAGCTAAAGCGTGGGTCATTTTTAAAAGAAGAAAGGCGATTTTTTCAGAAGGATCCGGCGGATAGGCAATCCATTTTTGGTATTCCTGTGTTTTCATTGCTTTTCTAAGGAAAAATTGGAAGTCCAGAAAATATTGAAAGCAGTGTTTGCCCACTGTATTTTGCAGCAAATTTCTTGGATTTGACGATAAAAAAAGAGCCATGATCGCTTGATTGAGCATTTGGGCCAGATCATTTGACTTCAGTTTTTTTGCAGTTTTACAAAAATCCTCGATGAAAAAATAACAGTCATTCAAGATTTGTCTAGCTGACGTGCACAAATCACGGTCTTGGATCGCCCTGACTTTTAAAAGAGGATCTTCCTCAAATGTATCGCTTGTCGATTCCAAATCAACAGTTAATTTGATATTTCGAAGCAATTCCGGGCTGAAATAGGGAAGACCTTCTTCATTTCGGATATAAAATAGTTCATATTCCCTGTCTTTTATAACAGTTTCAAAATCCTTTAATCCGCTGATCACACCAGATGGGCCTTGAGAATTTTCAATCCACTCCTCTTCCCAGGCCTCCTCCCCCTCGATGCCTCCTGAAAATTTTGCTTGAAATTTCTGTAAATAAAATTGCTGTAAAGATTGAAAAGCTTCGCGTTCTACAATTTTTTGAGAAAGCGGCCCTCCTTTACGAAATGGAAGATAGCGATCCATTTTTTCAGCGGATTCTCCGACTAAAGACATGGTTGCCGCAATGCCGGTCTTTAGCTTGTTGCTTTTCCAATCTGTATCTCGATTCTCATACAGAGATATAAGGTACTGATAAATAGCTTGATATGTTTTATCCAAAACATCCAAAATGATCTCTTCTCCTTCTGCGCTGAGCCATTGGATCGAACCCATGGGAAATTCTTCTGCGTCTGTTACGAGCTGAGCCTCTTTGATAATCCCAAGCAGCGGAGGATGTTCCATGTTGATTTCAGCGATCGTGGCCAAATTCCCCATCGCTTCTTGAAAATCAAGAACTTCCTTGATTTTTTTAACCATATTATCTCCAAATCTAATTATCTTATTTTATGAATTATTTTAATAATTATATTAATTATACACACAGCGCTTTAAATATCAATATTTTACAAAATTAAAATAAAATAATATTAGATCGTGGCACTATAAAACTTATGATACAAATGATCCGTCGCCTTTCGGCGCCCCTTCTCAGCCTTGTTTTATTGATTGCTGGGAGCGGGTTGCTTAATACCTTTGTGGCCGTCCGTTTGGAAATAGAGAATGTATCGATCCAAACGATTGGGATGATCTCATCCACTCTTTATTTAGGGATGCTTTTAGGATCGCTTTGGATAGGCCGCTGGATCAGCAGGGTAGGCCATATCCGTTCATTCATTGTATTTGCAGCGCTGTCTGCTTTTGTCGTTTTGGCTCAAGCCATCTGGATCGATCCCTTGTATTGGGGGTTTTTACGATTGATTTGCGGCCTTTGTTCGGCGGGAATTTTTATCGTGATAGAAAGCTGGTTTCTTCTGCAAAGCCCCTCTTCCGAGAGAAGCTCCGCCCTTTCTCTTTATTTAGTGGTTTTCTACGCCGCCTTAACAGGAGGTCAATTTCTTTTTAATCTCACAAATCCGAAATCGGCAGCCCCTTTTTGCATTACGGCTCTTCTATTCGCCCTTTCCATCCTGCCTATCTTAAATAAAAAAATCTCCGAACCTAAAATCGAGCGATCTACACATCTTGGACTGCCCCGGATATTTCGCATTTCCCCCCTGGGATTTATGGGAGGGCTGGCCTCCGGAATGCTCCTCGCGATCATCTATACCCTCATTCCGATTTATGCAAAAGAAATCGGGTTACAGACTTCGGAAATCGGCACCTTGATGGGAGTCATCATTTTTGGAGGGCTTAGTTTTCAGTGGCCTCTTGGAAAACTCGCCGATAAGACCGGGCGCCGTCGCATTTTAAATACAGCCTCTTTCATGACAATGGCCCTTGCTATCGCCATTCCCCAAGCCGGCGAATCCTCATTCGCTCTTTTATCGCTCGGATGGTTGTTTGGAGGATTTTCTTTTACAATTTATCCCCTTAGCATGACTTATATTTGCGAAAAAGTGCCCGAGGATCAAATTATTTCCGTAACAGGCGGTTTTATTCTCGCTTATGGGATTGGGGCGATCGCAGGCCCTTTATTTGCTTCGATGTTTATGTCATTTTTTGGATCGAGCGTACTATTTTATTTTATCGCAGCGATCTCGATCTGCCTCTGTCTCTTTGGCCTGAAAAACCAAAAAATAATTGAAAATAAATAACTTACAAACTAAAAAGCTCTTTTATCTGGAAAAAAAACGCTCGGCGCGATATATTAAGAGACTTTTATAGAATAATTTGAGGATTATATGCCAGAAATTACAGGAGTCAATTCAGAAGAAGATGCATTGATCAGATTCATTGCTGAAGATCCACAAACTCGCATCAGGAATTTAGAGCCATCCGATTCATTAGTCAGAATCAATGCCATTGCGCCGGGCATGATCGCCGAGGCAGAAACTCCAAGCCGCCCATGTCGAATCGACGCAGGGCGTATCTCTTCCCGATCGATTCATGCGATGGCAACAGAAGGAAGCACGACCGAAGATGCCGAAATGGCAACGCCGAAACGGTCGATTGATTGCGCATATGCGGTGATGAGCACAGCGATGGCCTTCGAAGCGTGCGGAAGTGCAAAACTGCGAGATTTATCTACTCAAGTCAAAGAGCATCTCAAAAATATTGATCGTCTGATTGAACTCAACTCGGAATTGACTACTTTGCCGGAAAAAGATGTGTATGAGCTCACCGATCAAAGTAAACTAAAAGATCTGCTTGACGAGCTTAAAGCCTGCAACATTCAAATTTGGCAAGGCGAATCGATTCCTAAAGCAAAACTTGCAGAATTGAAAGCGCAAATTGGAACCCAAATTGAAAAATTGAGAACATCTCAGCAAATTATAGTGAGCACGGAAATTCAACCTGTGGTTCAAAATTTACAAGCGATTATGAACATTATACAACAAATCATACAGTTGGATACAAGGCTGAAAAGAAAAACCACTGAACTAGCTAGATAAAATGGATTTATTAAACCAAGGAAAAGCGTTGCTTTCAGATAGCGAATCGGAAACTTTTTATCAATTTGGTTTTTCCCATTATAATAGCGGAAATTGGCTCGAAGCGGCTGATGTTTTCCGTCTTCTCTGCGCGAGACGGCCTGTAGATTCCCGTTTTTGGTTTGGATTGGGCGCTGCTTTGCAGGAAGGTGGAAGCTACTTCGATGCTTTGCATGCATGGGCCATGGCTTCTTTACTCAAAAAAGAAGATCCTTATCCCCATTTTCACGCTGCCGAATGTTACTTTTCCTTGCTTGATCCAAAAGAGGGGGCCAAGGCATTGCATCAAGCGGCTACAAGAATTGAACAAAATCATCCATTAGAAAAAAAAATCGCTGTTCTAAAAGAACAATGGAAAATCTCCGCATGAATTCGATTCATTATTTAGACCGAATATATCCCGACCAGCCTGAAAGTTGGAGTGTTGACCACGTCAAAATCGCTAGACACTCTCCAAAATCCGATGGAGCATCAACGATTCGCAAACACTGGGAAGATGCGCCCGTGATGCATCAGCGCCCTCAGCTGGAACCACCTCGGGTATATATGCTCGATCTTCTTGAAATGCATGGGCAGGTTGAAAAGGTGATGGCAAAAGAGGCCGCTTTTTTCAAAAAACAAACAGACATAGATTTAGCCCAAATCGCACAACTTGAGAAAGAGAAAGAAGAAGCTTTCCGAAAACATGTTGCAGAATCGGCATCAAAAGACAATTGGAGCGTTTTAGGGTCCGTTGCTCAATATTTAGCCGCGGGGACATCCATTGCCCTTGGTCTGACGCTTACATCCGGATGGGGCACTCTGCTCTTAGCTTCCGGCTTGCTCGGATTGGGCAACAAAGTCGTTAACGATACCATTGGTTGGCAATCCATTGCTTCCTGGTTTACGAAGTCCATTGAAATGCAAAAAAAACTCGCCCAACAAATCGAAACCGGTTTTCTTTATTTGGAACTCGGCACCGGGCTGTGCGGAGGCATCGGCGCTTCCGCCAATGGAATCTTTTCTGCAGCCGCATCCAATGTTACAAGGTTTGAGGCAGCGAAAAAAGCCTTGAATATCACTCAAATATCCAGTACAGGCGTAACATTCACTACTCAAATGGGCAAAACCTTTGTTGAAAAAAGGATGAACGATCTCTCCGCAAAAATGAAAACTTTAGATACTCTTGCAGAACTCATCAGGATGGAAATGGGGGAGCAGGTCACCCGCGTGCAAAATTTGATAGAGATGTCTGAAGCGTTTGTACAAGAGCTTCATAAGGCGATTATCGCCTCAGAAATACAGGATTTATAAAAAAGGAGAAAAACGATGTCAGCAGTTACCGCCCTCGATCTCGATACAAACACCCTCTATTCAGGCATGGATGTAATAAACCAAGAAAATATTCAACCCTTTAATTACATTTTTGAAATTCAAAAGCTTGTTGCTCAGCTGCTTACAGCCTTTGGAAAAATCTCCGCAAACGATCAGTCAGCCATCAAAACAATGAAAGATCGATTTACGCATGCAAATCTTCAATCCACAGACCTTCAACGCGATTATGGCAAAGTGAATCGCAATATCCATCTGGCCTCTATTGCGCTTCTTGCTTGCGGCTTGTTTTTCCCGAATGCCGATGACAAACAGTTGATCTCGCTCACCTCCACTCACCTGCCTCAGCTTGGAGGCATGTCTACAGCAATGCTTCAAGCCAAGATGTCCGAAAAGACTGCTGAAAGCCAGCTTGCACTGGAGCAATATAGAGACAAAACCGCTAAACAATCCGGAGGAAATGCGAAACAGGAAGTGCTCTCTCTTTTGCAATCAGCAAATGAAGGCTTAAAAAACGCCAGCCGCGCAGGTTAAAAAACCTTAAGTGATTCAATGATTTGAGCTCCTTTTGACTGCATGATATCGATCGATTTTTTTTCATCACCCAGTTTCCTATTGATTGCGCGGCATGCATCGATAATTACACTCACTATAAACCCAAGCGCCAATGCATCCAGAACCGAATAGAGAATGCAATAATCAGTGGCGACTCCTACAAAATAAAGATCCTGCAACTTATGATTCTTTAAATATTTCTCAAGGCCGGTGGATTGATGTCGTTTGCTATCAAAAAAGGCACTATAGCTGTCAACCGACGGGTCCGTCCCCTTGTTGAAAATCGCTTCGATCCGCTCTATGGAAAGCCCATCTGCAAGTTCTGCCCCTCTCGTTCCCTGCACACAATGATCAGGCCAAAGGATTTGTTCAGAGGCGCCCACTGTGACCGTTTCTCCGACCCTTTTTCCATGAGTCGAAGCAAAACTTACATGATTTATAGGATGAAAATCACGTACGGCAAGCACGTGGCTGAATTTCAACATGAGCTGATTGATCATTGGGATCATGTGATTCGCTCCGCTGACCCCTAAAGCGCCCCCCGGCATAAAGTCGCGCTGCATATCAGTTATAATCAAGGCTTTTTTCATGGATTTTTCAATTCTTGAATCATTTTGAGTTTTTTCTGGTAGAGCCCTTTTTCCAATCCGGCTAAATAGGGCTGCGGGTTGACAAAACGCTCCATATTTGGAGACAGTCTCGACAACTCCCGTTTTGCTGTATTTTGAATCTCTTGCAATGAAGGAGTATGATATACGAGTTCGCCGCTCCGAAAAACAGGAATGAGAAGATCTTCGCTGCATGTCCCCTTTGGAAAGTTTTTAACATGATTGGGATCAAAGAGATCGATAATCTGAAGGGGCAAATCGATGTCTGTCAATTCATCAAAAATGCAATCGGCGAGATAATATTTTCCATCAAAAAATCGACGGATTTGCAACATTCCGGGATTCGTCGACTTGATCATTTGTTCGGAAAGCTTAATTTTGGGAAGCCATGTCCCATGAATATCTTGAATCGCCGATAACTTATACACCCCGTCAAGCGCCGGTTGTTCTTTTCCGGTTACAAGATTGGTTCCCACGCCCCAAACTGTAATTTTCGCTCCTTGCCGCTTCAGGTCTAAGATGAGGTATTCATCCAGCTCATTGCTCGCCATAATTTTCGTTTCTTGATACCCCTCTTTGTCCAAAATTTTTCGAATCTCAATGCTTAAATGGGCTAAATCTCCCGAGTCAAGACGCACTCCATAAAGATCTATTCCCTTTGCCTTTAGTTTGCGCGCAGCTTCGATGGCCCGTTTGACTCCTCGAATCGAATCATAAGTATCTATCAAAATGACACATCCGTTGGGCATGAAATCCACAAACGTTTGAAAAGACTCCTCTTCTTTGTCAAAGGCCATCACCCAACTATGAGCATGAGTCCCTTTGACAGGAATGCCAAAAAGCTTGCCCCCTAGGACATTCGATGTTGCGATGCAGCCTCCGATATATGCCGCCCTTGTTGCGGAAACAGCCCCATCAGGCCCTTGTGCCCTTCTCATCCCAAATTCAATCACCGGATCAGGATTCGCCGCCATACAAATTCGGGCTGCTTTTGTTGCGATCAACGTTTGAAAGTTGATGAGGTTCAACATTGGGCTTTCAAGAAGCTGCGCTTGCCATATCGGTCCCACTACGCGGATGATCGGCTCAAAGGGAAAAACAAGACTTCCTTCAGCAACGGCGTCAAAATCGCAGCGAAATCGAAACGCGGAGAGAAAATGTAAAAACTCTTTTTCGAATAATGGCGTTCCCTTTATATCATGCAACGAGGCCAAATATTCGAGATCGGTTTTGGAAAATTGGAGATTTTGCAAAAATTCGATCGCTGTTTCCAGTCCTGCCGCTATCGCAAATCCCCCCTTGAAAGGCCATTTACGGAAATTGAGATGAAAAACCGCTTTTCTCTCATGAATTCCCGCCTTCCAATACCCATAAATCATGGTCAATTGATACAGGTCGGTCAAAAGTGCGAGATTTTGAGCAAGCAGGGTCATGTGCGTTGCAATAATTTGCGTCTTTCAATTTGAAGACGATCGATTTCTTCTTGCACCTTTGCCGCTTTTGCCCGGTTCTCGTCTGCAAGGTCAAGATGTCTCCTCGTCTCTAAAACAGCCCTGTCTTCAAATTGAAGTCGTTGCGCTTGATCCTCGTGTCTTAAAGCACGAGCTTCAAACCCCCGTTTCATATCTTGAAGCTCGATGAGTTGCCGATCGATGTCCATCACTTGCTCACGGATCGTTGGATGATCCGCAAAAAAATACATCTCATCGAAAGTCAGATCAGTCATCAAAGATTTTTTTTTCTCTTTCGATCCAACGCAGTCCAACACCCCAAAAGCCCAAATCAAAATAAAAAGGGATAAGGTCAGGAAAAATGGTTGTCTCATGAATACTTGATTTTGTGTATACTTCATTTGTCTCTCTAATACAATCATAGATCGCTCAGAAAAGAGATAATCAGCTAAAATCAAAGGCCGTATGATTCGAATTTTTTTTGTTGCCTTCCTGGCGGCTTGCCTTTCTTTTTTTGGAGTTTCTGTACAAGACAGGCTAAGCATTGCCTCAAATGGCGATTATCTCGTCATGGAAGGAGGAAAAATGATCACCCTGCTCTCTATTCGTTCGATCAATCCCACCTCCTTTGTTTTAGAAGAGGTGAGCGCTCCTGTGGAAAATCTGCAAACAAGACCCTCTTCCTGGCATGAATGGATCAAAGGGAAGGCTCCCGGCCACACTTCCTGGTCCATGTTTGAAATACAGCGATCCAATGGAGAAATTCTTGAATGCTACTCTTTTACAAGGGGAGCGTGGATTCAGCTCTCGACAAAGGAAAGTCTCATTGCAACCCTGCTTTCGCTGTCTTTAACACCTGTTTCTCATGAAAACAGGAGAAAAATTGGTCCCCCTCCCTCCCAGGGAGAAATGGACAACCGTAAAATTTGGTCTCCTCCCGCCCTCTTTGAAGGCAAAAAGCAAGAAGGGATGCAATTTGATGTTTACGAGACGGTTTGGCCAAAAGATCAAACTCCCTTTTCAGGAAATACAGTGCTTCTCTATTTTGATAAAGAAGGACGGTTCCCTTTTCCTTTCTGGATACAAGTGGAAGCATCCCATGCAAACCTTGCTTTGCGGACAATCGATACCGGTAAGCATTGCCCTTCCCCCTATCGTAAATTTCCGAGAAGAATCCCTCAATTTATAGGAGATCCTAAAAAAACTCAAAAAGGACTGAAACTGTTTCTAAAAAGTCCTAAATATTTTCAAAATTTCAATCTTTTTGCCATTGACGTAACGACAAAAGAGAGGGAATTGTGCCCTATCTCTTATTCCCTTATCCAAGGAAAGGACGAGCTGCTCACTCTTGAAATTGAGGAAGAGGATCTCAATCAGGTCCTTACAACCGATCATTGTTATATCTGGCTTTTAGTCCCTATTGGCCATGCCGATTCCTATACTGAAACCATCAAACCTTTTGCCTGGCATCCTTTATAATTGTCTTGTTTTTTACTAGAGGATGCCTTATCCTCGCTTTATGGTTGTAAAAAACGTCACCTCTTTCTACACGCTTAGCAAGATAAGACGCTTTTTACGCGAATCTTATCGTTTATATCGAAGGAAAGAAAAAAATTTAGATCCAGCATCCAAAGAACGGCTCCAATCTCATCTTAAATCTTTGCAAACTGCGATCCTTCAAAAAGATATTGTGATCGCCTCTCAAATCAGCCAGCAGCTTCTCATCTCGACAAATCGATTTATGCCAAAAACTTTTTGGGATAAAACAAAAGATTTCATTTCAAAAATAAGCTTTGCTTTATTCGTTGCCGTTATCATCCGGACGATGTGGTTTGAGCCCTACACCATTCCAACAGGATCGATGCGCCCGACTTTAAAAGAGGGGGATTTTCTTGTCGTCTCAAAAACCGATTATGGACTCAATGTTCCTTTAAGGCCTGCTCACTTTTATTTTGATCCAACTCTTGCCCAACGGGGAGGTATTTTTGTCTTTTCCGGAGAAAACATGGACATCCCCGATTCGAATACGACCTACTTTTATCTTTTTCCAGGAAAAAAACTCTATGTAAAACGGTTGATCGGAAAACCGGGAGATACCCTGTATTTTTATGGAGGGAAGATCTATGGAATTGACGCGCAGGGAAAAGAAATTACGGCGCTTCGCAATCCTGAATGGATGCAATCATTAGAACACATTCCTTTTATTCGCTTTGATGGAAAAGTAGAAACTTCGCACTTTAGAGACGGCCGGTTTACTACCGCTACCTTTTATCAAATGAATCAACCGGTTGCGAAATTAAAGGGGAACCAAATCGGTACAGTTTCAGGAGAGCTGCTGGTCAATAAGCCGGGGATCTCTCAATATAGCGATCTTTGGGGGTTTAAAAATTATGCAATGGCTCGCCTACTCACTCCCAAGCAAGCGGAGCAGTTCTATCCGGGATCAGCCAAAGACATTGGACAGGGACTCCTCTATCTTGAACTGACCCACCATCCTTCATTTCAAAATAACAAATGGATCCGGGATGAACAGAATCGCTTGCGACCCGATTTTGGATCGCATACTTCTCTCATGGCATTAAATGAACAGCAGATCCAAGAAATTGCCAAAAACCTCATCACAGGCCGTTTTACGGTAGAAAAAGGGACCGCCTATCGATATGGCATGAAAATCAAACATCCGGAAACTCTCTCCTATCTGCCCCACCTTGCCGATATCCCTGACGGCACATATGAAATCCAAAACGGGAAAGCATATAAAATTCTTTGGGGCGGCCTCACACGCCTGCTTCCTCCCGATCATCCCCTGTATCGAAAAGATCCTGAAAGGGTGCAGCTGCTCTATAATCTTGGCATTGAATTTCTAAATTTTTACAATCCGTCTCAAAACAGCCGAGCCCTTCCTTCCCGTTATGCGTATTTCCGCGATCACGATCTTTATCTTCTCGGTGCGCCGATTGTGAAAAAAAATGATCCCGAACTGATCCTTTTCCTCAAAAGGGAGTATCAAAAGCAATCCATCTCTACTTCGGTCAATCCCTATTTCCCTTTTGAAGATTCCGGCCCTCCTCTCCATAGCGATGGAAAAATCGACGCCAGTTTCATCCGCCAGTTTGGATTGGTCGTTCCGGATCAGATGTATCTTGCTTTGGGAGATAACCATGCAATGAGCGCCGATAGCCGGCAATTTGGCTTCGTTCCCGCAGATAATATCCGGGGTGGGCCGAGCTTTCTCTTTTGGCCTTCTGGAGAGCGCTGGGGCCGGCTTTCACAGCCCCCTTACCCCCATCTCACTTTCCCGAATCTCCTTGTGTGGTGCAGTGCGATTGCGATCGGAATCGGTTCTGCTTATTATATCAGAAGAAAACTCCAAAAACCTTTGCAATTTTAGAGATCGTTAGAAACTGTTAAAGAATAAGATCCTCAGTCATCTGCGTACCAATCCGAATAAATTCGTCTGCCGTACGATCGAAGACTTTGCCGTTTTGCATGATGCCGCATGCTTCCAGATACTGAATCAGATCGATTTTTGTTTTCTCATCCTCAACGATCAAAGCTTTGAGAAAAGAGGGGGCGATCCTTTCTTTAATCATCACCTCCTGATCTTCATGTGAGTAGGGGTTTCGATTTTCTTTTTCAATGAATTCTAAAATATTGTCCCGATTTGCATAGGGTTCGTCACGAAACCAATCGAACCATTTATGATCTTCAGTTGTCCGATGGCCAAAACGGTCTTCATGATATTGATAAGTGCCTGTTTCCAATGCGTCTAATGAGAAGAGAAGCCGGACTTTGCTATAATAATTAAAATGATCCAACGGGATCTTCTCTTTTATGTGCGATTCAGTGATGAGCTGGGTAAACACACTATCCGCCCCTCCGCTCATATAATCAACCCCAACGCCGAGCCCATGCATCCCTAAATCATTTGCATGGCGCACTTCCGTCGCAAGCATCCCCAATCGAAGTACCGAGGCGATTCGATGAAACAGCTCCTTGTCTGTATAAGCGCCCATAATGGCTGCGGTAAGGCCTCTTGCTCCTGCATTGTAGGCAGCTTCTGCCAATCCCTCAATCCGATAGCGAACCCTCCCGCAAAAAAGATGTTCTTCTGTCATCTTATGAAAATAGGTATTAAATACATTTTCCATTTCCGGCGCTTTCTCAAACATTTTTCGTTTCAGGTCCTCTAAAGGAAGCTGAAAGAACTCTTCCGTTCTTTCGATGGCAATCGCTTCTCGAGGGAAAAAAGTGCGGAAAAGATGGCCCATTTTCAACCGTTCGATCTCCTCATTTGTAGATAGGCAGAGAGCCTGGTCTAAATCTAAAATGGAAAGCATTTCGTGCAACTCGTAAAGAGTTTGATCCGATTTGATGCGCACAATCACTCGATCATACAAGGTGGGCGAGTCTGGATTGGCGCCGATTAAAATCGTCCCGAGGTTTTTCATGTGAATCTCATGTGCCACGCCCGGGGGAGACTCTTTCGGCAAAAACGAGGCAAAGCCCACTGTAATCGCTTCCGCATGAGATCCCGCAAGGGATAAAATTTCTTTCAGCTCTTTTGGCTGCAGGCTGGTGATTTGCTTAAGCGCAACATCTACCTTACTGCGAAAGGCGTGATTGACTTTAAAATCGAGCTCAATCATCTCCTCTCCATCGATGATTTTCGTTCGAAATGCAAGATTTTCCCCTTTGACCAGGGTTCCCCCATTTCCATGGAAATGGGATCCAAAACGAAGATCCGCGCCATCTTTATCTTGCAATATCACCTCATTCGCCTCGATCCTCTCTTGCAAAGAAATTAATGGATGCCTTGTTAAATGATACGCTTCTTTACCCTTGTATATTTTGAAAAAAATGGAACGGATCTGCTCTATTTTCATGAACGCGTTTCTTTTTTCGATCAACCGAAGATAGGTTTTTGCAGACGAAATGCGCATTGCCGCTAACCCTAATTTTGCAGCCGCTTCGATGTAGTGCCCATCTACTATTTCTTTCCTTGCCTGATAAAGAGACAAGGCGGCCTGCAATAAAGAAAATGTAAGCATCATTTCAAGAGCTCCTGTTGCCATAAACCCAAGATAAGCGACAGTCGCCAAGGTTTGGAGCGCTTCTTCAAAAGCTTTTGCATAGTCTGCTTTTAAAAACGCATCTCCAGTCAAAAGAGCGCCTTGCACTGCGTCAAATCCACTCGTTATAAAAAGAGAAGAGGGTAAATGAAATAAGGCGGCCGTAAGTGTTAAGATGCTTAAAGACGCTTTTGCCGTTTCCACTGCACACTCGGCCCACTTGCCGTGTGTTTCAGCCTTGAGCGTTCCCTGTAAATGGGTAAAGGTTCTCGCCGCATTCATCCCGAGAGATAAAGAAAATCCCACAGGACGATACATTGCGATAAAAGGAAGCGAGGCAAGTGCAATGCGCCTGAATTCTCCCGCTGCCAAAAAATCTAAATCAAATCGTCGATGATAGGTATCTGGCGAATAAAGAGTGTGTCGAATATAATTTACATAATTCACAGACAAAGATCATACAAATCACAGAGATTTAAATCTAATGAAAATTATTCATGCAATATTAATATTTATATTGTCTTGTTCAAAACAAAATTTTATTTTTATTGATACAAAAAATAATTTACTAACATCTCTGAAAAATCAACAAACGGAATTTTGGATGGTCGGCGCTTTATCCGATTCTTTCGAAAATCAAATTCTCTTGACTATGGCAGAGATGCCCCGGTGGAAGGAAGTATTGAAAGATTGGGAAGTTCCCTCTGTGAGAGATTATAAAAAAATTTTAGAAAAGCATGGGTTTTCGATTAGCCATTCGGAGATCCATAGGGAAGTGGTTTGTAGTCATCTTGCGAACTACATTCCAAAACTCCCGCTGGATGTTGCAGAAGAAGCAGACTTTCAGAACGAATTTTGCAAACAGGCACAAAATTGCCCCCTCATTTACAAACAGCTTCTTATCCGGATAGGTTCGTAGACAGTTTCTCAGAAGCTAAAGCTTCTCAATCTGAATGACTGTTTCTTCGCCATTGAGATCCCAAACGACCCCATCATTTGCGCCGAATTGGATATCGACAGCCAGCGCTTCTCCTGAAATATAGGTGTTGAACCGGGAAAAACATTCTTGCACTCGAGGCGTTGTCTGCATCCGGATTCGGATCCGATCTGTTACTTCCAAACCCATTTCACGGCGCATCGTATTGATTTTGTTGATTAACTCACGGGCAAGACCTTCAACAAGCAGTTCTTCATCTATCGATGTGTCGAGAGCTACGGTTAAATCCCCTTCATTGCCTGCGGCCAGCCCCTCTTTTACTTTTCTATCGATTTGAACATCGTTTAAATTTAATTCGATCCTCTCTCCATCAATCTCGATGAAAAGCGTTTTCTCCGCAGCCAGTTGCTGGATTTGTTTCCGATCAAAATTTTGAATCAGTTTTTGAGCTTTTGGCATTAACTTGCCGATTTTTTTTCCTAAAACCGGAAAGTTGGGTTTGGCATGCCATTGGACAAATTGCGTCTCGTCATGATGCAGCTCGATTTTTTTGACGTTGAGTTCATCTGCGATCAGCGATGCCTGTTGCTCAAGAGAACGGAGAAGTTCGCCATTGGATGTAATGAGATGGGCTGTGGGCAAAGGTTGACGCACTTTAATCTTATATTCTTTTCTTAAAGAATGTCCGAGAGATACAGCGATTTGAGCCGCGGCCATCTCTTTTTCCAATTCTGTATCGCGCACTTGTGCATCATATAGAGGAAAATCGCAAAGATGAACTGATTCAGGCATCTGATCGGTTTTTAACTCCAGATAAATTGCTTCGCTTAAGAATGGAATGAGAGGAGCTGCTGTTTTTACAAGCTGCAACAGAACTGTATATAAAGTCGAAAAGGCTTCGCGGCGATCTGGAGTATCAAGGTCTGCCCAAAAACGGGATCTGCATCTGCGGATGTACCAATTTGTCAATTGGTCGATGAATCCGACAAGCGGCTCGACCGCTTGATTGAGAAGATAAGCCTCCATTCCCGATTCGATATCGGAGATCAATTTTTGGGTTAAAGACAAAATCCATCGATCGATCAAAGCGGAAGGAAGCTCATTTATTAGAAAAAAGGGGCGCCATTCATAAATCTTTGCATAGGTGGCAAGAAACACGAACGAGTTCCAAAATGGAATGAGAACTTGTCTCAGCGTCTGTTCTACTCCTCTTTCTGAAAACCGGAGGTCTTCCGCTTTTACGGCTGGACTATTTAGCATATAGAGCCGTACCGCGTCGGCGCCCAGCTTTCCGATGACGGTCTCGGGATCAGGGTAATTTTTGAGCCGTTTGGACATCTTATTGCCATCTTCGGCCAAGATGATTCCATTCACAATGACGTTTTTAAATGCGGGTTTATTGAATAACGCAACGCTGAGGACCGTCAAGGTGTAAAACCAGGCCCTTGTCTGGTCGACTCCTTCGGCAATGTAATCAGCGGGAAAGCTTTGAGTAAAAATTTGTTTATTTTCAAAAGGAAAATGGTGTTGAGCATAGGGCATGGATCCCGATTCAAACCAGCAATCGAATACTTCCGGCACTCGTTTAAAAAGATGGCCATCCTTTTCAAACGTGAGGTCATCGATAAAATGGCGGTGCAGATCGGTAATCTCCGCCCCTGTAAGTGTTTTCAACTCCTCAACGCTTCCGATGGCTACGAGATCCCCCTTCTCATTTCTCCACAAAGGGATCGGCGTCCCCCAATAACGGTTGCGGCTAATCGCCCAATCGCGCGCGTTTTCTAACCATTTTCCGAAACGGCCTTCTTTAATAAATCCTGGCACCCAATGGATATCGACATTTGCTGCAATCAGTCGATCTTTGATGCTTTCCACAGCTACAAACCAGGAGCGGACCGCTTTGTAAATTAAAGGGGTATCGGATCGCCAGCAAAATGGATAGCGATGCCGGATCGTTGCATGATGAAAAATAGCGCCCTGTTTTTTTAAATCACGGATGATCGCCGAATCGGCGTCTTTGACAAGCTGGCCTGCATAGGGAGGGACTTGAGCTGTAAAATACCCATTTGCATCTACCGGACAGACAAGCTCAATCTCTTCCCGTTTGCAAGCAAAAAAGTCCATTTCTCCAAAAGCGGGGGCGGAATGGACAATCCCTGTCCCATCTTCTATTGACACTACCTCTTCCAAAATGACTCGAAAAGCATTTTTTTTCTCTGCGAAAAAAGGGAAAAGAGGACGGTATCGCTTTCCTTCCAGCTGAAAGCCTTTAAAATGCTCTAGAACTTCCACCTCTTGTTTGAAATTCGCGGCCAATCTCGCTGTTGCGAGCACATATTTTTTGCCCGTTTGTGGATCAGCCACTTTGATATATTCATGCTCTTTTCCCACCATCAAAGCCAAATTCGAAGGGAGAGTCCAGGGGGTTGTCGTCCAAGCTAAAAAATAAGTCCCCGGTTCCTCAACCCATTCAAAAGCTACCGTGATCGAGGGATCGTCTACCTCTTTATAATTGAGATTCGCCTCGAAGTTGGATAAAGGGGTTCCAAGCTTCAAGGAAAAGGGCATTACCTTAAACCCCTCATAGACCAGTTCTTTTTCAAAGAGTTGTTTAAAAACCCACCAAACGCTTTCCATAAAAGAGGGGTCCATCGTGCGATAGGCATTGTCAAAATCGACCCATCTTCCCATCCGATTGACAGTTTTTTTCCATTCACTTGTGTAGCGGAGCACGATACTCCGGCACTCTTCGTTGAATTTGGCAATCCCAAATTCTTCAATGGAAGCGGAGCCTGATAACACCTTCGCTTTTTCGATCTCATTTTCCACAGGCAACCCGTGACAGTCCCATCCGAACCTTCGGGGGACGTAAAAGCCTTTCATGGTTTTATACCGGGGAATCACGTCTTTTAAGGTGCCGGCTAAAATATGGCCATAGTGAGGCAATCCGGTGGCGAAAGGGGGGCCGTCGTAGAAGCTGAAAAGGGGGTTGTTTTTTCTGCATTCGATCGATTTTTCGAACATGTTGCTTTCTTGCCAAAAGCGAAGGATTCTCTCTTCCCTCTGAGCTACGCTCTCTCTCTGATCGAAATAGAACATCAAAGCCTCTCCAAAGGCCTTTACTTTATCAATTTCAAACCTAAAATACTACCCCTTTCAAAAATTTCTCTTTTTTGATATAATTGGGCTAGAAGCTGTTAACCTGAATAATTGGTTTATTCAGCAGGAGATTCAAATGCCTTCCGAGCAGATTTTTCCGTTTGGAGCCGAAGGCAAGGGCGGAACGCCCCCCTTGCCGAGGCGAAAACGGGAAAAGACGCCGGAAGGCATTGAATATCCGATGAATAAACCCATTATTCAGGTTGTTAATGCTTATACCCGTTTTCGGGTTCTTAACGTTCCCGCATTGGACATGAGATTCGTGTCTCATGCGGGGGTGTCAAGGTTTCGACTTGGGAACAAAGCATAGGTGGCATGCGGAGGATGATCGTTGGCCTCCTAAAACATTCGATTAAATCAATAATTGACGAAGAAAACGTTAATTATCAACTCGCAGCTTAACCGCTGAAGTTGATCGGTGGCCTGGAATCAGACCAGGAGTTCCAGAGTTCCACCGTCATACATCTTGGTATGGATCCCGCCTTTCAAGCGATTTTCAGTGGGAATCCGAGACTTTAAATGGCTTAGTTCGGCCCCGAGCGGGGCGCCTTCCGGCAAGGCCGACTTAATAAAAGGGCACTAAGCATGTAGTCATCGATGTAGCGTTTGCTGAGGACGAGAGTTCGATTCTCTCCACCTCCAAAAATAAAAGCCGGATTTTTTCCGGCTTTTTTTTTGGAGGTGAGCAAGGCAACAATTTGCCTTGCGTGAGAGAATCGAGTTGAGGGCGATGTTTTTCGTTTCGAAAAACCGACCGAGACCGCCGGCCCGGTAGGACGGGCGCTTCGCCCGCCGCGAGGGCTTCTCTCCACCTCCAATCCAGCCGGGTATAACCCGGCTTTTTTATTTTAGACATCTTTTGACAATAGACGTTTAAACAAATGCTTAAGCAAAAGCTCACGATGCTGGTCATCTTCAGAAACCAAAGGGATCACCGTTTTTAAATACTCATCATTTGAATCCAGCAGAGCTGGATCGTATTCAAAATGAACCCCACTCAAAATGGCTATTCCTTTTCCAATTTGGCATTCAATAATGCATGGCAATTGTTTTTCTTCGTCATAGTAAGCAAGAACAGAAGTGTTAGGGAATTTTGCAGCCTCTTCAAAGTAACCGCCTCCATTATAAAAGACAGTAAATTGCTCACCTTCTTCAAAACCCTTTGAAGCAACCCATGTCAATCGGGCAGCTCGAGCTCCTTTTTGGGAAAGGTAATCATACTGAGCAAGGACTGGTCCTTTTACTACACCCAGGAAAAAAGCGAGTTCTCGTTTACCCTGAACTTCGAGAGATGTATTTTTGGCAAAATCGACGAACGCACCTGCATAATAACTACCTGCACAAATACCTAAAAATCCCCCGCCATTTGCAACATAGCTCTTAATTTTTTGATTACCAAGGCCATTTAATTCCTTCGTATAAGGAATATCGGCACCTCCCGGGAGAATAAAAAAGGCTGCTTTTTCTTCCCAGAAATCGTTAATAACCTGCAGAGGACCGATATACTCAATAAGGTAATCTGGCAATACATTCCTTACCGCAACCGCTGTCTGCTTAAGACTCTCTTGAGAAACGCCTGGACCATTGTAAATAAACACGGTCTTGCACTGAGAAGTATTAGTTTTTTGACATGCAGAGAAGCTAAAAAGACTAGATATGATAATAAGAACATTAAAAAACTTTATTCCCACTCTACCCTTCTAAAAAACTCTGAGTTACAATGTTAATGAAAGACTTCATATTTGCCCAATCAAAAGTTCTGAATGCGTCTCTCCACCTCCAAAATAAAAGGCTCGGAAAAATCCGAGCCTTTTTCATAGATAAAATCTAACAAAATCTGACTCCAAAAATTTACGCAGCCACACCAAAATTACGCAAATTTTACGCACTAGACTAGACGAAACTAGCTTAAAAACATTTCATTTTTCAAATCCTCATGATATGATGCTGTGCCACTTGTGACAGCTGTGACCCAGAGAGAAAATAGGTCACATATCGACTTCTGTCTTGTAAAGGATGAGTGACAAATGCTTGAGACTGCCGAACAAACCAAAGACGTGATCGCAAAAGAATACAAAATCTTTTTGAAAGAAGTCATAACGTCCCCGCAGAGCGGGGAGCTTGAAAGATTAGGAGCAGCCTAAAAGGCTGCCAGGTGGATAATCGCTACTGTTGCCTCAAACAAGAGGCTTGACGGTTATGAGCGCCTCGAAGGCGCCGTTATTTGGTTTTTACGAGCGCCTCAAAGGCGCCGATGATTAAAACGATCCTGGTTCCTCACTCCCCTGAATTCCATCAAGTTGCTCTTGCTGCTTGATATAAGCCTTGGTTTGAGCCTCTTCGAATCCAACAGTCGATACTGCATAGCCACGGGCCCGTAGCCTTTCTCCGTTGAAGTTCTTTTGCCTTCCACTAATACCATTTATCAAAAATAATGTTCACTTTGGCTACGTCAGCTTTGCAACAAATTTTTGGTCTTCACTCGCGCCTTGCCATTCGGCAATGGTCGCTCGCTCCAGACACAAAAATTTGTGCAGCTTCCTTGCCAAAGTGAACATTATTTTTGATAAATGGTATAA
>DATIHO010000063.1:0-13217 GCA_035480615.1 Chlamydiales bacterium | reverse complement strand
GGTGTAGAAATACATCCGCGGGGGCAAAATAGCAATTTAGATTGCAGCACCAAGAAATTAAATCGAGGGCATGGTAGCCTTCGATCAAAAGTTGACGATTTGGTTAGGTATGATCAAGTTTGATCAAGTTTTGAAGAGCGGGCACCTCCCTATCAAAGATATTTGGAGCAATCAACCGATTTTCTGAGGATATTGATCTTTCGCTATCTCCAGCCTTTCTTGGACTGCCTGAATCTGCGGCCAATCGCAGCCAAGCTGATAAATGGTGGGGAAAAGCTGAGGAAGCATGTGAACGTGCTGTTCAAACTCAGATTATGCCGATGCTAGAAGCATCAGCATTGGGCATATTGGGAAAACATGAGCGGGCAAAATTCGAATTTTTAAAAGACCCTCAAACTAAATCGCCAGTAATTTTTTTTCACTATCCATCATCGCTGCCAACAGGGTTTGCCTACATCAAGCGTTCTGTAAAGCTCGAGTTCGGTTCTTTAACTGATCAGCAACCCACTGGGCGCTATCCAATACGACCCTGGATTGCTGAGATTTTCCCCACAGCATTTCCCGATTGGAAATGTGAAGTTATTGCTCTAGAGATCGAGCGAACTTTCTGGGAAAAGTCCACGATATTACACGCAGAATATCATCGGCCGCTCGACATCTCAATGCCAGAGAGGTTTTCTCGCCATTACGCTGATACTGCCGCACTAGCGAATCATCCAGAGGCCATCAAAGCTATTAATCATCACGATCTTCGAGACAGAGTTGTTTTATTGAAACATTTATTCTTTCGTAGCTCTTGGACAAGTTACACCCAAGCCAAACCCGGCACTTTTCGCCTTGTTCCTAGAGCTGAAAGATTGCCTGAATAGAGCCGTAGTAGCCGATTGCCTAATCTCGAATTTGCTCTCCTCGGACTTCCTTCGATTCCTTATCTTTTTAATGGTCAGTGCCCTGCCCAAAGTACTTTGGATATATACACAAAATGGAAGGCAAGGTAGAATCTTCCTCTTTAGAGACTTTTTCTTATCGGCAGTACTCTTTCTAACTTGGTACATGGTTTCACAAAAACCTTGATAAGGTGGATTTTTATGACAAAACACGGAAATATCAAACATTTAACAGATGCGAATTTTGACGAAGAGGTCAAAAGCGGGGTAACTTTAGTCGATTTTTATGCGAATTGGTGCGGACCGTGCCGGATGCTCACTCCTGTCCTGGATCAGGTCGCTCAAGAAATGCAGGAAAAAGCTGCGATTGGAAAAGTAGACATTGATGTCGAACAGCAAACAGCCGGCCGTTTTCAAATCACCTCTGTTCCCACGATGATTTTAGTGAAAGATGGCAATGAAGTAGGCCGCATCGTTGGCTTGCGGAACGCGGATGCGATTAAAGATTTCATTACCTCAGCGATGGAATAGACCTCAGATTTTTTCAATGTTGTTTTAATGGGTCGATTTTTAATTCTTGCCGGATTTTTGGTTGTTATTGTGGGAGTGCTCATCCATTTTAAAGTCCCTATTCCCTGGTTGACAGGGTGGATAGGCAAGCTGCCTGGGGATCTCGTGATTAAAAAAGGGAACACGACGCTTTATATTCCATTGACGACGTCCATTCTTTTCAGCATGGTTCTTTCGCTCATTTTTTCCTTATTTAGAAAGTAGACCTTTTCGCTACTCACGCGGAGATTTTAGAAACGCGGGCCATTCGGCAAAAGGCACTTCGCGCGTTTCGCGAGTCGACATTTTTTTGAGTTGCATCACCCCTTTTTCCAATTCATCTGTTCCAATGATGGCGGCATACACGGCTTCGAGCCGCGCCGCGTTTTGAAGGGCTGTTTGAATTTTTTGCGTATTGAGTTCTATCGAGGCGGAGATGCCCTGGTGTCGGCAATGAGTCACGAATTTTAATGATTTGGCCCTTGCCTGATCTCCCAAGGGAATAAAATAAATAAAAGGGCGGTCGGTTTTAGGGGGATGCATCCCTTGCGCTATCATGACCTGTAAAACGCGCTCTAAACCGGTTGCGAATCCGACGCCCGGTAAATCGGGGCCTCCAAAAAGGTGCATGAGTCCATCGTATCGCCCTCCGGCGCCGATTGTGCTTTGCGCCCCTAAACTGTCAGACACCACTTCAAATACCGTTTTGTTGTAGTAATCAAGCCCTCGGACAATTTTGGGGTCGATCCTGTAAACGATGCCGAGATCGTCCAAACTGGCACAAAGCTGATCGAAATGTTCTTTGGCCGCATCGGAAAGAGAGTCCAAAATAGAGGGGGCGTCCATTAAGATCTCCTGATCTTTGGGATCTTTGGAATCCAGAATCCGCAGCGGGTTTTTTTCAAAACGGGTTTGGCTGTCTGCTGACAGCTCGAGAAAATGGGGCTTTAAAAATTGCATCAAAGAGGCGCGGTAGGCAGTTCGAGACGCGGCGTCTCCAACTGTGTTGAGGTGAACCTTTAATCCTTTGATACCAAGTCGCGTATAAATTTCAAGCAAGAGATCGATCGTTTCAGCGTCTTGTTCGGGCGCTGCGACTCCGATCGCCTCTACGCCGAATTGATGATGTTGCCGATACCGTCCGGATTGCGGTCTTTCGTAGCGAAACATGGGTCCGATATAAAAAAACTTATGGACCGATCCAAAATTCGCCAGGCGATGTTCGATAAAAGAGCGCACCACGGAAGAGGTCCCTTCGGGGCGCAAACTCATAGAGCGGCCTCCTTTATCCAGAAAGGTGAACATCTCTTTTGTGACAATATCTGAAGTTTCTCCAACGCCCCGATCAAACAGTTCGGTCCGTTCATAAATAGGTGTTCTGATTTCACCATAGCCATAATCAGCGGCCGTTTTTCGAATCGTCTCCTCCACATATTGCCATAGAGAGGAGGCTGTCCAAGGTTCGCTTAAATGCGCGGGGAGCACATCAAATGTGCCTTTAGGGATTTGAAGTTGCATATGAAGCAGTATAACGGGAATTTATTCCTGACTCAAGATTTCTTCAATCATCCTGACCCATCGGGTGAGCAAGCTGGAGGAGGGACTCATCCGGTAGTCGTGATGGATTTTTTGGATCAGATCCATGTAAGGGAAAGGGAGCCATTTTTGGCCGGCACACTGCTCCAAATAATATCCCAGGGTATGCTCCTCTTCTTCCGGCTGGCTGTCGATCTCTTTAATCAACTGGATCATCCCCTTGGCCCAGGGAGTATTTGTCTGAATTGCATGTTCCAGGAGGCTTTGCCAAAGGTCGGAGAGCTGACTTAAAAATGCGGCGTCCTGGCTTCTATCTTCTTGCATTAGGATTTCAAAGGAAGCTTTGATTGAATAAAGAGTTTCGCGCGCCGGCTTTTCCTGGCCGCGGGCGAGATTTTTTTGAATGAGATGATTTAATGTAAAAAGCACTTTGTCAAATAGAACTGCGAGAATGCCGGTCAGATTTAAGGGGTCGGAGGGAGGCTGACCCTCCTCTTTTTCCCGCTCTTCTTCATATGTACGCCGTTTTGTCTCTTCAATTCGCGCAGGCTTCGGCTTCGGTTCTATTGAACTCATATTTTGCAATGTATAGATTTTTTCTCAACTTGACAAACAGCTTCTTGGCCGATACCCTCTTTTGTGGATTATGAGCATGTTAGATTTTTTTAAACCGGCCCCGTATTCGGAAGAACTTCAAGACCAATTTATTGTAAAAAAAAATTATAAATATTGGAGACTCCGTACTTTTTATGCAATGTATCTGGGATATGCTTTTTATTACTTCACCCGCAAAAGTTTTGTGTTTGCCATGCCGGCTATGCAGGCAGAGCTGGGTTTGGGCAAGTTTGAATTGGGTCTGCTCGGCAGCGTGTTAAGCATTACTTATGGAGTGAGTAAGTTTTTAAGCGGAATCCTGGGCGATCAATCGAATCCCCGTTATTTCATGTCTATTGGTTTGATTCTCACAGGAGTTTTCAATATTTTATTTGGCGCATCCTCCCTATTTTGGGCTTTTGCGGTGTTTTGGGGGTTGAATGGGGTATTTCAAGGATGGGGATGGCCCGGTTGCGCAAAGCTGCTCACGCATTGGTATTCGCAGTCTGAGAGGGGGAGGTGGTGGAGTATTTGGAGCACTTCCCATAATTTGGGCGGCGCCCTGATCCCGATTCTTGCCGCAGCTTGCGCCGAATATTTTGGATGGCGCTTTGCGCTTTACATTCCCGGCGTGATTTGCATTGCTGCTGGATTTTTCATTATGAACCGGCTGCGAGACACTCCGCAATCATTAGGCCTTCCGCCTATTGAAAAATTTCGCGATGATTATCCAAATCAAAAGATACATCTTGAACAGGAGTCGCTTTCGACAAGGGAAATTCTTTTAGAATATGTAATCCGTAATAAATTTATTTGGGTTCTCGCGTTTTTTTCTTTTTTTATCTATATCGTACGAACTGCTGTAAACGATTGGAGCATGCTTTATCTCATTGAGGTGAAAGGGTATTCAAGCATTCAAGCCGGTTTTTGCGTCAGCTGGTTCGAAGTAGGAGGATTTTTGGGGTGTCTCGCGGGAGGGTGGATCTCGGATTTGGTTTTTAACGGAAAGCGCAATCCGATCAACGTTCTTTTTACTTTGGCGATCATTGCCGTTTTATGCGCGTTTAAGATGACAAATATCTCTTGGCCTCTTCTCGATGCCGCTTTTCTTTTTCTTTTTGGATTTTTTATTTTTGGCCCTCAAAGCATCATTGGTTTGGCCGCTGCGGAGTTGTCGCATAAAAAGGCCGCGGCGACTGCAACCGGATTTGCCGGCTGTTTTTCCTATTTGGGAGCGGCCGTTGCGGGGGGGCCGCTTGGAGCGGTGATCAAAGAGTGGGGATGGGATAGTTTTTTAATGACGCTGGGAGTTTGCAGCATCATCGGGGCTCTTTTGATTTTACCTCTTTGGTCTGTGAAAACAAATCCAAAACAGGCAGAGTCTCGACAGGCTGAATAAATGACCTGGATTCCTCTCAATGTCCATTCCCAGTTTTCCATTTTGGATTCAACTGCGTCCGTATCCGATCTTGCGGAAAAAGCGGCGAAAGATTCAATTCCCGCGCTCGCATTGACCGACCAGGGAAATCTGTATGGAGCAGTCGATTTTTATAAAGCCTGTAAAGCTGCCTGTGTAAAACCTATCCTGGGCTGCGAAATTTGGATGGCTCCGGGATCGCGGTTCGAGAAAAAGAAAACAATAGGGATCCCAAATGGGTTTCCTATTGTTTTGCTTGCGAAATCGGCGATCGGTTATCGCAATCTTTGTAAACTCACTTCTGCCGGATTTTTAGAGGGATTTTACTATCAGCCTCGAATCGATAAGCAGCTTTTACAGATTCATGCGGAAGGACTCATTTGTCTATCGGGGCCTTTGAATGGCCCGGTGATCTATCAAATTTTGCAGGGAAATGAAGAAGCTCTTTTGAGCGAGATCGAATGGTACCGCTCCCAATTCCAAGATGATTTTTATTTGGAGATCCAAAGACATCCTTTAACGGATGGGCGGATCCGGGAAGACGGGATCGAAAAGGAGAGCTGGCTTTTGCAAAAGATGGAAAGTTTTGTGTCGGACCAGCAAAAAGCGAATGCCAGGCTGATCGATCTATCGGCACAATACAAGATCGCTCTTGTGGCGACAAATGACATTCATTACATTGCGCAAAGCGACTGGAAGGCTCATGAAATTCTTCTCAACATTCAATCAGGCGAGCCCTGCGAGATCTGGGAAAGAGACAGCCAGGGCAATCCGAAACACAAAGTTCCCAATCCAAAAAGAGAGGCGGAGCCCACGCATGAGCTGTTCTTTAAATCTCCTCAGGAAATGCGCGCCCTTTTCTCCGATCTGCCGCAAGCGATTGAAGAGACGATCCGCATTGCGGAAAAATGCAAATGCGAGCTCGATTTCAAAACAAAACACTATCCTGTCTTCATCCCTCCCCATCTTGAAGGGAAAGAGATCTCTAAAAAAGAGCGGCTCAAAGAAGCGGAGCTGTTTTTGCGAAATCTTTGTTTGGAAGGGATCAAAACGCGTTATACGCCGGACACTCTTGCATTCATACAAAAGAAGCTTCCCCATCAAGACCCAAATCGGGTTGTCCTCGACCGTTTTGAATACGAGTTTGGCATCCTCACGTCGAAGGGGATGTGCGACTATATGCTCATTGTCTATGATTTCATTGCCTGGGCAAAAAGACAGGGCATTCCGATGGGGCCTGGAAGGGGGTCCGCAGCCGGTTCCATCATTTCCTATCTCATCGGGATTACGGACATCGAACCGCTTCGCTTTCATCTCTTTTTCGAACGTTTTATCAATCCCGAACGGATTTCCTATCCTGATATCGACGTCGATATCTGCATGGATCGAAGACAGGAAGTGATCGATTATGTCATTGCCAAATACGGGAAGGAGAAAGTCGCGCAGATCATCACTTTTGGCACCATGAAGGCCAAGATGGCCATCCGCGACGTCGGCCGCGTCTTGAACGTCCCTCTTTCAAAAGTCAATGCGATCGCGGCTCTTGTCCCGGAAGACCCAACCATGACTTTGGAAAAAGCGTTTCAAATCGATCCTGAATTGACCCGTCTTATGCAAGTCGATGAAGAGGCAAAGCGGGTCCTTGAAATGGCGAAAAAAGCGGAAGGCTCCATCCGCAATACGAGCACCCACGCGGCAGGGCTGATTATTTGCGCCCATCCCATTACCGATCATATCCCGATTTGCACCGCGAAAGATTCTGAAATGGCAGTTACGCAATACGCTATGAAGCCGGTCGAAAGCGTCGGTATGCTGAAAATCGATTTTCTCGGTTTAAAAACCCTCACCTCCATCCAAAAATGCACAAACGCCATTGCCAGGCGGACGCAAGAGGAAATCGACTGGGGCAATTTGCCTTTAGACGACGGTCCCACATTCGATCTTCTCAATCAGGGCGCAACGCTTGGCGTATTTCAGCTCGAATCAAGCGGCATGCAGGATCTGGCGAAACAGCTTCATATCGACACGTTCGAAGAAATCATTGCCGTCGGCGCCCTTTACCGGCCCGGCCCAATAGACATGATCCCCTCTTTTATCAGTCGCAAACATGGCCGCGAAGCGATTGAAATCGACCATCCGCTCATGAAAGAGATCCTTTCCGAGACATATGGCGTCATGGTTTACCAAGAGCAGGTCATGCAAATCGCAAGCGCCCTGGCCGGATATACCTTGGGCGAGGGCGATGTTTTGAGGCGGGCGATGGGGAAAAAAGATAAAGCGGAGATGGCCCGGCAAAGGGAAAAATTTCTTCGCGGCGCGAAAGAGAAGGGGGTCGATTCGGAAACGGCAGCGCGTATTTTTGACAAGATTGAGAAATTCGCCTCTTACGGATTCAATAAATCCCACGCCGCGGCTTACGCGTACCTTTCGTATGTTACTGCTTTTTTTAAAGCGAATTATCCCAAAGAATGGATGGCGGCTCTCATGAGCTGCGATCTGGCTGATTTGACAAAAGTGGCAAAATTCATCGGAGAGGCCCGCTCGATGAATATCGCCGTCCTTCCTCCCGATATCAATCAGGCCGGCAGCGAGTTTACGGCCTCTTCCGACGGGATCCGGTTTGGTCTTTCAGGCATCCGCGGGATCGGCGGAGCCGTTGTGGAACATATACTTGAAGAGAGGGGAAAACGGGCGCCGTTTCAGAATCTCTATGAATTTATTCAACGGATCGATAAAACGCGCATTGGCAAAAAACAGATCGAGCTTCTTTGCGACGCAGGGTGCTTTGATTTCACCGGCTGGAGTCGCGATGCCCTTCGCGTCAGCGTCGAAGGGATGTACGAACACGCATTTCGGGAACAAAAAGAGGCCTCGCTTGGCGTCTTGAATCTTTTTTCTCTGATCGAAGAGGCGGCCAATCCGTTTTTGGATCCCCCTTCCTCCGTTCAAACCTCCTCTTCCGTCCAGATGCTCGCCCGGGAAAAGGAGCTCTTGGGATTTTATCTTACAGGCCATCCGATGGATAGTTACCCCGCATTGCTTTCAAAACTCTCCTGCGTCCCTTTGAAGGATTTTGAACGACTCGCCGATGGAACCTTTTTCCGCGCCGCTTTTATCGTGGAGAGCGCCCTTTTGAAAATCTCTTCCAAAAGCCAAAAAAAATTCGCTATTTTAACCATTGGAGACGGACTGCATCGCTTTGAGCTTCCCGTTTGGCCGGAACTTTTTGAAGAAAAGGGGCATCTTTTAAAAGAGAACCAGCTTCTTTACGCAATTCTTCAAATCGAAAGAAAAGAAGAGGCTTTTCAGCTTTCTGCCAAGGCCCTGGAAGACTTAACCGCCCTGGATGAAGCGAAGTCGAAAAAGCTCGAGGATCTCTGCGATCGGTTGAAGGCGCAAAATAAAGAGGGGGGCATAAAATGGAGAAAGAAAAAAGAGGAGCCCATGACGCTTAAAGAAGAGACAAAACATTTCCTTATAAAAGTAGATGCCGATAGCTTAAGGCATAGCGGGGTGCTCGCGCTGAAAGACCTGTTTCGCGATTATCCCGGTAAATCGACCCTTGAAATCCAATTTTTATCCGGGGCGGATTCGCTCGGAACCCTTTTTATCGATGCGGCGTGGGGGGTGAAAGCAGAGCCTGTCTTGCTTGAAAAATTGCGCCAATTTCCTTTTCTGCTTCATGTAAGTTACTGAAAGGGTGTCTACAAAGTGAGGCTTCTTTTTGGGATTATTTTGATCGATTTTCGGTAGCTCTCCCCAAAGGCCAATTTTTGAATCACTTCGGGTATATGGACAATTCTATCCTGTTCGAATCATTTTTCATTTCAAACAATTAATCCAATTATCAACTAAAAAGTTTAAATTAAATACACACATAAATTATAATGTAATATAAATAAAGATATAATTATATATAAAAAACAATAAAAAAGGTAATAAAATGACTATTAATCCCATTACAAATACAAGCCAGGTAAGTTTTGCAGGGTTACTTGACAGATATAAGGCAAGACATTCTTTTTCTTGGGCGAGAGGACGGACAAAAGCAGCAAAATGTGACCTGGTCGCCAAAGAAATTTTAAGACAAGTACAAAACTGTCCAAACATGTGTCGTGCTGTTTCGATACTGAGCGTTAAGGCCGAGGCTGAGAGGGCTCTGCATGAGGCTAACAAAGCTTACTCTAAGCGGGATAAATTAGCGGCGGCGGCGGCGGCGGCGGCGGAGGCGGCGAGGGTGGCGCTTGAGGCGGAGGCGGAACTGGAGGAGGAACTGGAGGACCTAGACGCGGAGGTGGAGGCCCCTGACGCGGAGGTGGTGGCCCCTGACGCGGAGGTGGTGGCCCCTGCGGCCCCTGACGCGGCGGAGGCGGAACTGGAGGCACTGGAGGAGGACCCAGACGCGGAGGTGGAGGCCCCTGCGGACCCTGACGCGGACCCTGACGCGGCGGCGCTTGGAGAGATTGCGGAAAGGGCGAGCGGGCTTGCGAATGATGCTGAGACAAAATTTAAGGCGGCTATGGCTAAGGCTTTGGAGGCTGATGTTATATATAAAATGGCTCAGGTTGCGACTGGAATAAATTTGGAGAGTATAAAAAAGACAGAGAATATCCTGAGAAGATTTCGCAAGATATTAGGTAGCAAAGAGATGGAAACTTTAAATCTATCTCGCAAAGAACAATTGAAGACGGAGATTGATCAGCAAGAGAAGCATCTAAAGAACATGCGGGAAATTATGGAGATTCGGGATATTGTAAACGATTTTTCAGCAATCAAGGATACGGATCCTCTTAATGGATTAAAATGCTTAGGAACGCTGACAGATCAAGGGTATGAGAACATTAACAAATTGTCATGGAAGGAAGTGGAGACAGCGGAGAAAGCTCTTCAGAATTTAACAACAAAAATAGACAAGTTCCTTAACTTCGACTCGGACGACGTGTTAGAACAGTCTGGCTTGGATGTAGATACGCTAGAGGATTGGAAGGAAAATATCGCCATTGCTCGAGAGCAATTAGCTGAAAGAAAAAAGCAATTGAATCGCATTGAAGAGGCGCTGGATGATGAGGTAAAGAAATTGATCCGTGAGCTGAAAGAGAATGCGGGTGACATTCGTTTTTATAATCAGTATAAGAAGAATCAAGGCGTACCACCACCTCCTCCAGCAGTGGAAAATAAGATGGGGGAGTGGAATACACGTGTAACGGAAATACAGAACAAGCTCAAAGTTATTAATCCGCAGTTGGGTGGGAAAAAAATATCGGATGAATTAGGTTGTCTAATAAAAGGAGAGCATCCATATGCCTCTACTGCCCCCCAGGCGAATTCTCTACAAGATGGATATAGCATACGGCAGCAAGAGTGGGAAAAAGCCCAGAAGAGGAAATCGACCATTAAGGCAGTGGCAATCACGGGTGCTGTAATTGGAGCATGTGCGATACCCGCCGGGATGGGAGCTCTGCTAATGACGGTAGTGGGGATGGTGGCGGTAGCAACATGCGCGCATGTTTCAGGCGTCTGTAAGAATCGTGTTGGAAGAGAAATATCAGGATTGCTCGAGAGCAATTAGACATTTTGCCGGTCTGTCGGTGGCAGTCACGAGTGCTGTAATTGGAGCATGTGTTGTGAAAAACCCATAACTTTAGGTTATTAACCTGAGTTATGCCCAAAGGCCGATTCTTGAATCACTTTGGGTATATGGGTTTATTCATCGGAGATTCAAGACCTTTCGCCATCTTTTCCCATTTTCGCCTCGGCAAGGGGACATTCTGGGAATGTCCCCTTTTTAGTTGAAATTCCTGTGGCTTCAACCGCCGCTTAGAAGCTGTCCTAAAACACAGGCTTCGTCGATTTTGGGGATTATTTTGGCCGCTTTTTGGTTTTTTTTGCGGGGGTTGTATACGAAGTTTGATACTACCCCCGCAAAAAAACCAAAAAGCGGCTCAAAAGAACCCCAAAATCGACAGAAGCTGAATTTTAGGACAGCTTCTTATACCATTTATCAAAAATAAGTTCACTTTGGCTCCGTCACCTTTGCAACAAATTTTTGGGGTTACTCGCGCCTTGGGGCTAGGCAATGGTCGCTCGCTCCAGACACAAAAATTTGTGCAGCTTCCTTGCCAAAGTGAACTTATTTTTGATAAATGGTATCACCACCTTTGCGACATCGTTTTCCCAGACAAAATATTCTTGATATTCCTCTGCCTCCATGTCGATAAGCGCAAACATTGACTTTAGTCGGATTTGTTGAATGCAGTGTCTTTCGTAGAAGATTGGGACTGCAAGTCGATGAACTGTCAACAGGTCCTCTTGGCACCCCTTTCAGAGACGGTTCCTCCCATCTTCTTCAGCTTTGCTTTCGCATCATTATACTCAAAGTGATTCAAGCGATCGCATTCATTCTCTCGAATGAGATTCATAGAATAGACAGGCAGCGACGCCTCTTTGCCCCCTCGCTGAAAGAAATCAAAATTTTCTTGTCCAATCTTATGATCGACGAGCGCCAGCGAGTTGATCATAAAATTGTACAAAGTCGAGTTTCGAACATATTGTAAAAATTAATTTTCGCAAAAATGATTTGTTAATAGCGAAAAATTTTACTTCATAATTAAAATAAATATCTATGATTGGAAATCAATCCATTTATAATTTTTATGTTCTAAATAAATATAAAGTATTGTTATAATTAGATTGTTCAACAAAATAATAAATGTAGTAAATATATAGAAGGAGATTCTATGACAATATCATTAGTCAATATAAGATCCGAACAAAGGATTCCAAACGGTGGTCTTCCTCAAATTGCCGCTGGGAGAGATTTTACCAGCATTCACAAAGACTTGAATGAGTTGCCATCAACGCTAGCGAGATGGAAGCAAAAGGAGAGGTATTCTCGGGTACAAACTCTCGCAAACGAGGCTCTCACTCTCGTCATGAACCCACCACAAGCTGTAGGCGCAGGTGCAGCCATAAATCCAAACAGTAATGGGCGACAAGTGTTTGAAAAATTGAATCAAGAACTCAAAAATCGCATGAATGATCCTCAGATAGAATCGATTACAGATTGCAAAACAAAACTTAAAGCCATCAAACATAAGATCGGCAATCTTCAGACTACGCGAGACGCGTATAAGAAGGAAATAAAAGATCTTCCACAAAATAGCGTTACAGCCAACGCAGAGAGATTCGCGGCAAGTGCCGCATTTCACATTAAAAAGGTCATGCCGGCTGCCCTGGGGAATAGCATGCCGGATCCCGAGGCAACATGGTATGATAACAAGCCCGATATCCAGATCATGACTGGGGATGACGCATTCCGTTATCTTCTAAGTCTGTGCTCGCAGGAAGGAACAGGGGAGAGAGCGGCGGCGATACGGAAGGCAAAAAGCGATTTTCAGATAGAATTGATTCTTCGAATAGCTCGACGTCCTCAAGATCAGGCGTACGATCCAGCGTATGTATTGACTGAGGCTCGAAAACTGGCTGATGAAATGTATCAAAAGACGGGGAAGGAGTTCGTTGATAAGGTGCCGAAGTTGGGTGCAATGCAGGACAAAATTGAGGATCTACGACGCGAGTTGTATGAACTGCAGCAAAATGTTATTAGTTTGTTATGCTTTGGTTCTAAAGAAAGTTATTATAGTTCACAAACATGGGAAAACTATTATTTTTCAATTGTTGAGGAGTTCTCAGCTGCTGGCAAAGCATTTGATGGTCTTAAAAGACTGGAAGGGCAGATGGGGTTTGAGGCAATAAGCGAGGACTATGCACAGGCTACAGAGAATGTCTTCACACTCACCCGGCTTCAGGCGATTTTTCAGAAAAATATGAGATCATGGGGCGGGGGACTCCTAGTAGGAGGAGTTCTTGACTTGGCGATGGTTGGTTTAGGTGGGACGGGGCTGAAACTACCACCTGGCTTTGTGGGGCATTGCGCGCTGCCTTTGATTGGCTTGGCTGTGGGCGTGTTAGGGCCTTTCGTATGGGACAAAGTATCTCAAGACAATGTGTTGTAAAAATTGCAACACAAAGATTGATGTTTCAAATCCGGGAGGGGGGCGACAAACCTTCCGGATTTTTTGTGAAACCCACGGTTTTCACCCTCTAAGAAGCTGTCCTAAAACTCAGCTTCTGTCGATTTTGGGGTTCTTTTGAGCCGATTTTTGGTTCTTTTTGCGGGGGTAGTATCAAACTTCGTATACAACCCCCGCAAAAAGAACCAAAAATCGGCCAAA
>DATIHO010000062.1:0-20823 GCA_035480615.1 Chlamydiales bacterium | reverse complement strand
AATATGCAAGGAGGCTGCGCAGATTTTTTGTTCTGGAGCGAGCGACCATTGCCGAATGGCAAGGCGCGAGCGAAGACAAAAAAGATGCTGCAGAGCCGACGCAGCAGATTCTGCCAATTTAATTTTAAATCACTATAGTATCAAACTTCGTATACAACCCCCGCAAAAATAACCAAAAATCGGCCAAAAGAATCCTCAAAATCGACGAAGCCTGGGTTTTAGTACAGCTTCTTAAACCCGAAAATTTTCCCCAAAATAGGTGCGCCTTGCTATCGGATCGGTCAAAAGTTCATCAACAGTGCCGGCTCTTAGCACTTTTCCATCCTGGATCAGATAGCTGCGATCGACAATAGAAAAAATTTCTCTTGCGTTATGATCGGTAATAAGGACGCTGATTTGTTTTTTTTTCAAATGCCGGATGAGATGTTGCACATCTGCGACAGCTAATGGATCGATATTTGCAAAAGGTTCGTCGAGAAGAAGCAGCGTCGGTTCCGTGACAAGAGCCCTTGTGATTTCGAGACGCCTCCTTTCTCCTCCTGATAATGAAATCGCCTTTTTTTTTCGAAGATGTGTAAGATGGAGCTCCTCTAAAAGGGAAAAGAGGCGTGTGAAGCGCTCTTTTTTTGAGAGGGAAAGCGTTTCTAAAATGCATAAAATGTTGTCTTCGACGCTTAAATGGCGAAAGATGGAGGGTTCTTGCGCAAGATATCCAAGCCCCATTTGGGCTCTTTTGTGCACGGGCAAAAAAGTGACATTTTCTCTTTTAAAAAACACTTCCCCTTTGTCCGGGCAAACCAATCCGATCGCCATATAAAACGCTGTCGTTTTTCCTGCGCCGTTCGGTCCTAAAAGCCCTACGACCTCTCCCGGATGGATGGAAAAAGAGAGGCCGTTGACAACCGGCTTTCCTTCGTAGTGTTTAACCAGGTTTTTTGCCGCAAATAAAGTCATATTCTTCGTCAGGATAGAAGAAAAAGCGGACATCGCCCATTCCCTGCACCGCCTTTTCGATTGTGATGGCAGGAGCGCTGATGGAGAGATCCTGTTGTTGAAAAAGGACTCGATGAGGTGCGGCGCTCTCTAGAATCATCTTTTTTTCATCTATATGGAATCTGCCGGCATCGGCCATTGCAAAACTCTCTTTGCTTCTGAGATGAAAGGCTAAACGAAGATCTCCATTCAAAAAAAGGATTTTAGATTTTATACCATTCAGACCCATCATGCTCTCAAAGCTTGCCCGGTTTGCCCGAGCGGCCTCTTGGCCTAAGCAATCCATCAGCGGATGTTCCAGTTTGATGTTGTAGGAGGGGAAATGGCACAAGCCGGATTCGGCAGAAAAATGGTAGATTTTGTCTTCAAAATCAAACCAGCCTTCAAGATCTTGTACCCTTTCGATTCCGTCCATTTTTTCTTTCTTCTGGGTTAAAATAAGGTTGGATTGGGCACTTTGAATGTGGCTATGCGATCTTTTTCCTTCCCGGGTCATCCAAATGTCTTTTGCGACTTCGAATCTGCTTTGGCAGACAGAAGATGCAGCAAGCGCTCCCTGTGCATGAAGGTCTTGGCTTTCTTGGACAAGCCTGCGATAGCAAGAAAAGTCGGATGGCGTCTTGCGGACATGAACAAAGTAAAGCAGGCCAAAAGAGGCTATGATGAGGGTTGTAAGGCACAGAATTCGTATATACCCAAAGTGATTCATTTTGGGTATACCGCCTCATAAATCCTTGCAAGTTGATGAAGGAGCGGTGTTAAATCGGCGAAAGGATACACCGAACTGGCATCGCTTTTTGCGAGATCGGGGTTGGGATGGGCTTCCAAAAAGATTGCGTTGCAGCCCGCCGCGACAGCCGATCTGGCAAGCGTTGGAACGAATTCGCGCTGCCCGCCTGTCAGAGTCCCGAGACCGCCGGGAAGCTGTACGGAATGCGTGGCATCAAAACAGACGGGAAAGCCCAAATTTTGCATGATGGGAATAGACCGCATATCGCTGATCAAATTGTTGTAGCCAAACGAAGCGCCCCTTTCTGTAAGCAGAATTTGCTCTTTGCCGCAGGACTGCAGTTTTTCGATCACATTTTTCATTTCCCAAGGAGAGAGAAACTGCCCTTTTTTTATATTGATCACAGCATTTGTTTTGGCTGCGGCGAATAAAAGATCTGTTTGCCGGCAGAGAAACGCCGGAATTTGGATCATCTCACACACACGGCCGGCTTCGAGAGCTTCTTCAGGAGAGTGAATATCGGTTGTAACAGGAAGGGCGAACGTTTGTTTTACTTTTTGAAGAATGGCAAGCCCTTTTTCAAGACCGGGGCCTCGAAATGAGGCAGAGGAAGAGCGGTTTGCCTTGTCGTAACTTGCTTTAAAAATGAATGAAAAAGGGAGGGAAGAGAAAATTTCTTTCAATATTTTAGCGCAATAAAGGGTGTGCTCTTCGCTTTCTATGACGCAAGGTCCGCAAATGACAGCAAGCGGAGCATCCATGCCGATTTCAAAATTGGGAAAAGAGAGATTTTTCATCTTAAGCTATGTCAGGTCTAATGAATCCATAGTATACAAGCCCGGAGGTTGATGTGCAAGAAAACAGGCGGCTAAAACGGCTCCTTTGGCAAAACCGTTGCGATTTTGAGCTTCATGGATCAGAATCAAGTGTTCATCCGCTCCTCGAAAATGCAGTTCGTGTTTTCCTGCCATATTACCGGTCCGGATCGATTGGATGTGGACTTTTTTTCCGGAAGGTTTGATGGCCTCTGCCAGCATAAGAGCCGTTCCGCTTGGGGTGTCTTTTTTCGACATGTGATGGGTTTCAATGATTTCAACCAAAGATTCCGGATCGCATTTCCGGGCCCACTCCCCAGCTATTTTATGCACGAGAGCCATCCCCATACTAAAATTTGCGCTGTAAAAAACGGGAATCAATGCCGCCGCTCTTTTAAGAACCTGAAATTTGGGTTTATTCGTCGAATGGATGTTCCCTGTTGTCCCGACAACAATGGGCGTTTTTGTTTGAAGCGCAATTGCCAAATGCTCTTCAAGAGAAGCTGCGGAAGAGACGTCGAGCAACACATCTACTTTGGCTGAACTGTCAAGAGGGTTCTCTTTTGTAAAGAGTTGCAATGTCACTCGGGATGAAGCGAGCGCCTGAATGGCTTTCCCAAAACGGCCATTCGCTCCAATCAGGCCAATATGCAATTTATTTGGCATAATAACCAGTGTAAAGGATTTTTGGGAAAGAGCACTAGGTATTTCCTGCAAGGCGTCCTTGCAAAATAGGGGCCGGTCCATGTAAATTATTTAAGGTTTAAGGATTGATAGCTCAGAGGATAGAGCACCCGCCTTCTAAGCGGGCGGTCGCAGGTTCGAATCCTGCTCAATCCGTCGTTTGAGGATGAAGTTTTATGGATCAAGGCTTTCTTGGAGAACTCTTTGTCAATAGAAGGCGATTTCCTGATTTTGGATCCGTTTTAAAAAAATTCGGCCGTCAAGAATTTCTTCAATTGAATGATCGGAAAAGGAGCGAAGAGGTCAATAGGACTCTTTATGAATGGATTAAAGAGGAGCCTGATCCTTGTTTTTTATTGCCGGCGGTGCTGGAATTCATTGAACGGATAGAGAATGAAAAAATTCTCGGCCACTACACCTTTACAAGTTTTGAATTGTGGCTCAATCAATCTGCGCATGTAAGCTTTGAAGAGAATTCTCATATCCGAGGCAAAATCGCTGGCAAGTGGATTCCGCGGAGCGAATATCAAAAATTTTTTCCTGTCGGAATGGGAAAAATGTATGAAGGGACCCATTTTGTCACGGCTCATAAATCTCCCGATCTCGATACCATGGTGGCCTCTTTTTGGGGTTGGCTCGACGCTTTCGCGGCGAGGGTGGGTGATGGGTTGCATATTTGGAATTTGCCTGGGGGATCCCCTTCTTCTGTGGTCGAGATCGATTTGATTTTTAAAGATATTTTTGGCAGCGCTGTTCTAACCCATTTAATGAAGACCCGCTCCGCGTTGAATTTGACGGGGAACGATTTAATGACGCAAAGCGGAATGAAACGAGTCTCTTTGGACGAGTCGATTGTCTCGATGGACCACGGAAGAGAACATAAATCGTTTGTCATTGTGGATTCGGCAGGTGCTTACCTCGGCGATTGGCGCAATATCGATGTAGAGGGAGTGCATCAAATCATTATTCTTTTTCATAGCTGCATTTTTTGGTTTGAAAACTGCCTGCATCTGCAGCTTATTTCTCTTTTCGCAAAAGAAGATCTGCAATACGAGATGGCAAGTCTTCACTTGAAGAAGACTTTCGCGTTAAAGATCAAAGACTCCGAGCCTGCATCCAAGTTTAGCTCGAAACAAAGGGAAGATGTGCAACATTTTATTGTTTCGGTCCTTGGTTTACAAGAGGGTCTTGACTGCACTTTTGAACGTTTAAGTGAGCACTTGGCCTCCATGGGAGACGTTCCATTTCAAGGATCGGCTCAGATGATTCAAGCGCTGAAGGATCTCTTTGAGTTCAATGATGAATCCAAAAGTGTTTTTTCGCAAAAAAAATCCGATATTTTCCATTTCCTTGAATCTGCCATTCACACGCTGCACGACGCTTTTTTGCGGATGTGCGCCAGGCTTGAGAAAATGGATATTGCTCTAAAGACAAAACTGAACGTATTCAGCCATCGTCCCACTTTTGTCACTACCCGAAGCGATGTAGATGAGATTAAAAATAAAATGGGATCTTACCATTCTCTTACCGTCACTTATCCGGAAGGAGAAAGATTGTGGCCTGTAGGCACAATCTACGCATCGGATCTGCGCAAATCGAAACTCGGTACTGTCAGCTTGCGCGATTTTTGCAATCCAGACGAGATGGGGATTCCTTCTTACATCGAAGTGATTAGTGTGATCGATCACCATAAAATACAGCTGAATACCTTTACGCCCCCGCTTGCCGTCATTGCCGATGTCCAGTCCTGCAATACATTGGTCGCGAATTTAGCTTTTGAAGTGAACGATCGATATAGTCTCAGAGGACAAACCGTGCAAGAGATTGACGAGCAACTCCGTGGAAAAGGGGTCTCTCATACAATTATGTTGAAATTACTACAGCGCAAACTCATCTCCCCCAATACTCCTTATTATGTGCATCCTGACCGGGAAATCGTCGAATATCTTCATTTCCTGTATGCAATTTTGAATGATACCGATCTTTTAAGCAAAGTCAGCGCAATCGATCTCGAATGTGTAGCTTCCCTGTTAAACAGACTTAAAACCCTGGCTTTGAAAAAAGAGACGGAAATCATCGATTTTACCGATTTGCCGCGCGACTCCCATTTTTTGAAAAAAGCGGCGCAAAGAATTTTGCAAAATGAGGATATGTATTCCTTGTATCGAAAAATCTACCACCATCGGCAGCAGGAAGAGGAACGCAATTTAGCGCTTTGCGTTCATGGCAAGCCCAATCCTCTTTTTGCAGACACTAAAGAGCAAAACGGTTGTTGCAGAGTTGGACAGACGAAGTTATTTGCAGCCAATTTTCCCTTTTTTCAAAAACATGCTGATGCAATCCGCCGCGCCTGGCTCGATGCCGCTATGGCGGTTTTTGAGAAAAAGCCTGAGATTATGCTGCACATTCACATGATTAGTACAATTGTCAGCGCGGAAGAGGTATATAGTGGAGCCTCTGGCTCGTACAAGCATCAAGATGAGCTGTGGATCTGGATTCCGGAAGGAGAAATTCCGATGGAATATCTCACAAAATTTCTCATCAATTTCAAAGACTCTCCAGGGTTGACGGATAATCCTGCTATGGCGGAATTTCTCGGATCCAATGGAGCTGAGCTTGCGCTGATTTTCAAGGAGAGCTTTTTAAGGATCGAGCACACATTTTCCAATCGGCATTTGCCTTTGGTGGTCCTTCGATTCAGAGCCGGATCGCTCAATTCTCGCAAGGCGATGGTTTCTCCATTCCTGCCCACTTCAATTTCCTGAATTAGTGGTCCTTGACAAAAATTCATAACATTGGAGTTGCGTGAAGGTTCTCGCGGTTTTTTGAAACACTTTGGGTATAATCCCACTGGTAAGTCTCTCCATCAGGGGTAACCCATATTCCTTTGAGGAGCCGACCTCTTATAAACTCCCCTGTATAAAACAACCCACCAGAGGTAGTCAGGTTTCCTGTGCCGGAGGGTAGACCCTCTGCAAACTCCCCTGTATAAGACAATCCATGAGGGGTATTCAGTATTCCTTCGCGCCCTTTGCAATCTGGGTCGCCTACACAACAAATTTTGCCGTTCGAGAATTCAATCACCTCTTTGTTGGCAGCGAAACATTGGGCGGCAGCGAAACATTTGTTGGCAGCTCTAGTTGCTGATTCACAACTGTGGGCAGCGAAACATTGGTCGGCAGAAAGAATTCTAGTTGCTGATGCGCAATTATTGGCAGCGAAAGGTTGGTCGGCAGCAACAACTTTAGTTGCTGATGCACAACCCTTAAATAATAAATATCCCGCTACGATGGCTCCGCCTGTTATCGCGATATATTTGGCGATTTTTGCCCAATTTACTCTGGATGGAGTAATGACGCTGTTCGGTTGCGAACGAATCACGCTCGCTTTTGTATGAATATTTTGACAAACAGTTGAAGAATTAACTTTACTCATCATACATGATCCTGTCGTTAATCAAGGAGGTTATAACATATAAGTCTGGAGGCGATCAATTGGAAAATTGATCAAACAAAATTCTTTGTACGGATCACAAAATGGCGCAACAACATGCGGGTGTTTGTGGCGGTACAAAGACTGCACATCGTGACCGCAACTGATCGATGATGGCCGCCTTTTCCAGAGCGAGTTTTTCCGCTGCTCTCCGCGTATCAGCGCCCCAAAAGGTATATTTTCCGTCAGGAGTTATTCTCACCGCTGCAAAAGGGCATTCGCGCATTTGAGGATCCATCGATCGATTCTGTGTATGATCGATATACGTCGTAATATCTTGATCACAAGTGACAAAATGAATGGAACACATTTGAGCAAATCTTTCTGTCCACTTTTCCGCCTCCTGTACATTGTTAAACTCCGCTTTGCGTTCTGATGAGAAGAACATCGGATAGGACGTTACGCGATTGTGAAACTTTTTGTGGACCGCACAATAGAGATTGTCATGAGCTGGATCTGGCATCACTGTCATCCACTGCGTGTACGTCAAAACAAACACCTCTTCTTGGATTTATGTCGTGTGTGGTAGAACGTTGAGTAGAAATTTGCGAATCGTATCTATTCTTTGGGCTCTTCGATAATCTCGAGATTGACTCTGAGGTTATTTCGGCTGGCGACAGACATTAAAAGGGTGCGTATGGCATTAATGGTTTTCCCCTTTTTTCCAATGATCTTGCCAATATCAGGTTGTGCTACAGCGAGCTCGATGATCAGAGTATGGGTTCCGCCAATTTCATTGATGCGCACTTGCTCGGGATGATCGACCAGGTTTTTAACGATGTATTCAACGAATTCTTTCATAGTAGTCCTTTTGATTGAGTCGTTCGAAAATACCAAATTTTACAAGATGGTCTTTTTAAAAGCGAGACTTTAAGCAGAACTCAAGATCTGGGTTGCAAAGAGAAGGTCCGCAAAGTCGTCTCATCCAAGATTTTAGGTCGTCGGGAATCGGAGCGGAGAGTTTTAAAAAATCTTTTGTAATGGGGTGCTCAAAATGGAGGCGATAGGCGTGAAGGAGCTGTCTTTTGATTTTGAAAAGATGGTTGAAGTGTTCGTTTCCGTAAGTCATATCGCCTAGAATGGGGCATCCCATATGTTTGAGATGAACGCGGATTTGATGGGTTCTTCCTGTTATAGGACGGGCGAGGACCAGGCTGAGTTGTTCGTTAAAGGCGGCGAGCTGAATGTTTGTAACCGCCTCGCGTCCATCGCTTAGAACGGTCATCTTCTTGCGATGAATAGGGTCGCGGCCAATGGGGAGCTGGATCGTCTTGATGGAGGGACGTCCGCAACAAATAGCTAAATAAATTTTTTCGATCCTTTTTTCAGAAAACATTTCAATGAGTTTTTGGTGGGCGGGCATTGTTTTCGCAGCGATGAGGATACCTGTTGTGTCTTTGTCCAGGCGATGGACGATGCCCGGTCGAATGGGATCGTTTCCGGGCATTTTTTCATCGCAGTGAGCAAGCAGCGCGTTTACAAATGTACCTGACCAATGTCCTGGGGCTGGATGGACCACCATCCCTGCCGATTTATTGATTGCAAGAAGATGCTCGTCTTCATAAAGAATTTCAAGCGGGATTGGTTCCGGCGTTAAGGATGGGCCGGGAATGGCTTGAAAGCAAATTTCGATTTCATCTCCCTCTTCAGGGATGATCCTTTTGATCGCTCGTTCCCCGTTGAGAAGTATACATCCCAGTTCGATGAGGTTTTGAAAATAGGTGCGAGAATATTCAGGGAATCGTTCCGCAAGGAGCTTGTCGATTCGCATCCCTTCTTCCGCTGGGCCTATGAAAATGAGGTCGGATTCTTGCATTAGGCCGACATTTTACCGAAACAAGAGATGAAGTTCAATGGAAAGTAAATTTTTTTTTACTAACCTGAGTTTTGAGTTCAGTTTATAGAGAATTGTCGCAGATTTCGAGGCAAGGCTCTATGAAATGCACTCAAAACTCAGGTTAACTACCCTCCTCGATTTTTTTTCGCTCTTCTCTAAGTTCTTCGATATATTTTTTAGAAGACCGAGAAATTTGATTCGCTATGTTTTGGCACAAAATGTTCATGAATTTTTTGTGGTCTTCCGGAGAGAATGATTCAAAAAATTGATCGAGAGGAGTCTGATTTCCGGACGTAGCGAAAGAGGAGGGGGATTGGCTTGGGTTGGAGGATTGGCTTGGGGTAGAAGGAGAGGAACCTTCTGCTGGTGGTATGGATGTCATAATTTAGTCCTAAGGAGAGTGTTGTCAGTTTTCAGCTTCTGTCGATTTTCGATGCCTACCCCTCAAGAAAGCATCGAAAATCGACAGACGCTGAAAACCGCTAACACCCTCTAATGAGTTTACAACTGGACATTATCATTTTTGAGTTGAAGCGTCGATCCAAATCCAGGGAGCTATTGGAAAGCACAAGCATCCCCTCGGCTACTCGCATCCTGAATGATAGTGGATACGCCGGTTCCTAATCCACGTGATCCGTCGTCGTTGGCGCAGTGTTTTTTCGGCAATTGGGATTTGAATTCAGGATGTTCATGTGCAAATTTGATTAACGTTACATATTTTGCATCGATAAAGCCTTGGGCTCTACTGCATCCGTCCACAGCTATCACGGTCTCGTGATAACGCATCATCAAGCCATCGAATTGATCTTGTAAAGAAGGTTCCTGAGACTTATTTTCTATTGCTAAAGTATCCTGCTTTTGTTCTTCAGTTGCCATGTTGACTGTGGGCAAAGGCGGTTGTCTTGAAGATGGTGATACTGGGCTTGTCATAGCGTCTCCCGTTAAAGATTGTTTGAATATGGAGATCTTACTAGATTCTTCTTAATTGTAGCAACCGATCAAACAATAGAACAATAGACCAGCGGCTCCCTTTGGCGCGGGAGCTGCTGGTCGGTCTTACCTCACGGTCTTACCTCAGACTTGTTAAAAAATTTTATTTACGGCACAATCCCTCTGTTTTTATGACAGAAGGCAGGAGGAAAGATGACAAGCTCGATTAGTAGAATAAGTTATGGCATTGGGCGCATATACCCAGTAAATCACATTAGATGCTCTAGAGTCTCTCATGAAAACGTTCGGTTCTTGTGCCCTGATTTTAAAAATTTGCTGGCGAATAGAAGAAAAGCGACCAATCTTTTCGATGTGCATCGTTTAGATGATCTCATTACAGAACATTCCCATTTAGATGCTCTAAAAAAACTAATAAATGATGCTAAACGGAATCCGGCGGGGCTGCTAGGTAGTAGGCTAGAGATAAATTATCCAACACGAAGAGATATTGATATCATGGATGAAGCACAGGGGTTTCGTATTGGCACTGAAATGATAGAAGAGCCTCAATTGTACAAGGATGATTTTGATGTTGTTTGGCTAGTCATAGAAGGAGAAGGATCTCTTGTTTTCAAGAATGGAGAAGAAACAATCCCTATTCGCTCAGGAGATTTCCTGGAAATTCCTATAGGAACGGAGTATTTTTTTGAGGATTGTGACAAGGATCATCCGATGCTGGCGCTTAGGACTCCTTGTACAGAAAGCGCTTATGCTGATGTACAATGCGCCATCTCGTAAATTGTAGAAAAAAACACACAAGAGCCCCCTCTCAAAACAGGTATTTTGCCGAAGAAATGTAGGAGGGGTTGAAGATTTGGAGCACCGGCAGCCTACACGAGTTTTTTTCTAAAACTTTTCTTAGTTCTTTTTGTGGGTGGAGAGACTAATCGTTTTCTTTGGGAACGTCTTTGCTGCATTTGAATAACATCTCAGGACACAAATCAACGCCATTGGGCCATACGATGGTGCCATCTTCACATTTGACCTTACTGAAAAAAGCAATGTCTTTTAAAGGTAAAAACATATTTTTAGCGGTCCTTAATCGGTCTTCCATATCGAAGATCTTGATCTTGCCATTTCTGAAATAAAGCTTCAGTCTATATCCACCGATGTGTTCCGCTTCTTTGATTTCCTGCAGCATTTTTTATTCCAATGGTGCATTCCTGTTCAGACACTACAAGCAAAAACAGTACGCTCTATTGTTTTGATCACTTTTCGAATGAATTCCAAAGTTCTCCAATCTCCATCTAAAAAGGGATTGTATTCAACAAGTTCGAACGCCAAAGGAGCAGCATGTTCAAAAAAAGAAAAGGCGGCGATCATCTCTTCTGGATCGATTCCGTTGGGAACGGGAGTTCCGACTGCCGGAATCCATTGCGGGTCGATGCTATCGAGATCGAAACTGACCCCGTATCCGATCGTCTCTTGCGATATCAAAGCATGCGCCTCCTGCACCACAACATCCAATCCGCGCTTTTTTACCTCTTCCATGAAGTAGACCCGGATTCCCAGATTTTTTAACAATTCAGCCTCTCCTGATTCGAAACTTCGGATGCCAATAAGAGCTACATTGCGCGGCTTTAATTTTGCAGCAGGGTGTAAAATCTGTGTCAGACGGGGGTCTCCGTACCCTAAAAGAGCGGCTAAAGGCATACCGTGGATATAGCCCGATTCCGATGTTTGGGGAGTGTGGGAATCCATATGGGCGTCGATCCAAAGAAGACCGATATCCCCCTCTTCTTTTTTTGCAAAAGACACCCCTGACCATGTCCCAATCGCAGAAGAGTGGTCTCCGCCAAATGCAAGGAAAAAAGGCTCTTTTAAAGTCATATGGAAAGCAGCTTGAGCCAGTTTTTGATTCAAAGCGGCAATGGTCTCATAGAGATCTTGGGTTTTGTCTATTTTGGGTTGGATGAGCGTGTGCCAGGATAGATCGATCTTTAATTCTTTTTGTAAAAATAAAGGCCCTGCTCCTGCATGAGAGGTCCTTCCCCCAAGGCCGGAGGCAATGCCAATCGCGGGAATCATATTAAAACTCCGCATGGCCGGGGAAGCGGGGGAAAGGGATCACGTCGCGGATATTTTCCATTCCGGTGACAAAGAGGATGAGCCGTTCAAATCCCAAACCAAAGCCCGCATGCGGCGTCGTCCCGTATTCTCTCAATTCAAGATACCACCAATAATCTTCCCGGTTAAAACCCGCATCGGCTATCTTTTTTTCCAAAACATCAAGGCGCTCTTCGCGCTGAGATCCCCCGATGATTTCCCCGATTTTAGGCACGAGAATGTCCATTGCCGCGACGGTTTTTTCGTCAGGGTTGGAGCGCATGTAAAACGCTTTGATCGCAGCCGGATAATCGGTGACGATGACAGGCTTTTTGCAATACTCTTCAGCTAGATAGCGTTCATGCTCTGATTGCAGATCAGTTCCCCAGCAAATCGGAAATTCAAATTGTTTGGGCGCTTTTTGCAAAATTTCAATGGCTTGCCCATAAGGAATATGAGCAAATGAGGAAGTGGCGACAATACGCAGTCGTTCGATCAGGCCGGTTTCAATGAATTGATTAAAAAATTCAAGATCTTCTATGCAATGTTCCAAAACGTAATGGATGCAAAATTTAAGGTAGCTCTCCGCGCATTCCATATCCGCTGTCAAATCGGCAAATGCCATTTCCGGTTCAATCATCCAAAATTCAGCGAGATGCCGGGAAGTATTGGAATTTTCAGCCCGAAATGTGGGACCGAATGTATAGATATCAGATAGGGCGGTTGCCAAGATTTCACCTTCAAGCTGTCCGGATACCGTTAAATATGTTTTTTTTCCAAAAAAATCTTTTGATGGATCGTCCATTTTATCGAGTGTTGTCACTCGAAACATTTCCCCCCCCCCTTCGCAATCGGAACCGGTGATGATAGGCGTTTGGACGTATAAAAAGTTCCTTTGCTGGAAAAAAAGATGGGTGGCAAACGCAAGGGCGTTTCGGATACGTAAAACGGCGCCTTGGGTATTTGTTCGGGGGCGAAGATGCGCAATCGTGCGTAAAAACTCAAAAGAGTGCCTTTTTTTTTGCAGTGGGTAACGGGTGGCGTCGCAAAGGCCTAAAATCTGAATTTTTTCCGCTTTGAGTTCAATCGTCTGATTTTTTCCAGGGCTTTGCACAAGATATCCTGTAACTGCAACGGATGCCCCTGTCGTGATTTGCGGCAAAAGATCTAATCTGTCGGCAACGATTTGGAGATTCGATAGGGTCGATCCATCATTGATTTCAATAAAAGCAAATGATTTTTGATCCCGCACGGTCCGGACCCATCCGGCGACATGCACTTGTTTGCCAATCCAGTTTTTTGAGTTTGTGCCATAAAGTATTTGCTTTAATTTCGTTCTCATTCTGCCAACTTTCGTAATTCCATGATTTCATTTTTCCAGCCGCTGAGTCCAACGGGCGTTTCCAAATATTTGGGTAAATCTCTTAATCTCGGTAATTTCATGAGATATGCAAAAGACTCTAAGCCGATTTTTCCACATCCAATGCCTGCATGCCGGTCGACTCGGGCGCCTAAATCTTTTTGCGAATCGTTCAAATGGAACGCGAAAAGATGAGATAACCCAATGACCCGATCGAACTCTTCAAGCACGGGTTCCCATCCGGCTCCCCGGATATCGTAACCTGCAACGAAAATATGACACGTATCGATGCAGACTCCGATAGGGATTGTTTGATGCAAGCCGGAAATGATCTGCGCTAGGTGTTCGAACCGATGGCCGACGCTGGTTCCTTGACCTGCCGTGGTCTCCATGAGGAGGCGGGTGGCTCCTTTTTGCAGAAGTGGTTCGAATGCCAGAAGGCTTTGGATAATCGTCGCGATACACCTGTCAGTATCGTTATCGGTTGCCGCTCCCGGATGAAAGTTTAAATAAGGGATATTCAAAAGGTGGCATCTTTCGATCTCTTCGCGAAACGCTTCGCGGCTTTTATGGAGAATTTCCGCCTTGGGCGAACCTAAATTGATCAAGTAGCTATCGTGGCTCATCACTTCCCGGATGCCTGTTTCTTCAAGAGCTTTTTCCCAAAGCCGGATTTCTTCTTCGCTGATTGTTCGCCCTTGCCATTGTTTTTGATTGCTTGTAAAAAGCTGGATGGAGGTCGCGCCAATCTCCATCCCCTGATACAAAGCATTGAAAGAGCCCCCTGCAGCAGATGTGTGAGCTCCGAGCCAAATGGGTTTCATCATGGCAACAATGTTAATAGATCCGGTATGATTAATACAATGGAAGACACTTCTTTTTCTATTCTAAGATCTGCTAAACAATTCTTTGCTGGAACCGCTTTGAGCAGGTTAAGCGGGCTTTTCAGAGATATTGCAATGGCGTTTTGTTTTGGAGCAGCGCCGGAAGTGGCTGCTTTCATGGTAGCATATCGACTGGCTAATTTGCTGCGGCGGCTTTTTGGGGAAGGGAATCTTCAGGCAGGATTTATCCCCCATTTTGAAACGCTCAGAGGTCACAGCCACAAGGCGGCTTTCAGCTTTTATCGCGATTCCGTTTACTCGCTTGCTGCTTTGCTTGGATCTATCGTTCTATTGATTGAAGTGATTTTTTGGTTTTGTTTAGAGTTCATGGACCCTGCGTGGCGTGAAATTGCAGAGCTCGCCATGTGGATGGTTCCGGGTCTGTTTTTTATTTGTTTATCTGCCCTGAATGCGACTTTTCTTCAATGTCAAAAAAAATATTTTGCTCCAGCAGCATCTCCGGTTTTGTTTAATTTTATTTGGATTCTCACAGCAATGATCGTTTGCCAGTTTGCAATCGTAAAGGCGATCCGGTTTTTGAGTATCGGGATTACATTTGGTTTTGCAGTGCAATGGGCTGCCACCGCGTTGCAAGCTGGAAAAGAAATGCAAAAGCAAAATGCTTTAGATCCTCTTCAACTATTTTCCGGGGAATGGAAAAAAATGGCGAGCGCGGCCGCGTTAGGCATTGTAGGGGTTGGAGCTATGCAGATCAATAGTGCGCTGGATGCCGTCTTTGCAAGGATCGCCGATCTTTCAGGCCCGACATATCTTTGGTACGCAATCCGATTGGAACAGCTTCCGTTGGCCCTTTTCGGCCTCGCCCTTGCGGGAGCTTTGCTTCCCCCGCTTGCGCGTTGCTGTAGGGAAGGGAATGTTGAGCGCTATAAAACATTGTTATCCAGTTCATTAAAGCAATCGGCCAATTTCATGGCGCCTTGCACATTTGGACTTTTTATTGTAGGCGCTTCCGGATTGAATCTTCTTTATGGCAGAGGGCAATTCAGCTCGGATGACGTTCGGCAGACTCTGTATTGCCTTTGGGGTTATGGGCTAGGTTTGATACCTGCGAGTTTTGTTTTGCTTTTAGCTGCGGGAAATTTTGCAAAAAAGTCGTATTTTTCTCCCACTTTGGCTTCCCTTGTTTCCGTTGGAATCAATATTTTATTGAATATTCTTCTTGTGTTCGTTTTCCATTTGGGGCCAATCAGTATTGCTCTTGCGACCAGTGCTAGCGCCTGGATGAATTTTATCTTCCTTTTTCAAAAAGAACACATTGAACCCGGTTTTGCTATTTATTTGATCAAACTTGGCATAGCTTGCGTCTTCGCCTCTCTATTGACTATTTACTGGAGCTCTTTTTGGGGAGATGCCTCATTGCAGATATGCTTTGGAAAAGAGGTTGCAATGTCTCGTGGATTTTTACAGCAAATCATCCAGTTTTTTGGGACAGGATTGCTTTTTTTGGGATCGTTTTTCATCATCGCACAGCTGTTTCGGTATATACTGAAGGCGCCTCAAAAATCAGCGCCCGTTGATGCAACATTCAGGCAATAATAATACACTTATCAAAAATTGATCCCCGCACAATTAAGGGTGTTTACCAAGATGGAGTTGATACGATGCTCATTTTGCATGTGTATATCCTCAATTTTTTTTATGGCAGGATTAAAGATTTCCTCCAATGCACCGATATCATCAATAGAATATTTAGCAAATGTGTTACGGAGATCACTGCGGACAGCAGAAATTGTAATTTCATCGTCTTTAGTGAGTTTTGTTAGTTCGGATATTTGTTTTAATGTTTTGTCTATGGTGTTTAATGGTTTAAAATTAGATATTTTATTTGTTGTGTCTTTTATTTGACTATCTAAATCTTTAATATTATTTAATACATATGATTGCGTCTGATTGTCAAGTATAAATATATTTGTCATACAATTCCTTTTAGTTAAAAATTAATAATACTTCTGCATCATTATAAATGTTTTTAATATTATAGTCAAATATTTTGAAAAGATATTTGAAAATATTTCGCAATTTGAGAGACTGTTGTCGAATCGTCGATTTTTGGGATTATACCGAAACAACCTGATCCACACGGGTGCTTATGTGTTCAATTTGTCTCTTGCTTCGCGCATCACTTCGCGTCTCACTTCGCGCATTATATCCCTAAGGATGCGGTCCGAGATTGAAGTGAGCTGCTCCTTATTTTGTTTGTGTATAGTATAAATTGCGTTTATGTCAGGACGAAAGGATGTCTCCAGTGCAGTGACATCCTGAAAAGAATATGTCGAACTGAGGCTACGGAGCCTATCGTTGATAGCAAACAATCGCGTTTCATTGTTTTCAAATAATTGTCTGATTTCTTTTATATTTTTATCTATTGTATTTAAATTGTTGTGGTTTTGTAAATCAAAAGTCAAAATACGACGTGATATATATTTTGTGTCTGTTTTTAAATTTTTTATATCACTTTTTAAATTTTGTATTTTCAGACAGTTAATTGTATTTGACATAACACTCCTTTTCTAACAGTCTCTAAGTGCTGTGGGAAATGAATTCGCATACCAATGGCACATTAATGGGAAGAGGCAGGGGCACTTGATCCAGCTCTGGAGAGGAGACAAGGGATCCGGCAAATTTATCTTCTCCAAGAGAGAGATATGTAGGAATTTCACGGTTTGCTTGTTCCTGCGCATGGAGGATCAATTTCATTTGGCGAGACGCCGGTTTTATCGCAACGGTCATGCCAGGACGGACACAAAATGAGCGGCGATCCACTTTTTTCCCATTGACTTGGACGTGCCCGTGGGTGACGAGCTGCTGAGCTGCAAAAATTGTGGGTGCGAAACGAAGCCGATAGACAACATTGTCCAGACGGCATTCGAGCTGTTCAAGAAAAAGTTTTGCAGTATTTCCTTTGGATAACACAGCTTTTTTGTAGGCATTGACCAATTGCTTATAGCTGATCATGCCGTAGACGGCCTTGAGTTTTTGGCGTTCTTCAAGCTGGATTCCGAAGTCTGATTTTTTCTTTCGCTTCGCGCCGTGCATGCCGGGAGGGTGTTGTTTATGAAGCAGCGGATTACGAGCTTTCCCGAAGATATTGGTTGCGAATCTTCGGGCGATACGATTTTTAGGACCTCTATAACGAGCCATTGGTTCTCCGAGAATAGAACGGTTTAAAGCATGAAAATATACCGCATGTCTGTTTTTTGAGCAAGTCACCCGTTTTTAAGGCTCTTGCTGAAGTATTTGCCGTTATTGTAGACTTTCTGTCTATGGAATATTGGGTTTTGGCTTACTACGCGATTGAGAAGATTGAAAACCCCCATGATCTGGTAGCGCATCATAAAGAATTTTTGAGCTCTCTGGATTTCCGGGGGCGCATTTACATTTCCCAGCAGGGGATTAACGGTCAGTCGAGCGGCAGCATTTCGCACGCAAAACAATATATGGATTGGCTGCGCTCCGACCCTCGTTTTGCGCGCATTTCGTTTAAAGTTCACCCGGCTCTCGAACATCCGTTTCCAAAGATGACTGTAAAATATCGCAAACAGCTTGTCGCGATCGACGCACCGGTGGATTTTTCTCAAAGAGCAGAGCCTATTTCTCCCGCGATTTGGAAAAAGATGTTGGAAAACCGTTCCCCGCAAACTCTTCTTCTCGACGTCCGCAATGACTATGAATGGAAAGCGGGCCATTTCGAAGGTGCTGAATTGCCCAAGTTGGAGCAATTCCGCCATTTTCCTGAATATGCAAGGCAGCTAAAGCTAGCTCATGATCCGGCTACAGTTTCCGTGATGATGTATTGCACCGGCGGCATTCGATGCGAATTCTTTTCGGCCTTTTTAAAACAAGAGGGATTTCAAAAAGTTTATCAACTCGACGGGGGAGTGATTCAATATGGGTTGGAAGAGGGGGGAGATCACTGGCTGGGCAAACTGTTTGTTTTTGATGACCGGCTTGTGATTCCATTGGATGAACGAAAGGATATCATTGCTCTTTGTTCATTTTGCAAAACAAAAAATGATGTCTATTACAACTGCGCAAACATGGATTGCAACGCCCTTTTCTTCTCCTGTCTGAATTGTTTGAGGGAACATAAAGGGTGCTGTTCGGATTCCTGTCAAGATGGGCGGGTGCGCCCATTCAAGGAAAACGCGAAGCCTTTTAGAAAAAGAGCTGCCGAGCGGTGCGACTGCAGTACGTAATTTCCTTTAAAGAGACTGCTTTATCAGTCAAAATTGAAGAAAAGGGTTCTCGCCGCATTCTTTATTGGGATACCTTGTCTCAACTTGCAACGGAGGATGATCGTGAAGCTCTTTTTCTTTTTCGAAAAATTTTAACCCGTTTTTCACGTACACTCGAAACGCTTGCTTTTCAACACATCGATATTCCTTGGAAGGATGCATGTTCCGCTATGCAGGCAATCGCAAAGACGGGAAGGGTAAGATATAATAACGCTCCATTGCATTGCGATTGGACCGTAAAAGCTAAAATGATCTGGAGAGGAAGCGGGGAGCGTATTTGGGCTCTTTTGCACTACAAGGGAGAAGACATCCCTCTGGAGATGTGTGAAAAAGTATTGCCAGGTTGGTGTATCTGGCAGACGCACGCCTTTCCGCTCCAATCATCCGTTTCGTGGAGATGGGTCGAGTTTTTTTTGAAGGGTCCTCAAGGATTGGAAAATATCCAAAAGAAACGATTTCTCGAAGAAGAGCCCCCCATTGAATGGATCCAAAACGAGAGTGTCCCGCAGCTTTTTTTGATGGATACATCGGGCTCTCTCGCCCATCTTGCACAAGAAAATAAAGAGTGGGAAAAAGATCTCATCGATGTTGGGTATATCCGTACAATTGTTGGAAACGCCCAATATTTTTGTCCGGAAGATAAGGTGAGCGCAGCGCTTGAATTGCTTTTAGATGTTGGTTGGGAAATTTTCTTGAGTCATAAAAAAAGGTTATATCGGCAAACGAAAACCGAGTGGGAATTACAAGGGGACGGGCACAGCATCTCGGCTCGAGGAACAATCACATTTCAGGAAAAAGAAGTAGGAGCCCGTCTTGTGAGCAATGCGCTTTCAAAAAAAAGCCTTTGGGTAGAGATCGATGGGAGCAGCGCAGGCCTTCTCGATAAAAAAAAGGGACAGGTTTTTGAAGGGACATGGATAGGCGAGACATTAAAAATGGGACGGGAACTTTCTTTTCAATTGATCCCTCTTTTGGAATGTCACGACACAAAGTGGCAGCAGGCGCTGTTTCGGACTGTCCTGGGATTTAAAGAGGGAGGAGAAAGGCAGCATAAAGCTGCACAGTCCAGTTTTTTGGGAACGCTTTTGCCTCATCAGCAAAAAGGGCTTGATTGGCTATGGTTTTTATATACCCAAGGCTTTTCAGCTCTTTTAGCTGATGAGATGGGGCTTGGAAAAACGGTTCAGGTGCTGGCATTTTTTTCCTGTCTTGGGACAAATTTGCCGGTTCTTATTGTAGCGCCCGCATCGCTGGTTTTTCAGTGGAAAGCAGAAATCGAAAAGTTTTTACAAATGCCTGCGACGGTATATACGGGCGTAGAGGATTTAGCCCATTGTGTGATTACTTCTTACGCACGGCTCCGAAGCGATGAGAGACTCGCTCAAATTCAATGGGAAGTGATCGTTCTTGATGAATCTCATGCGATTAAAACAGCCTCAACTCAGACAGCTCGAGCAGCTTATCGTCTCAAAGGACGTTTTCGCATTGCTTTAAGTGGAACTCCCATGGAGAATCGGCCTGAAGAAATTGAATCGCAATTTCGCTTTCTATTGCCTGGACTCGCTTCGGTTCATCAAATCACGCCATTTATTTTACGGCGAAAAAAGGAGGAGCTCGATTTGCCTGAGAAAATGGAGCAAATTGCCTGGGTTGAGATGGAAAAGGGACAGCAGGCTCTCTATGATTCATATATGCACGGAATTAAAAATGGACTTTTGGAAAAAGTGGCGCTAGATGGCACTTCCATGCATCGAATGGAGATTTTGGAGGCGATTTTAAGGCTTAGACAGATTTGTACAGACCCTCGCCTGATTGGGCAAGAGTTGCGGGGCGCCAAGATGGAGCGGCTCTTTTCAGATATTGAAGAGGCATTGAATGAAAAGAGGAAGATTCTGGTTTATAGCCAATTTAGTTCTATGCTCAAGCTGGTTGGAAAAGAGCTGAATATCCCGTTTCTTTATTTAGATGGGACCCTTTCGCAAGAAGAAAGAGCTCTGCAAGTGCAAAAGTTTCAACAAGATTCAGAGGTCTCTCTTTTTTTATTGAGCCTCAAGGCCGGAGGCGTTGGACTCAATTTGACAGCCGCGGATTACGTCCTTCTTCTTGACCCATGGTGGAATGATGCAGTGGAAAACCAGGCAATTGATCGGGCGCATCGGATTGGGCAAAAGAAAACCGTCATTGCAAAACGATATATTACATTAGGTACGATCGAAGAGAAGATGTTGCAGCTCAAAGCAGATAAGCTCAAGGCTGCGGAAGAGCTTCTGAGCCAAGGGGAAAACTTCCATTGGACAGAAGAAGATTTGTTGCGTCTGTTTTAGGGCAGCTTCTTATACGGCTATTTCGGATCTTTAAAATCTTTTTTTTTGTCCGATTCCAGCATATCCATTGCCGCGGCTTTTAAGGTTTTCAGCCCTTCGGAAAAACCGATTGCCTTGGTCAGCTTCTCTAAGTAATTGAGTTCAGCCGCCAATTGATCATTGATTGTCTCGAGCTTTGCGAGCTTTTTTAATAAATCCTTATGTTTCATAGCAGCACCTATGGTTTTCTATCTATTATAAGATGCAAAAACCGTGCCAAAGCACTCTGAAGTAGGAGGCCTGCAAAGTCAGCAATTCATTATAACCACCGAGACTGATACCACAGAGGCGAGGGAAGCCCTCGCGCTCCCAAAAATTGCCGCGCTTCGCAGACTCTGTGGTGTCTATCTCTGTGGTGGACCGACTTTGCAGG
>DATIHO010000061.1:0-13551 GCA_035480615.1 Chlamydiales bacterium | reverse complement strand
CTGGAACCGATGACATTTCTTCAGAGACAATTATAAAACTCATTTGCTCGTTAAAATCGCCCTTTTGAGGCCATTCGCATCCATTTTCCTCAACCAACCCACAAGAGGTCTCGCTCGTCAAATGGTTCGTGGTAACATTGCTGTCACTTGCAAATGGCCTCAAAATCATCGATTTTTCTGGGCAAAGCAGTTTTGCAACTCCCTCTGATAAGAAAAAATGAAAATTGGAACTGGAGACTCCACAGCCTTCTGCTTGCTGCGAGGTAAAATATCCTTGCTGTCGATCCGCTACTTCAAAAAGTTTGTTTAGTTATCTGATCCTTAAATCAATATGAATTGTCATGTCGTTGACACGACAATTGGCACACCAGTCTTCGGCCTATCACACTGCATAGAGGATCGCCTTTCAGGAAACGCATCTTAAAGTTGATTGACGATCACTGTGCGGTCGGAAACGACGATGACAAAATTGAAGAAAGCTATTGTTAATTTGCTCATAGTGAACGATCTTTTGTAAAAAACCATTTCTTCAAAAGATGATATCTATTAAACTGCCCTCGGCTGTTTTTGAAAAGCGGCCGACAAAAACCAAAATCAAGGAGGTATATCATGGAATACGAAATCACTACTGAAGTTTCTGAACATTCTCCAACAGCAAATTAAATTTGCGGGCTCCTATAAGGCTAATCTCTTCTATGCAGAGAGAGTTGGTGAACATATATGTTTTATCAGCTCTTTTTTCAGGAGGACGTTTATTTGTAGGAGCTATTTCCGTTTTATACGTGCTGTCGAATGGCATCACGATTGAACAATTTGCGACGATTAAATCTGTGCAGATAGCGACTTTTTTATTATTCGACATCCCTGCCGGGTTTTTCATCAAAAAAATGGGTTTCAGGTTTTCACTTTTTGTCACTTTTACCGTTTCAATTATTGGCATGATTTTATACGCATGTGGAAGTGGCATGCTTGCATTTACTCTTGGAGAGTTTTTATTGGCTCTTTCCCTTTGCTTGAGCCCTACGGCATTTGCTGATTATATCATGCACTTTCTAACGAATTCTCCAGATCTCATCGTTGAAAAAGTGTTTCACAGAAATGAAGTCTATACGAATATCGCTAACATAATATGTGGCACTCTGGGAGGCTTTTTATTTACTCTAACCACCAATGCGCCTTTCTTAGCCGCTATCCTTCTCCAATTTTTTGGATTTTGTTGGGCAGCCAGAATAATTGCCCCTCAAAAAGGTGTTAATTCTGAATTAAAATTGTTTGAGTTTGTTAAAAGCAATATAAATATTAGAAATTTATTTGATTCAAAGATCTTGATCGTGATGTTGCTTTGTTTTAGCGTTCAATTAACAATTCAACCTTTGTTGCATTATTGGCAGCCATTTTTTCTTGAGATCAACCCACATGTTTCGGGTACTTTTTTTGGATCTCTATTTGCTATTTATTGTTCGTTTGTAATTATTCTGAATTTTCTATTTTCAAAGTTATCGAAAATCTATTTTTTCAGGTCTTTCTATTGCATTTTTTCCATATTGGCATGCGCTGTTTGGTCCTACTACGTTGCTTCGGTCTCGAATAGTTTATGCGTATCATGCATCAGTTTTTGCTTTTTGCAAGGAATCATGTTCGTAGCTATGACATGCCTTTCTGCAATGTCTAATCGAGTGATTGAAACCGCGGACAGACCAATCATTTTGAAAACGATCTCATTTTTTTCAAGAATTGGGACTCTCATTTCTTTAATTGGCATTAAGATGTTTATCAACAATTCTTCTACAAGTTCCAAAATTCATGAATTGTATTTTTATTCAACATTCATACTTTTTGCATGCATTTTAGCATGTTTTGTTTTTTATCATCAGGTTCAGAGACCTCAGGAGAAATATGAAAATCATTGAGAATGAATTACTTTACATTATCCCGTCCTATTTACCTCTTCGAAATTATCAAAAGAAAAATAGAAAGCATGTTTTAGATTTAGGCGCGGAAGTATCTTTTAAAAGACTGCAACTGGACGATTTATCTTTCAAAATCTTTAGAGGCTTTCTATCTCCAAACTCCGTGGTAAAAGCGGCCAAAGTAATAGGCAAGTCTATAGAGGAGGTACAACGGTTTTGCTCGCATTTGTTTAACGAAGGGCTTCTCATTCAATACCATGATATTCCAGAACCATATGAACGATACGACCGACACTTAAATTATTTTTCCTTAAATGGACTAGATCCAATGAAAGCTCAGAATGAGCTCAAAAAATTAAGATTTACCTTTTTAGGCATGGGAGGGATTGGCAATTGGATAGCTTTGAATTTAGTTGGATTGGGAGTGAAAAGCTTTCAGCTAATAGATCCAGATGTGATTGAGTTGTCAAATTTAACCAGACAGATTCTGTTTTCTGAAGACGATGTCGGGAAATTTAAAGTAGATATAGCCAGACAGGAGCTAAAACAAAGAAATCGTCATATCTCTATCGAAGCGATCAAAGACAAGATCACGAAAGATTCTGTCTCTCAATTCATTTCGGATACCGATTTTGTCATTCTTTCTGCGGATAAGCCCTTTTTTTCCATTCAAAAATGGGTTAATGAAGCCTGTGTTCAGAGACAAATTCCTCTATTGAATGTCGGTTATGCTGGAGGAGAAGGAGTCATGGGACCTCTCGTTATACCTGGTGTGTCTTCTTGTCTGGCGTGTTCTGGATATCTGGAAGAGGAGAATTACTACCTCCAGGAGATGAAAGACGCCGAAGATTTCGCAGGTCATTTTCGGGCCCCCTCATTTGGTTGCTTAAACTCATTGATTTCCTGTATGGCGTCTTATGAGATTGTGAAATTTTTTCTTCGTTTTGGAGAATGTCTGACAATGAACCATTTAGTGCGAATAAATCCATTCAATTTTTCTATTCGACAAATATCGCGATCCAAAAATGCAGCATGCAAAATCTGTCAAAAAGTAGCGATCTAATGAAATGGGGCAACAGTTAAAAGACCGCTTTTCATTAAAGTGCGAACAATTTCTATTTTATCTTTCAAGGGGATTGGACCCGGGAGTTCGTAAACGAAAAACTCCCTTGTATTTGACATGTATTCCATTAAAGATTCTGTAACGACAGGGACACGAACTTTAACTCCATTAAAATGAATGGCTAATTTGTCATCCATTTTTTCTATTTGCCACTTTTCTCCTTTTCTATGTATGAGCGTCTTTTCTGAAACATGGCCAGCATCTGAAAATGTAGTTAAATACCCAGATAAAGATGGAGTCCTTTTGTCTGTAAATTTTTTCTGTAGCTTTTGAATTGATTCCTTAACGATCTGTTCATTCTCGAATAAATTCGTTAATGCTTGCAGACGGCCCGATAAGCCTTGTTCTGTTTTTTGCTCCTGCAATATGAATTCCTTGGGGATAGCCTGTCTAAGGGAAATATCCGTAGTTGCTATCTCGGCAATTAAATCCAACCAAGTAAGAACATGCACTCCCACAGTGAGATGAAGAGAATGTTTTTTTGCAGTTGATGCCGCATGAACCCATCCGCGAGGTATGTAAAGTAAATCCCCGGACTTAAGATGTAATTCGTGAATCGGTGGGGAGAGTGGTTGAATAAAAGGCGTGTCACCAAAACCTGTTGGGAATGCAATGCGCTCAGGGTATATTTTCCAAAGCTTTTCGCCTTCCAGTTGTAAAATGAAAACATCATGAGGATCGTAATGCGCATCAAATCCTTGGGCATTTTCCGGACTTAGATACATATTGGCACTCACAAAATGGCCCAAAGCCTCTTCTAATTCATGACAAATCTTCCATACAGATTCCCAACGGTGTTGTAATCTATTGAGTACAATGGTATTGCCGCTTGCAAAGCCAGCCAATACTTTATCCATGTTCAGAAAATCACTTTCATTTTGCAAATAGTCATCTAATTTTAGTTCTTTTTTGTTATTAACAAATCTAACCCATTTAATAGGTTTATAAAACCCAACCGATGAGTTGAGTGAGGATAGCAAAAAATCTACATCTTTCAGTGTTAGAATATTCGTAAAACAATTCGATTTGCGATCCGTTAATACCAAAGGCTTTTTCTCCCAAAATTGAGAAAAAAAATCGTCTGTTGTAAGAGGGGCTATCCATTTTTGTAAAATAGAGGAACCGTCTTTTTTTTGAGATGAATGGATCATGTTCATTTTTTCACACTTGATTTTTGAAGAGACATATTCAGGATTGGGTTTCCGTGAGTATCCTGGCAATTCGGTCTAACTCTTCATCTGGTGCGCGGTTAGAGTCATTGCTAGAGACATATCCAGGGTATTGGTCAAAGTATTGTCTGTTATTCGATATAATCGGTTGCCAATGAGAGGTAGTATGAGCCGTATTTGGCAAGGGATACAATTTTGCGTGCACATGATCAACTCCAAATCCTTCCAAAACCAATGCAGTGCGGCCCACTCCTTCCAGTTTGCTATCTAATATTTTAGCAACTGCTTTGGCAGCTAAAAGCAATTCAACCAACTCTTCATTCTCTAAACCAAATGCGTAGCTTGCTCTATGAATTTTCGGAGCGACAACCGTGACGCCTCGCATATTTGGGTAAATCGATAAAAACGCTATATGCTTAGGCGATTCCCAGATCACCCAAGACTTTGTTTCTTTTTTAATGATCTGACAAAAAATACAATCATTTTTATGGGTCATGTTATCCTGAGTAGTAATGTGTGATAAAATGGGGATTGATGTCATATTGAGAGCGAAAAACGGATTGGCATGAATCAAATGAAAACTCATGCATAGAACGCTGTAGAGAATCATTTTTAGCATGCAAAACAGCCTCTCGCAATCTCTTTCTTTATCCAGTGTGCCGTCAAAAACTAGGGGAAATTATAAAAAGCCATACTTTAAAATACAAGATTTTTTGGGATAGGAGCAGACACTGCCCGTACCGGAGCGGAGAATCTCCTTCCAAGAGGGAAGGAGTTTTTCAATTTCCTTTTAAAATTTGTTCTGAGATTTGATTGCTAAATTTTTTTGTTACCTCTACATCCATGTGAGTATATTGCAAAAGCATGCTTAAAGTGCGATGGCCTGTTGCTGTTTGGAGTTGTAAATTAGAGGCTCCTTTGGCTGCGGCGTAGGTGCAGAAAGTGTGGCGCATGTCGTGGGCGCGGCAATTTGCGATGCCAGCCCGTTTGAGAGCTTGTTGCCAAGCTTTCTTAATGTCGATGCGGCCAAAAACTGTTTTGCTTGCAAATACGAGGGACTTTAGGGGATTGTGCTGTTCATAGAGTCTTTGGAGTTCGATGATCACAGAATCACAAAGAGCTATGCTGCGAGGACGCCCATTCTTTGTTTCTTTAATGCAGGCGATTTTATTTTGGAAATCGATCTGCTTCCATTCGAGATTAAGGATTTCTCCTTGTCGCGCGCCCGTTGTAAGAGCCAAAAGAATCACGCAATAAAGATAAGGAGATTTGCTTGATCGGGAAGCGGCGAGAAGACGGGTAATCTCATTTTCAGAGAGAACCCGATCACGACTTGGATTTTCTTTCAGTTTTATGAGGCGCAATGCGGGATTTTCATTGATCCAATTGAGATTTTTTGCAGCATAGCTTAGCAGTGAAGAGATCGACGCCATATAACGATTGATCGTGGAGGGTGTTCTTTTTTTGTCTCGCGCAGTTTGAGAATCACTCAATATTTGCCGCTCTTTTCCAAGAAGGTCTGAAGTGATATGTACAAGAGCATAATCATCCAAACGCGATTGCCAATAGGTGAGGTGGCGGCGAGTGTCATCGGCAGAGCGGTGGTGTTCGATAGCGCCATCTTGGATGTAGCGATCGACAAGTGCATGAAAAGTGTAAAGTTTTTTATGCTGGTCAAATTTGTATTGGCCAAGTTTGATTTGTCGCTCGACCTCTTTTGACCAATCTTCTGCTTCTTGCTTGCGTTCAAAATGATCGCAGACAGTAGGGTAGCCCTTGATACGAATAACAGCTCGCCAAACAACAGTGCCGTTCTCGTTTTTGCGTTTGTAAATAGATGCCATAGTTCCAACCTTTGGTTTTAAAATATTTAAGTTGGATGGCGTTGCTGGTTAAGATTGTTTTTCAATGCACCGCCATTGCACCGTTGGCATATATTCTAAACTTTAACTTGATATTGGATCAAGCTTGTTATGCCTTAAGTACAGTGGATTGTGCTGGTTATGAAATGGGGCAACCTGGACTTGAACCAGAGACCGACGGGTTATGAGTCCGCTGACGCCCGCGCCACTTCCCAGCACCTAACTCCCCGAAATCATAGCGGAAAGCGCCCCTTTCCATCCATCGCGAACTATCGCCACTTATCGCTCTTTTTTGCATGCCAGTGGTCCACAAATGGTCCACGGAATCAGATCGATCTATAGGCGTGAAGAGCTTCTTTTGTTGCCTTTTCATGATTGATCATTGGAGCTGGATATTTTTTGCAACCAGCACGGTGCTTTTCCTCATACCAAGCATGAAAAGCTTTAGGCGAGAAATCGCGAAGTTCAGGAACCCATTTTTTAATATAAGTACATTCAGGATCGAACTTTTTCTGCTGGTTCCAGGGATTGAAAATACGAAAATAAGGTTGGGCATCGCTTCCTGTGCTAGCCACCCATTGCCAATTCCCGTTATTCACAGCAGGGTCGTAATCAACCAAGCTTTGTGCAAAGTATTTTTCCCCCCATCTCCAATCGATATGTAAATCTTTGATGAGAAATGAGGCTGCAATCATTCGAACGCGATTATGCATAAAGCCTGTTTCCTTCATCTCTCTCATTCCTGCATCCACAATTGGAAAACCGGTAGAGCCTTCGCACCATCGCTGATAGGCTTTTTTGTTGTAAGACCATTTGAGCTTATCAAATTTGTGATGGAAAGCACCTTTAAAGACGTGAGGAAAGAAAAATGCAATCGATGTAAAAAAGTCTCTCCAGTAGAGAGCTCGGATCAGCTCGTGGTGCGGATTTAAATTACGGCAGATTGCCGCATAAACTTCGCGAGGGGAGCAGACGGTGAATTTCAGATAAGGGGAGAGATGCGTAGAGTATTCTTCTGCAGGGAAATCTCTCAGCCGTCCATATTTACCAAAAGAACCTAATTTTTTGAGAATTTTGAGAGCCTCCGACCTTCCTCCGACCAACTCATTCTCTACAGTTGGCTTGGGCAAGGAGGACTTATCTTCTGCAAAAGAAATCGATCCATGGAAGTAGTTGGTTCCTTTGGTTTGCACGGGAGGCAATACTTTCTGTTTTGAAGCATTGCGCAAATAAGGTGTAAAAATTGTGTAAGGCTTTCCATCTTTTTTCAGAGTCTCTTCAGGTGGATGAAGGAGAGCATCATCGAAAGAATAAAATGGAATGTGGCCTGTTTTGCAGACTTTTTCGAGCTTTTTGTCTCTTTGAAGGCTGTAGGGAGTATAGTCCCGATTTACGATCAAAGCCTCAATATTGAGTTCGCGGATACATTTGCTCACAATTTCTTCGGGTTTTCCCTTAAAAAAGAAGATCTTACCCCTTTTTTTCTTCAACTGATTTTCGAGATCTTTGAGAGATTCAATCATAAATTTCAGGCAATGATCGCTTCTAAAAGGATTTCTCTCGATTTGTTCTGGGGTAAAGATGAAGGCAGGAATGACAACTTCCGAAGACTTCAATGCAAAAATAAGCCCTGTATTATCCTCAAGTCGCAAATCGCGCCTGAATAAAAAGAGGGATTTTCGAAATTTCTTCTCCATTTTATCACTTTGCGATGTGTTTTGCCAATTGGCTAAAAATAAGAGCATGAAACGGGTAAAGACTATACCAATAAAACCTACCCCAGACTCCATTGGGACGAAAAGAGGCTGTTTGTTTCAGAGCTCCCCCTGTTTCATGAGGGATGATCTCAAATTCAAGCCATGCTTCACCTGGCAATTTCATTTCAGCATAGAGAAGTAAGCGTCGATTTTTTTCATCCGCTAACAAAACGCGCCAGAAATCGAGAGCGTCTCCTACTTTTAGCCACGTCGGATGAGTTCTGCCTCGGCGCAGCCCAATGCCTCCCACCAATTTATCCAGAAAACCCCTGAATTTCCAAGCCCAATTCATCGCAAGCCAACCTCGATCTCCTCCTAGAGACCAAATTCGTTTTTGCACTTGTTCTATAGGACAAGAAAAAGCAATGGTGCGTTTATCGCTCAAGATGCCAAATCGAGGAACCTGGACGTAAATGGAAAGATCTGGATTTAAAGTGGAGCCGCTTAAAGTATCTTTCCAGCTTGAAGGCACCCAATCCTCTTCGATGCGGGTGAAAGCAAGTTTAACAGCCTCTTCGTAACTGAGAAGTTTTCTCGGAAAAAGTGCTGTGATTCGATTTTCTTTGCATATGACGTTATTCATTAAGCTTTCGACAAGAAAACGGGCAAGTGAAAAGCTCGTACTCGTTACAAAAAACAGCCAATAGGAAGAAAGGCGTGGGGTAAGGACTGGAACTGTGAAGATTTTTCGCTTTAATCCTCTGATTTTCGCGAATTTCAATAAAAGCTCTTTGTAACTCATGACATCGGGTCCTCCAATTTCAAAAGATTGGTTAAAACAGGCTGAGTTGCCAAGGATCAGAGTCAAATAAGTTAAAACATCCCGTACAGCGATGGGTTGAGTTAAGTTGTTAAGCCAAATAGGCGCAATCATAACGGGCAGTTTTTCAACCAAATCTCGGATGATTTCAAAGGAAGCGCTGCCGGAACCGATGATGATCCCAGCCATTAAAATCGTCACAGGAACTTTTCCCATCTTGAGGATTTCTCCTACCCTCTTTCTCGAAGTTAAATGACGGGAAAGATGCTCTTCATTGGAGAGACCACTCAAATAGATGATTTGTTTCGCTTGCGTGTTTTCCAAGCGGCTTACAAAATTTTTTGCAGATGTTTCTTCCAATTCGGAAAATTTTTGCGAATAACTCATTGAATGGACGAGATAGTAAGCAGCATCGATGTCTGCTGGAATTTTCAGCAAAGAGGAAGGATCAAGCAAATCAGCTTCAATGACATGAAGCTGGGATCGAAATTTCTGGGGAGTTTCAATCCGATAGCGGCTTCTTACTAGAGCATAGACCTCACGCCCCTCTTCTACCAAACGGGGAAGAAGGCGAGTTCCAATATACCCATTAGCTCCAGTAAGTAAGATTTTCATAGTCCTCTCTTTAAAATATCTATAAGCTAATAGTCCACAAGTAATCTATGAAAATTGCCGGAGTATCTCTCCAACTCGTAACTATTCCGAATTTTTTGATGGAGCGTCCAATTCTCATAAATCATTAATAATGAAAACAGATAAAATATTTCCGCGACCAACCTCTAATTCCCCAAACTGTTCAATATTTCTGTCTGTTCAATATATATTGAACAGTGCATTATAATGAACAGAAGGAGATCGCAATGAGAGGTCGTTTCTTAGTAAGTTCCAACGAAGATCCAGCAGAAGGCAATGTCTATGCAGACAAGTCTTCCCTCGTCCTTGATTGGCTGCTACGCGTTGGGCTTTCTAGAGAAAGCTTCTCATTAAGAGAAGTTGCTAAAGAAGCTGGAGTAAGCCTCGGCCTGGTTCAACGTGTTTTCAATATTCTGGTATTGAAAGGACTTCTACAAGTGGAAGGAGTAAGAACCGCTAAGAGGTTTTCCTTTAATAAGCCAAAAGAACTTCTAGAGAGCTGGTTGGAGCACTACAGCATCGTAAAAAAATGCAAAATCAGAACGTATCGTTCCGCTCTTTCTGGAAAGTTAGAGTGGTTCAAGGCTTTAAATAAATCTGGACTTGGGTCAGATGTGATGTTGGCTCTTCATTCAGCAGCCGAAGCGCTTGGACTTAAGAACACCAACTTGGAAGGGTTGGAATTATATGTCGTTGATTCTTCTATTAGAGAGAAAGTGGAAAGTGTTCTGCAATTGGAGCCGCAAGAAAGAGGGTATGAGGTTTTATTGATCGAGCCTTACTACAAAATGCTGCTCAAGCAAAATAGGAAGGACGGTAAAGAAATTGGCATTTGTCCGTTGCTCCTTGTCTTTTTAGATCTTTATCACTTTCCTCTACGAGGACAAGAACAAGCAGAATTTATAGCCCAGCGAGCACCTGAACTGAAGTCAATATACTCTATTTTAGGGGCGTTTCTGCAAGTTTGGATCGCAGTGTTGTTCTATGGTTGCTGTACTATCGCTGCAACTTACATTATTGACGGACAAAGATTTGTTTCTTGGTGTTTCATTGGAATTATCATCTAATTTTTTCTCGGATTCTTTATCCTTTTGTTCTAATTCATCGCGATAAGTTCTTGCAGCTTCTGAAATGAACAACCATGGAACGCACAAAAAGATGAAATCTATTACATGCTGAGTCTTAATTTCAAATATAGATGAACTTGGTTGTCTGTAGCCAAAAAAGCGGGCAGCCCCTAAGAGCGCTATTGGAACGGATTCCTTACAAGCAATATGGAGAAGTAGTCGATGCTTTGCAAAAAACTTCTTAACGACTTCTTTCGTTTTTTCACGCACCGATTTAGGTGCGTTATTTTCACTTTGAATTTCACATTTTTTTTCAATGATAGGCCCATTCATTGGGGATTTTGAATGCACTAACATATTAACTCCTGTCTAAATAATCGCCCAGTAAATCAGGGGCGACTATTTAGAGGAAGAAGGTTATCCCATTCTGATGTGCGATCAATTTGCCCTCCTAAAATAGCACGGTTGCTCTCAATAATCTTTGGAATTGATCCAAGACGGCTTCCGTATACTGATGACAAAAGTTCCCTTACGATTGATCCTCCGCCATCGCATCCAACCAGCAAATCACCGGTAACACACGATCCATCTTCAAAATGAGCAATCACTTCATCCCCCTTGTCTTCAAACATGACAAGACGCTTGTTCCATTCAATATTAATTCCTTCTTGTGAAAGGCTTCTTAGCTCTGAACGAAGAAACTGAACAGCAGCATCCTGCCCCTGTGGAATACTGAAAAAAGGTTCCATTTTTTCATTCGCACAAGTAAATCCATCGCCCACATCAGTAATTTTTGCCGTGGACAAACGTTCCATTTTTTCGGAAGGCAGAATAGCAGCCAATGCTTTCATTCCGAGAGTACGGATTGAAATCCGATGCCCTTAAAGAATGCACCAAAAAACATTCGGCCAAATCCAAGAAGAAATCTGGCGGCTGAACGAACTGGCGGAGCGAGGAATCTTTGAACGGTTCTCCAATCCTTTCAATCCTCATTAATACAACTTGCACTTTCAAGCACACACCTACTCCCCCTCGTGAACAATTCCGTGTAAAGAACAACAGACTTAAATTCAAATACTTGCAATAAATACTCACATTACACACATTGCACCTCAAATCCAACATGGAAGCACTTGGCAGCCCACTGATTCCATGTTGATTGCCATGTTGCGACATATCATCGCGATCAATGACTGCGCGTACCTGAAAATGGCCTGAATAACCCACTCTTGCAAAAATGCATCTCTAAATACTACAATCCTCGATCAAAAAATTGTTTCGGTAGCGCAAAAATGCAAGATGGCATCGCAAATAACTCTCTGCTCTTATCCCAGACGGAAAACAGACAAATTCACGCAGGTAGAAAAGAAGAGAGCGAGAAGACCCAATTGTTACAGGAATTGCTCGCAAGACCCGAGAGCAAAACTCTTGAATTCAAGGAAAATGCTCATTCTTTGTCCAAAATCGTTCAGACCGTAATCGCATTCGCTAACACGGCCGGCGGCACATTAGTCATTGGAATTCAGGACAAGACTAAAAATATCATCGGCATTGAGAATATCCTGCAAGACGAGGAGCGTATCGCAAACGCCATCGCCGATTCAGTGATCCCTATCCTGTTGCCTAATCTGCAATTCATCTCATGGAGGGACAAAGATCTGCTGATCGTTAATGTACCCCATAGCCCAGGCCCATTTTATCTCAAGGATAAGGGAGAGGAGGCCGGGGTCTATGTACGTTTGGGATCTACCAATCGCATTGCGGATGCTTCACTGATCGCTGAAATCAAACGCATCAAGGAACATACCTCATTCGATCAGCTACCTGAGCCAAAGGCCGCTCCTGATGATCTGGACGTGGATCTGGCTCGCAAGTTATTTGCGACGGTTAATAAACCGTTCACTCAGGCTACCGCCCAATCGCTGGAACTCATTGTGGACCATCGAGACACTCCACGCCCTACTAAAGGCGGCTTGATGCTGTTTGGAAAACAACGCGATAGATTGTTTCCAGATCCATTTGTGCGCCTGGTTCGCTTTGAAGGGACGACAAAAACAACTGCTATCGACCACGCAGATATCAAAAGCGCATTTCCCCTGGCGATCGATGAAATCCTGGCCTTTATTCGGCGCAATACATCTATGAGGGCTGTGATCCAGTCCGTTCGCAGAACAGATATCCCGGAATATCCGCCCGAAGCTGTACGTGAAGCAGTAATCAATGCCCTCTTACATACAGATTACTCAACCATGCGTTCATCCATCCAGGTAGCCATTTTCGATGATCGCATGGAAGTCACCAACCCCGGGCCGCTGCCCTTGGGATTGAGTCTGGAAGCTGCCCTCTCCGGGGTTTCCCAACTGCGCAACAAAGTGTTGGGACGAGTATTCAGAGAACTTAAGCTTATCGAGCAATGGGGATCTGGGCTCACCCGCATGCGCGAGGTCTGCCTTCAACACGGGGGGATTCTTCCAAAATTTGAGGAGTTGGGTTTCTTTTTTAGAGTAACCCTTTATCCGAGGATGGCCCAAACCAGACCGCAGCATCCATGGTATACCCCCATTTTCGATCACATTCAGCAATACGGTAAAATCTCTGTCCTGGAGGCTGATAAAATATGGAAAGTCACCCGTAAAACGGCTAACCAACGATTGAAACAGCTGAGTAAAGAAGGACTGCTCATTGAAATTTCCAAAGGGCCATTCGATCCCCACAAAGTCTTTGTTTTAGCCAAGCCTGAAAGTTAAGTCAAAGGAACCCTGGAGAACCTTGGAGGTTCAACCTCCAGGGTTCGTCAAATAGACGATTCCAAGTCCCCAATCCATGCCAAAATGACCACTGGATGACCACTAACTTCCAAAAGATGGCAACAGATCGCCTGATATCGCAATAGATTGAAATTCCACAAGTCGCTAACATATCTACTGTTAGTTAATGCGATTGATTGCCAATTGGAGGCATGCTGCGGACTCATAACCCGTCGGGCCTTAGGTTCAAATCCAGGTTGCCCCATTTTTACTACCAAGTACTTATGATTCAATATTTCTCTCCTCTACCCCCTCTTGTCACGAAAATGTCACGACATTATATTTTAACCCATAAAAAAGTTCCATTAGGTAGAGAAATATGGGTTCATCCGACAAATGCGTACCTGGATTCATGTAGGTGGTAGAGTCGCAGTTTGAAATATTCAATATCTCGGAATCCATATGCCTGCCTTTTCATCGTTTTAATCTTGTTGTTTATACCCTCTGCTCCAGCGTTCGAAAT
>DATIHO010000060.1:0-3830 GCA_035480615.1 Chlamydiales bacterium | reverse complement strand
AATATGCAAGGAGGCTGCGCAGATTTTTTGTTCTGGAGCGAGCGACCATTGCCGAATGGCAAGGCGCGAGCGAAGACAAAAAAGATGCTGCAGAGCCGACGCAGCAGATTCTGCCAATTTAATTTTAAATCACTATAGTATTGCCATGCCGGATATTCACTGGGGCGGAGTTTCTAATCACTAAAGGAAAACCCTGTAATCAGTCTTGAAAAATTCAGCCAGACGCCGGGCCATTTCCTTTCCAATCGGACGCTTCCCGTTTTCCATTTCGCTAATATGGTGTTGGTTGACCCCGATTTCCTCTGAGAGTTCGAGTTGAGTCACCCCTTTTTTGTATCGGCACCCGCGCAGCATTAGCCCCCCCTCAGAATACTGACGGATTTCTTTTTTCGCGACTTCACGCCAGGGCGTTCTTTTCTTCCGTCTTGCGACTTTGGGTTGAACGCGTCTGGATTTAGTATGGCGAGTTCTCGTGTGTACCGACATAAAATATCCCCTATTATATACCAACCGTTGGTATATTGTCAACATGCCGACAGTTTAAAAACAATCCTTGGAGTACCCGCCAAATATACATATTTAAATATTGAATTAATATTGACCCAAACTTTTTATTCGAAATTTAGTGACTTTCAATCAGTCCTTTTGGGTGCCATTGAGGTGGAAGGGGTATACTCTTGACAACCTATTTGTAGATATCTAAGAGACTTCCATTTTTTGTAAAGTATCTCAGCGAGCTTCAATCTCGAATATACAAGCTCAATATTTTGCTTGGGCGTTTCTTTACCTTAGTTGTAGGGTGTGATTAAAAGTGGTACATAAGTGGTAAAAAATAAGGAACTTGGTTAGTCGTTAACTAAAGCAATCGCCAGGATAGTATGTGTCCTGTTTTGCGCTTTTGTTCTTCATTGCCTGCATAGATGAGAAGGCCTTGGTCAGCTGGCATATTTGCCAGCTCGGACCATTTGATGAGTCCTTGAAACATATCTGACTGGATGGTCGCCGAAGATTTGATTTCTACAGGAGCTAGATGCGCTCCTTCTTCCAAGATGCAATCGATTTCGTTTCCTATTTTATCGCGCCAGAAATAGGCATTTGGGGGAAGCCCCTGATGATAGCGTTTCTTTAGCAGATCAGAGAGAATCATCGATTCAAATAATCCTCCTCTGAGATAGTGATCATAAACATCATCTGAACTTGTCAGTCGAAGCAAATTGCAGGCTAACGAAGTGTCGTAGAAATAGAGTTTCGGCATTTTAACAAGCCGCTTATTGAAATTAACATGATGGGGCTGAAGCAAGAATAGAATATAAGAAGCCTCAAGAACAGAAAGCCACGACTTGACAGTGGCAAGAGAAATACCCGCATCCTTGGCTAAATCGGAAAGATCGAGAAGTCTGCCGATGCGCGCTGCGCAAAGCCGCATAAACTTTTGAAATTCAATCAAAGAAGTGATTTGTTTGATATCTCTGACATCCCTTTCGACATAAGTGCGGATGTAACTTTCTGCAAACACAATCGGATCGATAAGATGGTGATAAGTGCGGGGATAAAACCCTCGAAAAATCGCCTCTGCCGCAGTTGCAGGCAGGGCGTTGGCTGCCCGCAGCTCTTCAATGGATAAGGGCAAAAGTGTTGTAAGTCCCACTCGTCCCGCTAAAGTCTGGCTTACATGCTGATTCAAAAGAATGTTTTGAGAACCTGTTAAGATAAATCGGCCCAATACGGGATTTTCATCGACTTCGATCTGGATGTAGGAGAGAAGCTTGGGAGTTTTTTGGATTTCATCGAGAATAATCCCTTTTTCTTCCCAGAACCGCTGTAAGAAGCCTTTCGGGTCTTCAAGAGCTAATTCTTGCTCCTCAAAGGACTCCAGATTAACATAGCGATAATCTGAGAAAAGCGTTCGAACTAAGGTCGTCTTTCCCGATTGCCTGGGGCCAAACAGAGCTAGAACAGGAAATTGTTCCTTTAGCTCGAGAAGTTTGCTCTTGAGAGTCCTTTCAAACATATGGACAATTTTATAAGTTCACTTACTAAATTGTCCATAATATAATTAAGTTGTTTATTATGAGTCTGTTAACAATCTCTAAAAATACCTGCCAAATTCCACTTGCGCCTGGCTAAAAATATAGCCGGAGAAAAATTCCCCGCTGTATTCTCCGCTTCCAAAGTATCCATTATTTCCTTTTACCATTGCCTCGAATCCAAAGCCTAAAAGATTTTGCCTCCGAGTAAAGATATCGAAGAGATACGAGCCGCCCTGATTCACGATCGCCGCAGTAATTCCTCTCGTGTGAAAAGGGGTTTTATTTACATAGGACGCGACTTCCCGTAAAATGCAATATCCCCAAGAGTGGTGCAGCTGTTGATAGGCTTTCAACCCCACCTTGCTCTGCAAAAAATAGGAGGTTTTCGACTTGACTGTCATAGCGAGAATTTCGCTTTGACCTTTTTCTTTATATCCTTTTTCCCAATTCACGACACAATCAAATGCGGCGAAAGGCTCAAAGATATTCCAGTTAAAACGAGGATCTTGATAGTCATAGCCAAACTCCAAGTGAGGGGTCAACTGGTAGCTTCTATGAGAGCTGTAATAGGCTTCCATAAAGCCGGGGAAAGCGACACGCCTTTTATTCTGATTTTGGTTTCCGGTAGCGAAAAACCCCAGTTCCATATACGCGTTGGAGACATCGGCCGACCCATAAAGCCCTAGAAAATAGGAGTTGATGCCGCCATCTCCCAAATGTTCTTTAAAATAAAGAGAGCTCCGCGTAAACCCAAGCGCCGCGCCCACAAGTCCATGTTGCAGGGCGAGATAATCACAGCCGAGAAAAAAGCCCTCCGATTGAAACGTCAAGGCGGGCAGTTGGCTTGTCGTATCTTGCGATGCGAAATTTCCAAAACCACTCACCCACGCGCAATAATTGTCCTCTGGCTTTGAGGCAGATTTTCGTATACTGCCCTCAGGCAGATTCTTGGGCAGATTTTTGGGCTCCGATGCATCCTCAAAGACTCCTTCAGCCGCTACCAATGCCGCTTCGGGAACAGGAGGAAATTTTTGATTTTTATTTTTCAGCAGACGCTCAATACGGTATATGGACAACCTGGAGTCAATGAGTTCAGCAAAAGAGTAAATCACATTGGCAGTCGTAAAAAAATCAAATCCATTTCTTGCGGGATTGATTGCATCCAGAGCCATCGCCTGCTCATCAAAGGGAAGCCCCAACAAGGTCAACAAAACATTCGCATAATCTGCATTGAATTGAAACGTGTTGAGATAGGCGGCCAGCGCGGCTTCATTGCCCTTAAATTGTGAGACGTTAAACATCGAGATAGCGAAACCCTGCAGCGCCGCAAACGTCGAACCATACACTATGCGAGCGATAAATCCGGCAATTGGCGGGGAGAGTACGAGCGTACTGAAAGTTCCTGTGACGTTGCTCGCGGTTAAGAACACCTTCTCGAAAGACTGATACGTGCCTGCGTCTACTGTCACATTCAACGTGCCTCCAAGGCTTGCCGAACCGCCGCTGACTGTGATGAGCGAATTAGACGCCGGATCGATTTCGATATTTGTTGTGGACCCGGAATCCAGTGTTAAAGGCCCTCCTACAATCGAAAGAGTTCCAATGGATGTTCCTGGATTTATCGCTGCACCAGAATTGATTTGAACATTTCCTGTAATGGTTCCCGTGCCTCCTAATGTTCCTCCACTTGCAGTCACGTTCGTTGTGACATTCGCTGGAGAGATTACATTGAGACGGCCCGCCTGAATCGTCGTCGTGTTGTAAGTGCTCGAGGCGGTCAGGGTAAAAGTTCCCGATCCT
>DATIHO010000059.1:0-1923 GCA_035480615.1 Chlamydiales bacterium | reverse complement strand
ATCGCTGGAATGATCGACGGTTTTAGATGGGCTCTCTTCGGGGGCGGCTCTTTCCCTTGGCAAACACTATCTCTAGCTACTCTTTTTAGTTTTATCACCTGTTTGTGCGGCCTTTATATATTCACACGAGTAGAACGTCATTTTGCAGATGTAATATGAACCATTCAATTGAAATTAAAGGCTTAAGTAAGGCGTATAAACGGGTTAATCATGCTGTAATGGCTAGTTATCGGACGCTCCGAGAAGATCTCACGAAGCTTTTCACCGGTTCATTTTTAAAGAAAAAGGATGAGGATCAGTTTTTTTGGGCGCTCAAGGATATTGACCTTGAGGTACAGCCTGGCGAGGTAGTTGGCATCATCGGCCCGAATGGATCTGGCAAAAGCACTTTGTTAAAACTCTTATCGAGAATTACCCCTCCTACAAAAGGGCAGATTGATATTTATGGAAGGGTGGGTGCGCTGCTTGAGGTGGGAACGGGTTTTCATATCGATCTGACGGGGAGGGAGAATATTTACTTAAGTGGCTCTATCCTAGGGATGAGGAGGCATGAAATCTCCAAGAGCTTTGACGAGATCGTAGAATTTGCAGAAATTGGCCCCTTTGTTGATGTGCCTGTAAAAAAATACTCAAGCGGGATGTTTTTGCGTCTGGCTTTTTCAGTCATGGCCCATTTGAGAACTGAAATCGTAATTGTCGATGAGGTTCTCGCCGTAGGAGATGCCTCCTTTCAGAAAAAATGTCTCGGAAAAATGGAAAATGTGGCCCACCAAGGAAGAACCGTTTTCTATGTCAGCCATCACTTAGAGACGATCTCCTCTCTCTGTACCCGTTGTCTTTTTCTGAAGAAAGGGCACCTGATCAAAGATGGGCAGCCGCGGGAAGTCATCGACGAGTACTATAAAAGTCTAAGGCAGAAGAAGTTCTTCGGAGATTTACAGAGAACCGGAAGAGGTAATTTTAAATTCACTGATTTCTGGATTGAAGACAGCAAGGGCGATAAAATCGATGTGCTCCAATCCGGAAATGATTACAAATTTGTATACACATATGAAATTACCTCGCAGGAAGATCTGAAAAATATTGATTTTGAAATACAAATTGCGACAGCGGGTAATTTCCAGGTTACGAAATTTACGCAGCAGCACGCAAGGCTTCCCACTGTGTTAAAAGCGGGCTCGCAGGGCCAGGTAGTTTGTAGTGTAAATAAACTCCCTCTGAATAGCGGTCAATTTCAGTGTCATCTGATGGCCAAACGGGGTGGGCAATATGGGGAAATTGAGGATTTTGTCAGCGGAGTTGAGTGTTTCTCAGTAGAACCGGGCCCATTTTTAGGCCACGGGATTTTCGCACCCAAAGAGATATTCCTCCTGCTTGAACACACATGGGAACACCAAAGTCTTAGAAAGGAATTGATATGAAAATTTTTCTCGATTCAGCCAACTTAAACGAACTTGAAAATTGCTTAAAACGGGGTTGCATTCGGGGAATAACGACAAATCCTTCGATCCTCAGTAAAGAGCCCAAGACCGATTTCATTAAGCACATTCAAAAAATGGCCGACCTTTGCAAGCGATACGAGCAGATTCTCCCTTTGAGCGTGGAGGTTTTTACGGCCAATCCAAAGGAGATGCTAGCGCAGTCCTATGATCTGAGAGAGAAAATTGACTATGAAAATCTGAATATCAAAATTCCCATTGGATGGGATGAACTCGAAGTGATTTACGAGCTCAGCAAAAATGGGGTCGAGGTCAATTGCACGTGCCTATTCAATGAGTCTCAGTGCATGTTGGCGGCCAATTCTGGGGCAAAATACGTCTCTATTTTCATGGGGAGATTAAAGGATATAGGCGGAGAGCCTGTTCCTGTTATCTCAAATGTGAGAAAGATGCTTGATACGGCCCGTTGCCCTTCAGAGATCAT
>DATIHO010000058.1:0-5238 GCA_035480615.1 Chlamydiales bacterium | reverse complement strand
ATCCCTCTCAAAAAGGAGAAAAAATGGCCAGTCCTTCCCCTATAGGATTATCTAGCCCATCGCTAGAACAAAATGCATTTATTTCGATTGGAGTGGCGTCTTTAAATTTGGCGAATCAAAAAACTCATGCTATTTCAAGGGTTACGTTTAACGAATCTTTTACAGAAGCACAGCTATGCTTTACAAAAGACCAAATCCAATATGATTGGCCAAGTCATGTCACAGACCCTTCTTCTCCAAACCCAATAACTAGACTTATTCCAGGAATCAGTAGCAACTGGACTGAAATAACGCTTTCAGGCCCAATGGTACAATTACCGAAAGATTTTGTAAAAAACAGTTGCGCATCCGTACAAAAGGCAATACTTATCTTTGACTCAGAAAAAACATATGAAAATACTCTACTAAAAAGCACAGTGGTCACAGCCTGCAAAGACTGTTTTCCGAACCTTAAGCGTTATTCTTTAGTATTTTCTTCTTTTTAAAACGCTGGAAATTTTTGATTATTCAGTTTTCGATGCCCGTAGAAGAACTGCAATAGAAGTTAATTCTTCCTGAGGAGAAATATCTCTTATCCCTGGGCGATAGAGGAATTCACGAGGCTCATATTTCAAAATTCCTGCATCGCCAGTCTTTCTTGGTAAGACGTGCAGATGAAAGTGAGCTACGCTTTGCCCTGCAAGCTCTCCTTCATTCCAAGCAAAATTAAACCCTTCCGCTTGAAAAACATCTGTTAGTTTCTTACAGATCAGCTCTTTAAGTTCTAAAATATCACGCCATTCTTCAAAGGTAAGTTCTTCACTTTTTGCAATCTCTCTTTTGGGACAAATAAGAGTATGGCCAGGAACAATGGGCATCTTCCCCAAAAAGGCAATCGCCAACTTATTTTCAGCAACCATCCGATCGGCTACTGTAGGATCATTAACAAAAGAAGGAAGAGGATTGGCTTGCCCAGAACTCATTAGCGCACCTAACATAATAAATAAAATCTTAAAACATCTCATAAACAAAGAAATTGTACATGCGATGAGAGATTACTCCAATCAAAAGTTCTGAATGCGTCTCTCCACCTCCAAAAAAAGTAAAGGCCGGGAAAAATCTCGGCCTTTTTCATAGACGAAATCGGCTACAATTGGCTATAAGTGTCGCAATACCTATCGATATGGGGACTATGGAATACCTGAAGCGTCTATGTATTAGCTTCTTGTTGTTTTTTACAACAGGCTGTCATTCGTCCTATGCACAAGGCGATTTTTTAGCGACTTTCAATGAGCCCAAGCGACTCTTATTGCTGGACGGAGACGATGGCACTGTTGCTTGCAGAGTATATGGCCATTTGATGTCAGCGACCATCCCAAGGGTTTCCGACAATTGGACATTGGAATCGGCGACTCGATCCTTGTTGAGAATGCAAAACTTAACTGCTGTTCGAGGGGTTCCAGGAGCTAGCATGGTGGGCCCAGTTGATTACTTAGGCAACTTGGAAGAACCCCATAAATACTTGTATACGATCAAAAACCAATTCCCTCCCTTATTTTATAGAAAGCTGATCCCAGATGGGCATCAAGAAAATGACTTTGAACTTAAAGAATTTGATCCCCATTTCCTGACTGTTGTGAAAGCCAATTGGATAAGTGGCAAAGAAGAGGATGTGATCCGAGAGAAAAAACGGGAATACGAGGTCACTCAAAAGCACCTTCGCCAGTCCCTTTTCCTCGATCCAGGTTTGTTGGAAATCGACAGAAATTTGATCGAGCTTAGATATTTCGATCCTCGTGGAGTCGATCTCAGTACTTTTAAAGCGAGACTTGTTGTCAACCACATCCCTTTTCAAATTACCAAGAAAAAACTCCCCTCAAAAGATGATTACCGGCTAGTTACTTATTTGTACGAGCCTTTATATGCAGACTGGCAGATCCAGAATGGGAGCGGTCTTTTCTTAGAACAACACCGATTTTCTCAAACAATTACGCCTCTTACCCCCGATTCAGGGGGGTACGTCGTTCTCGCCCGTACGAATGAGAACCCTGACGAATTAGAACTGATTGGAATTCAAATCCCTTACAGCCATACGCTAGTGATCGAAGAAGGTTGTATCCATGGCGATACCACTTTAAATGGATTTTTTATGATGGGGATGACTTCAGATCACACAACAATGAGAACTGCAGATACCGTGTTTCTCAAATATCCTCAGACTAAAGAAAACGTAAGAATGGTGCTGATGGGGACAGAAGATATCCCGACCCATCATACTTTATTTGCAGTACCACCTCCCTATATCATTTACAAAAATGCGAGCGAGGCGGACAGATCAAAGTTCCAGCAATTGACTTATGGTCAAAACTTTATATTCAACCCTTTCAGCCGTGAATACTGGGGAAAATAAGCACTGTCCCCACTTTTAAGACCCCCTATTTGCCAGCTCCGCATTAGCTGCATGGATCCTTCTCTTTTCGGCCAAGATATTTGAGGGTACGGAATAGCTGGAGCCAGAATTTTAATATTTTGATTAATATGTAAGATTCCTGAATAATTACCATCTTGAACAGGAAATAAACATGAAAATGTGGAAAATTGCGACCTTATTATCTCTTTTTGCCATGTGTGTCAGTCTGCTGGCCGTATGTACCTTAGCCAAGACCAACCAAAAGTCGCAGAAGGTTATTTTAGTTTTAGGAAGTGGGGGCAGCAGGGGCCTTGCTCATGTGGGCGTCATCGAAGAATTGGAAAAACTAGGAATTGTGCCTGATGCCATCGTCGGATGCAGTTCAGGCGCCATCGTCGGGGCCCTGTATGCGCAACATCGAGATATTGCAAAGGTAAAAGAGATGCTTATTGACCTAAAGCAAGACGATCTTGTCGATTTTAGTTTGTTTCAAAAATATGCCTTTTCCACGAGAAATAAGTTAGAAAAATTTCTACAAGAAAACTTGATCCCAAAGGATTTTTCAGCCTTGCAAATCCCATTTGTTGCCGTCGTCACCGATTTGCGCAAAGGGGAGCCAGTCTATTTACAAGAAGGAGAACTCCATCCAGCCGTACTCGCAAGTGCGGCATTGCCAGGACTTTTTCCTCCCTATCACATGGGAGAGTTTGTGTATGTAGACGGGGGGCTATGCGATCCCCTGCCTGTTCAATTTGCTCGCACATGGAGAGATGGGATTGTGATTGCCTCAAATATCAATCCCTCATTAGATGAGTTTGACGAAGAGAATCTCCTACAGATCGTTCGCAAATCTTTTGAAGTCACTTATCAGCGCCTTTCATATGTCTCTCAACAAGAAGCAGATATTTTATTAGAGATGAATTTTACAGCTACCGATTCCCTGAGTGATAGCGTTAATTCCGAGATCTATGAAGAGGGCAGAAGGGCCGTAATGGATCATGCAGAAGAGATCCTGCAAAGATTTCAGAATGATCGTTGAGACCGTTGCACAACTAGACAAAACAGGATATGTAGGATTATTTTTGGGGTGCGGGGCTTCCTATCTTATCTGATCCTCCCGCGAAGCGGATCCTGTTTTTCTTTTCTCACCGACGTCTCCTATCCACCTAAAATTATGATAGTTAAACATTCCATTGAAATATAATTTCAATTAAACTAGACTAAGGCTAGTCTATATGAGGTGATGTATGCGTACTGTGAACATGCACGAGGCCAAAACCCATTTCTCAAAATTGGTTGATTCGGTCATCAAAGGAAATGAGATTGTGATTGCTATGGCGGGGAAGCCGGTAGCCAGGCTGACGCCTATCGAGAAGAAGCCAAAACGCCGTCCTGGTGCACTCAAAGGGAAAATCAAGGTCGCCAAAGATTTTGACGCTCCTCTTCCCGAAGATATGATTTCTGATTTTGAAGGCTCTCTATGAGGTTGCTTTTAGATACTCATATTTTTTTATGGTGGGTTAAAGGCGATAAGAGATTGCCCAAAAATTCCATAGAGAAAATCAAAGAGGCGGAAGAGGTTTTTTTGAGCAGCGCATCAGTCTGGGAAATTGCCATAAAAATGGGACTGGGAAGAATTTCTGGAAATATGAACGCCTTGATAGAGGAGATGCATAGCAGCCACTTTCTGGAGCTTCCGGTCACGAGTCAGCACGCTGCCGCCACCTTGGGATTGCCAGATCTGCATCGAGATCCATTTGATCGCATTCTCATAGCACAAGCAGTTTCAGAGCCCCTCGTCTTCTTGACCGCCGACTCTAAGCTCAAAAAATACTCGGAGCTAGTAGAAATCATCCAGTAAGAGGATTTGTAGACGTTCTTCGGAAGGGTAGCACCCCTATGGAGATACTGGCCAAGCACAGGCGGCATCACTGCAGGTCAGCGCCACGAATAGCTCAGATCGAATGAGCCAGCGCCCTTCCCACTTAACCCATTGCGCCGAATAGCGACCCGAGATCAACGGTGGGTTATTTGGGCCCCCTCGTCGCGCCGTCCAGGTGCCACACTCAAACGCAAGCGGCCAATTGGGGCTAACCTCAATGAGATCAGGCTCCCGCACATAGATCACACTCTCTTCATTCGGGGCCGCGTCCATCAATGCCCGATAGACATCCTTCCCGACGAGGGAAGCGCCAAGTCCACGACGAAGGGTGATGTCATCTGTCCAGAAGGAAGCAACGCGTTCGATATCGCCACTGGCCATAGCATCATTTTGGTCCATCCTGGCCTGACGCACCACATCAACATCAGATCCCAGCATAAGAAGCGGAATGGCTCCGAAAACCAAGATTTGGATTAGGTTCATTTGTCACAGCATTGTACCACAAAAGGCCGCCTGGATCAAAGAGAGACTCACGTCCAACATCTGGGCAAATCTCATTTTCCTATTTTATAAACCATTTGACCTCTGCTATTCTCATCAGAAAAGAGGGACCCATGAAAGACAAGGCTAATCTCAAAGAAAAATTCAAATTATTTGATGCATTTTGGTGCCCCAAAATCCTCGGAGAGTTGAACGGCAACTACGTCAAAATTTTCAAGGCCCGCGGAGAGTTTGTATGGCATCAGCATGAACATGAGGATGAATTCTTCTTAGTTGTAAAGGGACAATTGCGAATCAAATTGCGGAGCCGAGAAATCGTCTTAAACGAGGGTGAGTTTTTTATTGTTCCCAAAGGCACAGATCATCTTCCCTATACAGAATCGGAAGCCCACGTCTTACTTTTTGAACCCAAGCAAGTCATCAACACCGGGAATACTCAATCTGACAAAACTGTTGAAAATCTCGA
>DATIHO010000057.1:0-4602 GCA_035480615.1 Chlamydiales bacterium | reverse complement strand
TTGCCGGCGCCGGCAAAGTGATGCTTTGGGTCATTCCCTGACTGCTTGCACGATTCGATGGCCTTTTCTATCGCGTTCTCAAAACGCCGCCATTGGGAATATCCCAGAGAAACCTGTAGATCCCTCGCACTCCAATACTCCATTCCATACTGATTGACCTTTTTTAGGTCTTCGAAGGTAAGCTTGCTGAGGATCAGGTCGTTGCCATCATTTCTTTCCATGTGCATCCCGAAAATTGATAAAATTCACTAGAGCATATTGGTAAAAAAGATTTTGAGCAACAGCTGGATTAGGCGGATGAATGATGAACTCAGTCTGCGGGAAAGATCGAAAAACTCACTGGGAGTAATAAGGGGTAACCACAGCCCAAACTCGGTCTATCTTGTTTTCTTTATTTAAACGCCATATTCCACATACACAGCGATGCTTCATTTCTCCTGTACGTTTCTCTATCGAATTTACTTATCTATGTAATACCAACTCGATATTCCTTTTGCTATAACCCCGCCTAATAGAGCGGCAATGATAAATGGATCCACGTACAACTGCCCCTGCAGTGCGCTTATAATCGCCTGAAATATAATTCCACCGATCAACACCACAACCATAGTCCAAGCTGCATTCCGCTCAGACAGCGCCTCATGGGCAATTTCTCTTTCATCGCTGTTGATCCTAGCCGAAATATCAACAGTGTCCAAGACTATAGCAGCTAACATCAACAAGACGACCCCTACTTGGTATATAGCCTGAATATTTAGCCATACAGTCACTGCAGAGATGAAAAAAAAGGCAAAAACAAGGGCCCCTACATAGACCCACCCTTGCCAGGTTATTGGAGTCAACCCCCAACCAGAATATTTTCTCTTCTTAAACCACTTTGGGTTTCCTAGCATGACTTCTCCTCAATCTTTAAAAATAAATAGTTCCTCAATAGAGCTCAGCAGAGCTTTGGCAATACGAAACGCCAGTTTCAATGAGGGGTTATATTTCCCCTTTTCCAAATAAATAATTGTCTCCCGACTGACCCCTACCTCTATGGCTAGTTGTTCCTGGGTCCAACCGCGTCGAGCCCGGAATTCCTTGATCCTCGTTTCAAAATGGCCCTGTTCCATGCGTGCCTTTTGCCTGTTTGTTAGAAATATACCACAAAAAGCGAGAAATAGTCAACATAGGGAACTTGTTTTTCTATTTTTCATTGACCGATTGGTCAATCTATGTTAGCATAGAGGAATATGAGTCCAAAAAGCGCCAAACAATTCGCTTTAGAGAGGGAAAACTCCGTAGCCCGGCTGCTCAAAGCGGCGGTCGAGGTGTTCACCGCGAAAGGGTACCACGCTGGCAGCATGGCGCAAATCGCCAAGGCGGCAAAGATCTCTAAAGGGCTGGCCTATCATTATTTCGATAGTAAAGAAGCTCTCCTCATCGCCCTGGCCGAGCAACGGCTTCAAGAGATGCTGCCGCTTGTCCAAGGATTGGAATCCATCCAAGATCCAAAGAAACGGCTCCTCTTTCTGGTGGACTTCGTACTGAAGGAACTCGTAGAAAACACCGAAAAGCTCCGCTTTTTTAATTCCCTTTACCTCAATGCAGATGGGGTACGAGCCATCGAACAGGCGATGCAGAAATACCACGACCAGTTTGAGAGGATATTTCAGGCTGAAAGGAAGTTGTACGGCGATCTGGGGTTTTCAGATCCTGACATGGAGGCTACATTCCTTCGTTCGCTGCTACAAGGGATCTCTTTAGAATACATGCTGGGTCCCAAAGATTACCCATTAGAACAAATAAAAAAGAAACTTTTAGCGAGATATCAGGAGTAATGCCATGCACCCCCCTATAGAAATCAACCAGCCGGCCAAGACACAGCCTGGTAGATATCGGTTTTACCGCGAACATAAGTATGTCAGCTTCGCATTGAATGACCTCGAAAGACTCATTGCAAAAACTGATTTTCAAGTCTCTTCTCAAGTGAAAAAAATTGAACAGGAGTTCAGCGCCATCGTGGAAATGCTTCGAGCCCATGCCCATTATGAAGATTCTAAGCTTCACGCACTGCTTCGAGAGAAAGGCTCCGCTCTTTTTCAAAGCGTTCAGTGCGAACACGAACAACACGACACCGTCTTTCAGACTTTGCAGCACCTATTAGATCAAATTGAAGCAACTGCGGATAACTCTCTACGAGTTGAATTGGGTTATCAGTTTTACCTAAGCTACAGAAAATTTGTCGGAGACAATCTTCATCATCTCCATGAAGAGGAGACCTTGATCCTTCCAGAACTTCAGAGACTCTATACAGATGCTCAATTGCGTACTGTGGAAGAAGAAACCTACCAGCAAATGACCGTCGATGATCTGATTCACATGATGCAAATTCTATTTCCTCATTTTAATTCTTCCGATAGGGAGGCTTTTTTGAGTGATATTCAAGATGCCGCTCCTGAAAAGTTCATGCCTGCCTGGGAAGGCGTCAGGGAGATCATCGCGTTCGATGAACAAAAAACATTAGCAGAGAAACTACTTAAATTCGGACAAAACGGCCTTCTATACTATCCTCCCGAAAACCGGCCCTATGAAGAGCATCTGTAACTAGGGGATCATGGCGGTGCTCTTCGGAGAGAAGAATGCTTTTACAAGAAGAGAGGGCGGTAAGGAGAGAGAGAAGTCTTAGGAGGAGGGGTCTATCGATACGGTGGCGCGCTCCTTGTTGTGTGGAAAGCGTGTGAAGATTGATCTGGCTCAAAGAGAAAAAACCCCCTGAACGTTGAATCGATGAGGCGAGTTCGCGGTAACCTTCCATGTGCTCTTCTGTAATCACAGGGACGTGCAAAAGTTGCCCCATGTATCGAGAGGTCTGAAACGTTTTTTTGATCCTCTGATTGGTGATACGATCTATGTTTTTCCCAAACCAAGACACGGGATTTTCGGTCGTGATTTTCCCTCTCACAACAAGTTCGACAGGATTCCAAAGCGTCCATTTGCAGAGAGCGAGAAGCGCGACCCAGGGGATCGAAAATAGAAACCACACAAAGGCTACTTTGGCCCTTATTTTTGCTGCTGTAGCCACCATCATAGAACGTCTACCCAAAGCCACTGTGTCTGCGACTGTTTGATGGAGCGGCATTTGGATGGGGATCGTCTCGAAGAAGTCATTTTCCAAACGCAAAGCATGGTTGAATTCTCTACTGATGCCATAGAATCGATCGAACAGGATTTTCAGCTTGGGACACGTATTATCTCTTATAGCCGTTGTATCGCGATAAGAGCGCTCTACTTCAGCCACGCTCTTCCTCAGAAGAAAGAGCTGTTTGGCCAAGGTCTTTGTTTCAGGAAGGGCGAGAAAACCGGGGTCGTTTCTTAATTGCCGAACAAATAGGTCTACTTCTATCCACACCTGCTCAAAATGAGCGACTACCGCATCTCGGCTGTATCCTCCTTTGGTACACTGGAAGTAGAATCTCGTAAATGGCTGGGTAAATCCCCCTTTAGAGAGGGTAAACTGATCATTTTTTACAGCTAACTTATCTCCCAGATCTGCTTCCAGGTTCTTTAATACTTCACACTGGGCCGTTATCCATCGATACTCGGGCCGTAAAAATAGAGCATTAGCCATTGTTCCCTCCTTTTCAAAGAGGGAGAGAGTGTAACAAATTTTTTAGATTTTAGTCATTGGGATTGGTTTTTTTGTCTGGCCAGGGTGGCCCAGACAGCTAGCAAGAGGAGGATGAGAGCCCCGATGGCGAGGGGGAGCGTGAGAATACCTTGGGGCGCAAAGACTCCAATTGCAAATGTCGCAGCTGCTGCACAACCAAAATTGAGGAATTGCATCACGGCAGAGGCATTGGATTTGTCGCTCGCTTCAGAAAGCCCCGCCGAAGAGGCGAAAAGCCAGAGAAAATAGGTCCCCATTTGGATGAGTGCTTGGGGCAAAAATAGACCCCAGCCGCCATTTGTCTCTATGCTTAAAGCCATGGCCACGGCGCCAGCTAGCGCAAGCAAAATGCCGAGGAGTATGGCAAGAAGAGGGCGAAGTTTGCCTGCCAGACTGTTTCCACTGAGCAAACCCACACACATTCCAACGGGAAGGAGGAGATTGAAAAGCCCATACTGTACAGGCGTAAGTCCCATTGAACCGATGGCGATATGGGGCGCCTCATTGGAAAAAACATAGAAGATCGCGATCGATAAACCCATCAAAAGGCCATTTAAACTGATGCGCGGATTCCTGAATTGGGCGAGATAGCCCCTAAAAATGCGTCGAACTTGTAGGGCCTCCGAGTCTAGCTTATGGGCTGTTTCGGGAAGCGTCAGGCAAAGCAGGGACAGAAGAATTGTGTACAGAGTTAAGAAGGCAAAACACCCTTTCCAGCCCAAAGCTGTCGTCAAAAATCCGCCTATGGCAGCACCCACACTCGGAGCAACGGCGATGCCGAGCAATAGGAGGGAGAGGACTTTGGTTGCACTGTGTCCCACATGGAGATCCGCAACCATTGTAAGCGTGATTTTTATCCCTACAGATGCACCTAAGGCCTGAATAAATCTCCCCAGACAAAGAATCCCATAGAGATCAGAAAAAAAGGCCAATCCCGATCCGATGATGGATAG
>DATIHO010000056.1:0-4070 GCA_035480615.1 Chlamydiales bacterium | reverse complement strand
GAAATAGTACAAGCGAATCCTGGTGCAGTACAATCGATCGTCGAATTGCTGAGTGTGGTTCCTGGAAAAATGAAGGCTTTGATAGAGATACTAAACCTTCCCGGCAGCGTTGATGCAGTTCCGAAGCTGCTAGACCTCCTTAAGCTGGCTCCTGATATGGCACAAAAAGAAATTTTGATCGATCAAATTCGCTATCTTTTCAAAAGATTCGCAGGAACCCCAACATTACCATCGCTTGATGAATATTTATCCAAATTTCAAATAATGCCAGAAAATGAAAGATTCGGTTTTGTCTCTATTGTCAACGAGTTATTGCATTCACATAAATACGGCCCAGCAGAAACCCTCGATCATTATATTCTTGCTTTCGCAGGTTGTTCGGCAGAAGAAAGAATGATTCTTACCAATCAAGTAAAACTCTTCCTGGATAATTGTGGGATAGACACCAATCCTTATAAAGCCCTTAAGTTCATTTTAAAGATTCCTACAGACCGAAGAAATGATTTCATCGATCAAAGCTCTGACCTTCCCAAAAATGCACTTTCGCATGAAATTGATTTATGGTTCTGCTTTCTTTTTCCAGGCGGGGAGGAACAGACCAGGATCGATCAAAGCAGAGCGGCACGTGACCACATCCAGACCCTTGATATTCAAGAGCAGGTAGCTCTCATGCTACAAGCTCGGCGTCTTTACGATGGATTAAGTGCACTTGAGGCCAATCCCGTACGTGCTGTGACTCTTCTTCACGGCGCAGAAGCAATCCCGGAAGATCAAAGAGAAACCTTTATCGAGCAATTGCCCGGCCTTGTTGCGCAGGTAAACCAGCTCCAGGGACGCCAAAACTCTACTAAACTGAAGGTTCTTCTATTCATTTTTCGAAGAATGGCCCCTGGTGATAGAGCAGATTTTATTCAACACCTATGCCAGCTCACAACTCCGTACCTAATGGAGCACCTCGAAGAGCTGCTGGCGCTTCCTGCCGATCAAAGAGCAGATCGAGTAATGCTTCTCAGTCTTCAGCATCAACAATTTGAAGATGAAAATGGATTGCCGCCCAGAACATTAACCATCAATCCAGCAGATTTTTCTGCTGAAGAGAGCAACCCTACAAGACCTCTTTTGCAATTATTTGAGGAAATTAATGGGCATCAGCGGTTTCCAAGAATGCAGTATGAGGGTTCCGATGGCATGGATGTAGGGGGGGTTACACGCGATTTCGTGTCGAAAGTGTTCCAAGCTCTTTGCCATCCTGATCAAAAAGGCTTGCCATTAAAGGAAACTGACAATCGTTATCTGCCAAAAATTGAAGAAGGCCTCCCTCAGGCCCTTTCTATCGACGAGCAAATAAAGTGCTGCAAAGCGATCGGAATGCTTTTTGCTAGAGCGATCAATGGCGATGTCAGTTTACCTAAGGGATCTGTCACAACCGGAGCCCACTTTGATTCCATCATGTTTTCCATGATACATGCGCTGACTCTGGGTGAGCTGAACTCGATTTCCGATTCTTTAGAGGGTGATTCGATTCAGGGGATAAAACTGAAACTCACAAAACTCTATCTCAAAGCGCAATATCCTAACATGTTTAAACCAGAGGGCGTAGAGGAAAACGTGATCGACGAGGAGATTGCAAATCTTATGAATGGCGTGGTAAGTGAAAGGCTAGGGGATAACGGAGTTGAGACAACCTTTTTACAAGATTTTGGCGTCAATTCGGTCGTTCAGGCAACTCTTGTGATTGCAAAATCTATGCACAAGCATTTAATTAGTCCGGATCAATGGGCAACAATCATTGGCAATTCTCCGGAAGTTTTACGCACCAAGATTGAAGGGTCTTTGACCGCGGATCTGGTGGTAAACGCTTTTGGTTTGCAAAATGAAGCTGCAGACACTCGTAAGGGAATGGTCAAACGTTGGATCCTTGAAGCAAGCGATGAGGCTCTGAGAGATTTCGTCTATAGCATCACCGGATCTACTTCACTGGCGCCCGGGCAAACACTGAGGGTTGATTTACATGAATCTCTCAATAATCCCGAAAATGCTCCTGTATTTCATACATGTGGTCAATATATGGACATAGCGAATTACGCAACCTATGAGCTCTTGAAAGAAAAATTAGAGATTAGCATAGCGAGCGCTATCGTCGGAGGCTTTCAGTTGGCTTAAGCCCTATGATGAGGTGTGTCTAAGAACGAGTCGTATCCCAGTATTGAAGGACTGGGATAGGGCGCTAAGGATAACAACTTAAGTTTATAAAAAAAAGATTTACATTTATTAAAGGATTTAGTATACTTTAATTAAAGTAAAACCACTAATATATGAGGTAATTATGAGTATTATAGGTATAGTAAAGTCAGATGTAAGTGTGCCGAAATCAGTTAATAACGTCTGGGTGAACCCGATATCTAATCCGGCTCAAAACAAGATGAATAATAATGCTGAGAACGTGCAGAAGATGATTACAGGGGTGATTACAGATGAGATTACAAATGCGAAGACGATGGTGCGGTACAGCGTAAGAGTGGTAAGCGTAGCGACAGTAGTAGCAATCGCAGCGATAGTAGGATCTATATTAGCACCTCAAGTAATAACGGCAGTAGTATTAGGATTGACACTAGTGTTATTAACAATGATGACAGTATCAATTTTAATGTTCTCAATAACGAAATTAAAAGAACATGCAAAAATACTCGGACATTTAAAAAAGCATCACCCAGATCTATCTGCAACTATCTTACCATCGCCATTAATCTCAAAATCACAACCAGCATCCGCCTTGGCCTGAACGAAGGGTCCACCTGACTTCCGCACTTTTGGGTCAAAAGTGCGGAAGTCGGAGGTTATTAAACGCTTTCCTGGCTCAATTCCTCGCGGAAGCGATAACCCACTCCTCTGACAGTTTCAATCCAGTCGAACGAAGGACCCAGCTTCTTGCGGAGCGAAGCGATGTGGACATCGATATTTCTATCGACGATGAAAGCGTCGTCATTGTTTATGTCATCTAATAATTGATTGCGTGTCAATACTTTGCCTTGATTTGATACAAGCCTTCGAAGAATCCCGAATTCAGAAAGCGTCAAGGTGATGGGCTTGTCTGATTTGCGTAAAATATAGCGGTCAATTTCAAGTGTAAAATCACTAAAGCGGATCATTTTGGAAACTTTTTCAGGTTCCTTCCCTCTCCTGAGAACCGCCTTGATCCTTGAGAAGAGAATTTTTGGAGAAAATGGTTTGGGAACATAATCGTCCGCTCCAAGCTCCAATCCTAAAACAATATCAAATTCCTCCCCCTTGGCAGACAAAATGATGATCGGGATATTTTTTAGATCGGGCGAAGTTTTGATTTTTCGGCATACATCTAAGCCATTTTGGCCCGGGAGCATGAGATCTAAAATCACGAGATCGGGCTTCTCTCTTTCAATCGCCCGGTAACCATTGATTCCATCGACCTCCACGTGCAGCTTATATCCTGAAATTTCTGCTTGAAGTTTGATTAATGCCGCAATGTCTTCTTCATCTTCAATTAACAAGATTCTTTTTCTCTGTATCATTTTTCCTCTCGGGTATGCCCAAAGCGATGGTTACAGATCATCATATTTTTTTTCAACTGGTGCCATTTCAGGTAATAACCTGTCTACGAACTTCGGTTCTGCCGCCTTTGCGATCTTTGAACCAAAAAATTGATGGGTGAATCGACAAAATTTTTGGGGATTGTCCGATACATAGAATTGATAAACGGGTTTTTCCCTTGCGGGATTTAATAAAGAATGTGATTCAAGCCAATGTTTTGTTTTTTTTGCACAAAGGCGCGCAGGTTCTATCAGGCGCACTTTTCTGCCGACAGCTTCTTGAATCACGCCGCGAATCAATGGGTAATGGGTACAGGCTAAGAGGGCGGAGTCGACTTGCTTCCCTTGCAGCTGCTCTAAGTAATGATCTACAACCATTTTTATCGCAGGATGGGAAACAAGTCCCTCTTCGATCATTGGAACTAAAAGGGGGCATGGAATCGAAAAGATCGCAGTAGCGGCATCTTTTTTTTGAATCAATGATTGAAGCGCCCCCGATTGAAT
>DATIHO010000055.1:0-1604 GCA_035480615.1 Chlamydiales bacterium | reverse complement strand
CAGAAATATGCAAGGAGGCTGCGCAGATTTTTTGTTCTGGAGCGAGCGACCATTGCCGAATGGCAAGGCGCGAGCGAAGACAAAAAAGATGCTGCAGAGCCGACGCAGCAGATTCTGCCAATTTAATTTTAAATCACTATATCATTGTCCAATTCCCGATTCTTCAGGTTATTAATTATAACGGGGCTCGTGGTTGTCCGAAGGGGCGCCCGGCTTATGGGAAACGATATCCTGGTTATAATGGACCATGTATAGATTCGGACAGAGCCAAAAATCCATATCATAGGGGAGAAATACACGATATTTTCGATAATAATCTAAAATCTTTTTTATTCCAGAGCGTCTTAAAATCATCGAATACGCCCCGTAGCGCATTCCGGTGCGGTGGAAGTGATCGCCGATGGGATAGAACCGCGCATAGAAACTCGAAAGGGGAGGGATCAAAACATTCGGCCTGGCCGCGAGAGCCCTGCAAAGAACCCGTTTCCCTTGCGCATCTTTCGTATCAATATCGGTGAAAAAAATATCCCATCTCGGAGAAAGATCGTCTAATAACGCGATCAATTTCGGCAATATGCGCGGATCGCTGCACACCTCTATATCATCTTCCATCACCCAAATTGTTTCATAACCCGAATCATAGGCATCTTGCAAAATCGAAAGATGGCTCAGCACAATCCCTATAGAACCTCTTGCGAGATATCGTATGAAATAGGCAGGCCCCTCCTCTTCGATCAACTCCGTTTGAATATACTCTTTTCCCTCCTCTTCATAATAAAAAGAACCCAAGAGCGGCTCTTGCAAAGACCCTTTTGGAAGCTTCATCCCAATCTGATCAAAAACCTTCGTCGGAAGGGTCCATCCATTGACCGCGGAAAATCGGTAGGGATTGATTCCGTAAATTTGTAATTCCCGTGCGGAGCGCTCAAATTTTTCAGGCCTTTCATCGAGGTTGATCATGTAGATAAAATCGATTCCATCGATTGTATGCCCCTTTGGTTTTTTCCCTGGTTTTTTCAAAAGAGGTTCAAAATGAAAAGGGGGGCCAAGCGGGGGAGGCCCCGCTCCCTCTTTTGGAGTATAAGAGAGCGTTCTCATCGCAGCATCGTAATAGTGTTTTTGGAGAAAAAGGGCATGCCCTCTTTCTCCTTCCACATACCAATGAGTGAGCAGCTGAAACCCGAAATATTCTAAATGAGCTTTGAATTGAGCGAAGCATTTCTCATCGGTCGTGGTATAGATCAACCGGGTGTCGGGAGGAAGTTGAAGCGCTTGCATTTCATTTCTTTCCACCCATACAAGGTCGAAAGATTGGTTTGCCGGCTTAGAAAAAATGGAAGCTTGAGGCCAATGAAGGATTTCTCTATCGCTTAGATTCAAAATGGTTGGACGGGCAGGCAGAAAAGTGGACATTAAGAACAGTCTCTTCTCTCCATCGTAATCAGAGGCAAATCCTTCCACCTTATATACCCGAAGTGATTCAAAAGTTGACCTTTGGGCGGGTTCAAAGCGCCGAAAATCGATTCTTGAAAAGGGGGCTAGTATTGAAGAATACAACCCCCTTTTCAAGCATCGATTTTCGGCAGCTTTCAATCCCGCCCAAA
>DATIHO010000054.1:0-3750 GCA_035480615.1 Chlamydiales bacterium | reverse complement strand
GCCACTTGTCAGCATGCGGCTGTCTACAGGATTGATCGCAATCGCAGCGCAGCAGCGTTTCAACGGTTGATTGGTGGAAAAACATGGGACGCTCCTGCTGTAACCGATCGATATGCTGTATATAACTCTTTCAAAATCCACCAATTTTGCCTAGCTCATCTGATTTGAGAGTTTAAAGGATATGGAGAGCGAGAAGCTCCAGACAAAGCTATAGTGATTTAAAATTAAATTGGCAGAATCTGCTGCGTCGGCTCTGCAGCATCTTTTTTGTCTTCGCTCGCGCCTTGCCATTCGGCAATGGTCGCTCGCTCCAGAACAAAAAATCTGCGCAGCCTCTCTGCCAATTTAATTTTAAATCACTATAACTTGGTGTGTGCAGGATCGAGATAGTCGATTTTAGGGCCGTTTCTGAAAGTCTTATGGTATTCACCATCATTAATAATAGAAAAACAAAACGCCTCATTTAGTTGAGGCGTTCGATTTTTTTTTCTTTCAGAGGGCTCTCATTCGAAGGTTTTTGTTTGATTTTTTCTGTTATTGATTGCTGGATAAGTGCCAGAGAAGAAAAAATTATTCCTTTCGCAAGTCTAGGATGATTTGGGAAACAGTACTCTATATATTTATTTGTTTTCCTCACCAAATAGGCCCCCAAGGCAATGCCGATAACAAACAAAGAAACATCCCCAATTTGAATCATTTTTTCACGTGGAGGGGCAGTAAAAAACGATTTAACCGCGTTTTGGATAGAAGAAGCGGCTTCTCTGAGTGCGTCTGGCGTTTTTCGAATTGCAGGCCATACCACTGTACAAAAAAATCCGGATACTGTCGGTACATAACGTTCCGCACGAGCTGCGCCAATTTCATGATTTTGTAGATTCATAACATTCAATGAACTCATACTACCCCTTCTTTTATAGTTAAGCTATTCCAAGATATTTTATTCCGGCGCAGCAACTCATGCACGATCCATAACCAACCGTAGGAATTGCCAACATGGCACTACAGCTCGCTTTGGCGGCGGCCAGTGCTGCTCTAGCCTTAGATGCCTCTTTATCGCCAAATATGTATTGGAGTCCAGATGCGATTAAATTTGCTCCTTCATTAAAGATAGCACCAGAGCCACAAACCGAAGTGCAGTCATAATATCCCACAATTGGCGTTATTACCCAGGGCGATTTAACTAAAATTTTTTGATAGCAGATTAGGTAACATGGCATAGTAAATACCTCAAATTTAAGGAGGTTCTATGTCACGCCGCAAACCAATTGATGCTAAAATCCTGGAGGCTGCCAAGGAATTTAATGCAGAGATCTTCGCAGAAACAGTTAAAGGAGCGTTTGCCGATTTGCCAGATTATCGACGCAATCAAAACCGAGTATTATACCCTGTTTGGTACCTGTCTCTTGTGGTTCTTTGCGGATTTTTTTGCGGCTGCAACACGATCGAAGAAATTGCTGACTATGCCGATCTTCAAGAAGACTGGTTTTCCTCTCTCCTCGGAGAGAAGGTCTCAGCGCCTTCTCATGGAGCCCTCTGGTGGTTTTTGGTAAAAACTCCTCCAGGGGCTCTGAAAAGCTACATTCAAAAATGGTTCAGAAAAATTCCAGGCGCATTGAGGGATCAGCTATTGGCGATCGATGGTAAAAGATTGAGGGGAGCTAACTTCTTAGATCATATCACTCACGTAGTAGAATTGTTTGCTGCGGAAGATCGATTGTGTCTTGCAGCAGAAAAAGTTCCCGATAAAACCGTTGAGAAAAGTACGTTGCCGGTCATTTTGGGACAGGTAGACGTAGAAGGTGCAATTATCTCAGGAGATGCGCATTTCACTGTGGCTGAATCAGCAGAACGTATCATTGACGCAAAAGCAGATTATCTGCTCGCTGTGAAGGACAACCAGCCCTCCCTTTGTGCTGAGATGGAAAATTTTTTCGATCAAGCTCATGCAATTGAATGGGATGAGCTTCCGCATTCATTTCACCAAGAAACAGATAAAGGTCATGGACGCATCGAAATTCGAGAAGTCCGGGTCGTGGAAGATTTGGACTGGTTGCCCAATGCTGACAAGTGGAAAAATTTGGCTTGCCTCGTCGAAGTACGCTCGACAAGACAAAAAATCGGATCAGCTACCAACGAAGTTTTTAGACGGCTTTATATTTTCAGCCGTCGAGCATCTGCAAAGGATTTTGCTAAATGGGTCCGACAGCACTGGAGTATCGAGAATAACTGCCACTGGATAGCGGATGTAATTTTCGAAGAGGATGATAATGTAATGGATCGAGGACATAGCGCAGAAAACATGAGTCTGTTTCGGCGCTTAGCCATGAATATAGCTGCCGTTGCTGATCCAGAGAGAGGACTTACCGCCGTGAGACGAGCAGCAACTTTTGGTACCGGATACTTGAAGGGGATTTTAACAATTATTTTCCGCAAAGAAGTGTCAAAAAATTTTAGTTAAATCGCCCTGCGTTATTACCTTACCAAGAACTTCTACAGGTTTCCATTTCCCATTTTCCATCACCTCTTTTATTTTTGTTTTAATGACTTCCGCTCCGTCTTTGCATGTTTTCACGCAAATCCTTTCAGGGGCATCGTCCTTCCCTCCAGGAAGAGGTTCACAGGCAATTTCACAAGCCTTCCTTTTATCGCCTGAGTCTTTCGCATATGCCACGGGTAAGTTTGATAAAGCATTTATCGCCAAACTGGTAATGCCTAGCATTCCGATGGTTTGCATTGGGTTTCTTCCGAAGTTCGCAGGAAGAAAAGGATTGGTTCCGAAAGCTTATTCCCTTCTTCACGTGGAAAAGAGTAATAAGCCTATATTTTTTAACGCACGGGCTCAGGCTACTCATTGATGCTATTCCAAATGTGGAAAATTTGAGCATTCGTAAAGCTGGAGTTATCACATGGGAATAATGCGTTTTCAGGAATACACAGAAGGAAAGAACGAATACCGGATACCCCTCATCGATCGAAGTCAGACTATGATCGCCGCTTTCATCGACGTAGACAATGTAATCGCTGTGTTCCAATCCAATATCGTTCATGCAGATTCCGTTCGAGCGAGCATGATATCTTTTTGTAGGAAAATTTTCTATCCCCAGAATTTTTCAAATCAAAGTCCAGCAGCTTGCTGGACTTTTGAAACAGAGAGATTGTCGCATCATGCTGCGACAATCTTTATTCTGATGAGGGAATTGCAAAACTCATTTGCCCATTAAAACCGCCCTTTTGAGGCCATTTGCGTCCATTCTCCTCGATCGGCCCGCAGGGTCGATCTCGTCGAATAGACCGTGGCAGCTACGCTGCCACTCGCAAATGGCCTCAAAATCATCGATTTTTTCAGGCAAAGCAGTTTTGCAACTGCCTCTTGAGTCTTTTCGTCTTATACGCCCCTGTTCAAGCCATTCGTGGACTTATGCGAGGAGATCGAGTCTTCCTTACATTAAACCATTTTCGTGGAGCTACTGTTTATTTAGAACTGCAACAGATGATTGAAGCACGGCTAAAAACATTGCAACTGCAAAAAAGCCCGATCTTTTTTTTGAGCCCTTTTGCTGGATTTTACTATCTTGCATTAGAAATTCCTAACCCCACTCCTTTTGACTTTCCCTTTGTTACAGCATTTGGGAAAAAAGGGGAAATGGAGGTGATTTCACAACTGGCTCGGGGAGAGATCCAGTTGGTCATCGTGGACAAGGAACTCAATTCAGAAAACCATTTACAGCCCACCCAACTATGCGATTATGT
>DATIHO010000053.1:0-15697 GCA_035480615.1 Chlamydiales bacterium | reverse complement strand
GGTGTCCCAGCTCAAGACTACGCCAGAGCTTTCGAGTGCTACGAGCAAGCAGCTTCCTTAAGCAATTCTCAGGCTTTTGTTAAAATGGGCGACTGCTACTGGAATGGCAAGGGTGTCCCTCAAAACGAACAACAAGCCTTTGAATGTTGGCTGACAGCTAAAAAAATGGATAATAAATATGGGGCTCTAAATGTGGCTAAATGTTTGACCTGGGGGCGGGGAACTCAAAAAAATCGAGCAGAAGCAAAAGCTATCCTGCTAGATTTGATTTCCCGAAACGTGGCCGCTGCCAATGCATTTTATGCCGAAAATTTTTAAAATTTAGAAGGGTTCAATGGCAAAATTAATTTTAATGCGTCACGGGGAATCGATCTGGAATAAGCACAATGTGTTTACCGGATGGGTGGACATCCCTTTAAGCCAGCAGGGGATTGCTGAGTCCATAGACGGAGGCAAAAAGATTCGCGAGTTGCCGATCCATGTGATTTTTACTTCTTCCCTGATCCGCGCTCAAATGAGTTGCGCTTTGGCTATGCTGCACCATTCAAGCGGCAAAATTCCCGTTTTTCACCATCCGGGCATTGAAACACAAAAAGAATGGGGAAAAATATACGGCCATGAGGCGCGCCAAGAGACCGTTCCTGTGTATGTGGCGTGGGAACTCAATGAACGAATGTATGGGAAGCTTCAGGGGTTGAATAAAACAGAGACGATGAAACAATTTGGCGAAGCGCAAGTGCACGCTTGGCGAAGAAGTTACAATACTGTGCCTCCCGAAGGAGAGAGTTTAGCGATGACTGTCGCAAGAGCTATCCCCTATTTCAAAAAAAAAGTTATCCCCTATCTTGAGAAAGAAGAAAACGTATTTATTTGCGCGCACGGCAATTCCTTGCGCGGAATCGTTATGCATATCGAAGATTTAAGTCCCGAAGAAATCGTGAAACGGGAAATTGCGACAGGAGAACCTTTTATGTATTCTTATGAAGAAGGACAATGGTCGAAACAATAATCGAGCTGGATCATCATACTCACTCTCGACCGGTTCAAGCCGCGCTTGAAAGTTTTACGGCTTTTTATCGGCAAAAAGACTCTGGATGGGAACATCTCGCCCGTCCCGTTTATGATCTCGTCGATGCCGCTCCGGATGATTATTTCTTCTGTGCGTCATCGGCTGCTGAAGCGGTCTGTCAGGTGATCTGGTCTGTTTTTTGCGAGGTATCGAGAAAAGAGGGCAAAACGCAATTCATTACTTCCTGCATCGAGGATGCGCCAACTCTTCAAATGTTGAAGCGCTGCGAAACTTTAGGGTGCGCGATCAAAGTCGCCCCTGTCGATGCGGATGGAAGAATCGATATTGAGAAACTCGCTGAATTGATCACTCCTCGAACCGCTTTGATTACAGTCACTGCGGCGCATGGGCTTACGGGGGTCATTCAGCCGGTAGAAGAAATTGCCAAGCTTGCAAAAGAAAAAGGGGTGCTCCTTCATCTCGATGCCTCCTACATCATCGGTAAAACGTATTTTTCTTTCCAAAGCAATAGTGCCGATTATATCACTTTTGCGGGAGAGCGGATTCATAGCGTCAAATCAGGCGTCCTTTTCTCTAAAAAGGGGAGGCCTATTATCCCGTACATAGTAGGCGGCGAACACCAGGCGGGATTGCTTTCTGCGCTAAGCGTTGCTGCGCATCTTGCAAATGTTGCATTGGATACCTTGGGATTGGAAGGAGCCCGCCTTCGGGATCTTTTTGAAACGGAAATTCAAAAACAGCTTCCTGAAGCGAACATTTTATTTCAAAAAACTCCTCGTCTTCCAAATACATCAGCAATCCTTTTTCCACGCATCCACGCGGAGGCGCTGCACTATTTTTTACAACGAGAGCGGCTTTATCCTAATACCGGAGGCGGTTATTGCCAGCATTTGCATAAGGTTCTTGAATTTTGTCAAATTGGGCAAAATGAGAGCGTCTTGAGCTTTTCTTTATCGAGGATGACAACACACTCAGACATGATCCGTGCAGCCACGCTTATTTGTGAAAAGAGTAAAATGTTGCGCAAGTTAACGGAGGATTTATTTTGAGCATAAAATTACACCCTTCACTAGTTTCAAAACTCGATCGGTTGCGTTTTTGTGGCTATTTCACAGTGAAGGAAGCGGAGGAGAAAAATATGCGCTATGTAACAGGGCGCGATGGGATGTTGTGTTTATATTGGCTGATCGATGAAGCGGACGGGATTATCTCCGATACGAAATTCCAGGCATTCGGCCCCCCTTTTTTGATTGTTCTTGGTGAAATTGCGAGCGAACTTGTGTTGCGGAAAAATTACGATCAAGCTTCTCGCATTTCTGCCGATTTACTCGACGCGCATGTACGGGGGCGAAGCGATGCTCCCGTTTTTCCAAAAGAGGCGTATCCTTTCATCAATCAGGTATTATCTGCGATCGATAACGCAGTCCATCAGTGTATCGATATTCCTTATGCCGCGATGGATTTTGCGTCGACGCCCATTGAATGGGATTCTGGTCAAAACCCGGATGGTTTGCCAGGGTGGGGCGCAATGACGCATGAGCAAAAAATCAAGGTGCTGGAAGAGGTCATCGATAAAGAGATCCGTCCCTATGTGGAACTGGATGCGGGGGGGGTGAAGATCGTGGATTTGAAAGAAAATGGCGAAGTGCATATTGCCTATGAGGGATCTTGCACGACTTGCCATTCTGCCACGGGTTCCACACTTGCCGCCATCCAGCAAATCCTCAAAGCGCGGATCCATCCGAATTTAACGATTATTCCTGTTCCGTAACGTATCAGGTTATAAAAACCTGAATAATGGGTTTATTCATCGGATATTCAATGCCTTCCGGCATCTTTTCCCGTTTTCGCCTCGGCAAGGGGGGCGTTCCGCCCTTGCCTTCGGCTCCAAACGGAAAAATCTGCTCGGAAGGCATTTGAATCTCCTGCTGAATAAACCCATTATTCAGGTTATAAAAGAAGATTTTCATATTTCTTTCCAATCCGGTAAGACCGTCCTTTATTGGAAAAGTCCACGACATCTAGAAACCCTATTTCTACCCAATTTTTGCACAGTTGAGCGCTTGTTCGAGGTTTAAAACCAAATAGTTTTCCAATTTGATGAGAAGTAACCACATCGAATAGAGAGAAGAGCTCCAAGGCTTTGCGTTGTTTAGGATCGAGTTTGCGCAGCAGATCAGCTTTATCTTTTTCCCCGCCGCGCTCTGCAACATTCATCCGTTCCAATACGTTCTCGAATGAAACCGCCATCCCCTCGATAAAGTATTTGATCCATTTTGTAATATCAGAGTCTGCTCGACCCAGATAATAATTATGCGAAGGTCCAATGCTAATTGCATCGTAATAGTCAGCAAGATTCGTTGCATAATATTCTTCCAGAGAATAGAGCCCTTTGAGGTCATAGCCCGCTAAATGAAGAATAAGCGTGGTCAACAATCGAGCTGTTCGACCATTCCCATCGAAGTAAGGATGAATGGTAGCGAATTGATAATGGGCAATTCCAGCGACGATCGGACCAGGGATATGCTGGTTTTTAGCGATCCATTCCACCACGCCCTTCATTAATTCTGGAACATCTTTGGCCTCTGGAGGCATGTACACGATCGCCTTTGTCCTATTATCGCGAATCACATTTTGTCCTTCCCGATAGGGCGTGGGCTTTACCTTTGTTCTGCCTGCCCCCATGACTAATGCATGGATGGTTTGAATGAGATTTTCCGTAATAGGAACTTTCCTAACGGCCCAGTGTTCAATCTGTTGGAGTGCGGCATAATAGCCTTTGATTTCATTTTCTTCTCGCTTGCGTCCAGGAAAATGACCATCCAGCTTGAGAATCTGCTCAATCTGTTCAGGCTCAAGACGATTGCCCTCTATCATAGTAGAATAATGAGTTGTATACAGCCGTGCAGTTTCCCTGAGGGAGGCGAGGACCGATGGAGTCATCGGAAGATAGTTGACCTTTTCCTTGGCTGATTCGATGCGCAAAAGGCAGCTAGCCATGTTTACATCTATTGTGTAGAGAGGGATAAATTTTATCGGCATAATATCTGCTATTTATCTGCATCCGATCATGCTGATAAACAGCACATAAATCAACAGAAATCATAAAACCATGAAATACAACGGCATGCCCAACAGTATGCCCAATAGTATACCAAGACTAGCCCATCAAAAATTTCCTTCTAATAACCTAAATAATGGGTTTATTCATCTCTTTTGTCTGAGGGGTGGATGTCTCCAGAATAGAGCGCATGAATTTTCCCATCATCCATCAGTAAATTGAGCCGTCCGTTATCTTCCCTGTTTTCATTCCTGGTGGCTCACCTTGCAACTAGAATAATAACTACCAAAGCGGCAATAACACCAAGAATTTCGGCTCCAACCTCCCCCCAGAGTTCACTAAGCTCTCTGTTTAATCGCGTTAATTGCGCACCATTCATACGCATCACTTTGCTTTGTAAATCAGCCAAAGCTTCTTGTCTGTCTGCACCAGAACGTCTAGCTATGTTCGCAATTCGTTCGGCTGTGTCAATCCTTTGAGTGTTTAGATCAACAATTCGTTGTGCGTCTTCTGAAATAGGACTGTGTTGAAAACCGTTTAGTCGCATTTTTTTCCTCCTTGAGGAGTTTAATTTAAATTTAGGATTACTTGTCCTGATTATTATTATCCGGAAGAATTGGTTTCCAATTATGGGGCGAAGATTCTCGTTCAGGGTAAACAGTCGAATAAGAGCCATCCTCACGCATTCCAGTAAGACGAAAGCCATCCGGATATACAACAGTTGTACCTGGAGAAGGCGGTGGAGAATATTTTCTTACCGGAGATGGCGATCGGTTATCCTCCTTGGATGGACCGCTTCCAGTATCGACTGTTAACAACGCGTTAGTGCAATTTCCGATTCTCATAAATTCCTCCTATGTATTGTTTCAAAAAACAAGATCAGATTAAGTTTAACCAGAGAAAATGTAAAGAAAATGTTTTTGTAACAGTTCACATACCCACCTCATTCGTCAGGGGTATATGAAAAATGAAGGGAGCGTAAGCGGGATAACCTTCATCCCTTTCTTATGTGTCCTAAGATAAAAACTGAAATCCTGACTGTCTTCTGGAAATGAGTCTTAACGTTCTGCATTTCCAGAAAAACAGCTTGGACTTCATCTAAGTCCGTATCACGCCTGGAGGAAGGGGAGACTCAGGAGGAGAAGAATCTGGGGTCTTAGGCCAATTTGGTAGAGGTGATGATGGAGGTGATGGAACGGGAGAGTTATCTGGAGAGGATGGCTTGGATCCACCGTTTCCATAAAGATTAAATGCATCGAATGCTAAACTGCCGTTTATTCGCATAAATTCCTCCTCTTATGGGGTTAAGCGAAATAAAAAGGTTAAATGAACCTATCATTTAAAATCCATCAACAAACAGCCTTTTTGCCTTTTGTTGATGGAATTTCAAAAAACAAGACCTTTCGAATATAAAGTTTAATTTTGATAAAATTTATTCCTGTCTGAAAGGTGGATGTCTCCAGAATAGAGCGCGTGGATTTTCCCATCATCCATCAGTAAATTGAGCCGTCCGTCTTCGCCAAGAGAATGGCAAATACCTGTCCACCTTGTCTCTCCATCAAAGCAGGAGACCCTCTCTTTTTGGTACGCTAATCGATGTTCAATAAAGGAGTGGAAAGGGGCAAAGCCTTGCTGGATAAATTGTTCAAGATCCATTTTGATTTGTTCCATTAGCTCAGTTTTCAAAGCATCCCTATCCCATATCTTCCCTGTTTCATTTTTGAGAGATGTCGCCGGCTGGTCTATTTTTTTCAGCTCTTCTTTTTCTATATTGACATTGATTCCGATCCCTAAAAAAATCTGGGCCCACGGTATGTTGAAAACAATTTCGCAAAGTGTCCCTGATATCTTTTTCCCATTGAGCTGAATGTCATTTGGCCATTTTATTTTCGGATGGAGCCCTTTTGTTTCCAATATTTTTGCCACTGCATGCGCTCCAATCATCGTAAGAGTGCCAAGATGGGATGTGTTTGAAGGAAGCCGAAAACAAAATGTTAAAAGGAGATTGGTGTTTTTTGGGGATAACCATTGTCTTGCATAACGGCCATGGCCGGCAGTCTGGAAATCCGCGGAAATAATAGTGATTTTTTCCGGCGCAAAAAATGCATATTCTCTCCTTGCATATGCATTGGTTGAGTCGATCGATTCGAAATGGATTTCCGTAATTTCCATGCAGGGATAAAATAACAAATATGTCACTTTCCCGCATTGATATACGTGTTTTGCCGCTGATTGTGTGTTTGATGATCATTGGTCTTTGTGTCATTTCTTCAATGACAGCTGACATGGATAGGGACATAACGGGATTTTGGACGCCTCTTGTAAAGGCGCAGCTTCGGTGGTGTTGTTTGGGGTGGGTCGTTTTTTTCGGAGCTGCTCTTTTCGATTATAGACGCCTTCGGGAATGGAGTTTTTTTCTTTACATCGCCATCCTTCTTCTTTTAATCGGCCTTTTTTTTGTCAAACCGATTCAAAATGTCCATCGTTGGTATCGGATTCCCCATTTTGCCAGCATCCAGCCCTCCGAACAGGCAAAACTGATCCTGGTCATTGCGTTAAGCTGGTTTTTAGAGAGGAAAGGCAAGGCGGTCCAAACCCTGGGAGCGTCTCTTCAGATAGCCGTCATTGCAGGGCTTCCTTTTTTGCTGATCTTAAAGCAACCCGATTTAGGAACAGCTCTTGTTTTATATCCAATCACTTTGACGCTTAGTTATATTGCCGGGATTCATAAACATGTTTTCTATTTTTGCACGGGCTGTGGCCTTATTTTGATGTGTATTGTGGCTTGTTTTTTTTTGAATATTGTGTCTCATGAAAAGATGCGGCCTTTCTTTACCAGTTTTATGAAAGAGTACCAATATGAAAGGCTGAGTCCAAATACTTATCATCAAAAGGCTGCCCAAACAGCCATTGCAATCGGAGGATTGACGGGGTCGGGATGGCGAAGCAGCGAGTTCTCGGGGCGCAAATGGCTCCCATACGCCCATACGGATTCGGTCTTTGCCGCCTATGGAGAAGAATTTGGATTCGTAGGGATTGTATTCTTGCTGTTCCTTTTTTATGCTTTGATTTATTTTAGTTTTCAGGTGGCAGCAGTGGCCAGGGATCCTTTTGGGAGGCTTCTTGCAGCCGGATTGGCAGCTTATCTCGCCATGCATGTGCTTGTGAATTGTGCAATGATGTGTGCTCTGTTGCCAATTTCGGGAGTTCCTCTCATCTTGGTAACTTATGGGGGCAGTTCTCTTTTAACGACGATGGCGGCACTTGGTTTGTTGCAAAGCATATATAGCAGAAGGTTCATGTTTTAATGGATAAAGAACAATTTAATCATTCTTTTATTTTTTCTCCCGGAAGTTGGCAAGGAGAGGGAAAAATTATTTTAAATATGATTGAGGAAGAATTGATTTTTAACACCAGTTGGACAGTCCAAAATCGGGATTTTTCAGGGAAGGTAGGAGCCTCTCAGAATATTCAGATTCAAGGGCTTTCAGAAGGAATGCGCAATGATTTGATTTTTTATGACATACAGCCAAAGATATTTTCCATTGATATGGAAAATCCGAATATTGGGCGGATTACAGGAACGGGGCTCTATGATGAGAAGACGATTGCTTGGGAATTTCGCAATAACGACATGAATTTTGAGGGGTATGAAACCTATTCTTTGCTCCATGACGGCAGCTATCAGATGAAAGGGGAATATGTAACGAGTGATCAATTCCGCACTCGAATTGAGGCGAGGATTTGGCAATATTCCAATGAAGCGGCAGGTCCAGAATCTGGAGCGGGAAATGAATAGCAACCTGAATAATGGGTTTATTCATCGGATATTCAATGCCTTCCGGCATCTTTTCCCGTTTTCGCCTCGGCAAGGGGCGCGGCCCGCCCTTGCCTTCGGCTCCAAACGGAAAAATCTGCTCGGAAGGCACTTGAATCTCCTGCTGAATAAACCCATTATTCAGGTTAGCAACGTGAGTATTGTTTCCAGACAGATTTTCGTTTCGATCGTCATGCTTTCCGCCTGTACATCAGGCAGCGCTATCATGACCCATCAAGTTTTTTTCGATATTCCCATTGGTTCAAGCAAAAACGAGGTGACTACTTCCGTTGGAGAGCCTTACGCGATTCATAAAAAAGAGGATGGGTCATTGGAATATGAATACATTGAACGATTTAAAGTGGGGGGGCGTGAAACGGAAGAAAGGCATTATTTTCTCTTAATCAAAGATGGCAAAGTCGCATCAAAACGGGTCGAACAGTTTTCGCCCCCGCCTTATATTTGGGACAGTTATGAAATGCAAACCACTCAAGAGGCACATTCTTCTGACAATCCTTAGAGACTGTTAACGGGTTTCGGCTTCGTCGATTTTGGGGATTATTTTGGCCGATTTTCGGTTTGTTTTTGGAGGGTAATATACATTTGGTCGATATTACCCCCCAAAAACAAACCGAAAATCGGCTCAAAAGAACCCCAAAATCGACAGAAGCGAAATCCGTTAACAGTCTCTTAGAAGCTGAGTTTTAGTACAGCTTCTTATGCTTTAATCTTAATGTCCACACCGGAGGCGATTGGAAGGATTTTAAGCTTGTCAATCGTGTCGAGAGTAGGATCAAATAAATCCAGAACGCGAATATGAGTGCGCATCTCAAACTGTTCTCGTGATTTGCGATCGACGTGCGGGGAACGGAGTACAGTGAAAATTTCCCGTTTTGTCGGCAAGGGAAAAGGTCCGACAACGCGGGCTCCGGTCCTTTTAGCCGTCTCAACAATATCTTGAACGGCTCGGTCAAGAATCCGCTGATCAAAGGCCTTGAGGCGGATCCGTATCTTTTTTCTAGCTGCTTTTGACATGATTTTTACTTCTTACAAATTTCTTCTTGAATTTTTGTTGGAACGCGCTCAAAATGGCTTGGCTCCATAGTATATGTTCCACGGCCCGAGGTCATGGAGCGGAGAATTGTCGAATATCCGAACATTTCGCTCAAAGGAACTTCGGCGGTTACATCGATGATTCCTTTTACCGATTCCTGTCCCAGGATCTTGCCTCGGCGGCGATTGAGATCGCCAATCACATCACCGATATTTGAATCAGGCGCGGTGGTGACGACTTTCATGATCGGTTCTAGAAGAATCGGATTTCCTTTTCTTGCAGAATCTTTCAGAGCCATGGAGGCGCAAATTTTAAACGCCATTTCGTTAGAGTCGACTTCATGGTACGATCCATAGGTGATCGCAATTTTCATGTCGATCAGGGGATAGCCTGCTAAAACACCTGTTTGAAGCCCTTCCTCGATCCCCTTGATGCAAGCGGGAATATATTCTTTAGGAATGACTCCTCCAACGATTTTGCTGACGATTTCATTTCCCTTACCCGATTCATTCGGTTCAATTTCCAGGCATACGTGGGCATATTGGCCTCGTCCACCGGATTGTTTGATGTATTTTGTTTCTGTTTTGGAAGGGATGGTAATGGTTTCTTTATAGGAAACTTCAGGTTTTCCGACATTGGCCTCTACGGCAAATTCGCGAAACATCCGGTCCCGGAGAATTTCCAAATGCAGCTCTCCCATTCCCATGATGATTGTCTGTCCTGTTTCCTCATTTGTCATCACGCGGAAGGTGGGATCTTCTTCTGAAAGGGCGCCCAAGGCTTTTGCCAGCTTTTCCCGATCTGCCTTTGATTTTGGTTCAATCGCCATCGAAATCACTGGATCGGGGAAATTCATTTTTTCCAAAAGAAGGGGAGCGCTCGGTGCGCAGAGTGTATCGCCTGTACTGGTATATTTTAATCCGATGCATGCGGCGATGTCCCCCGTGAAGAATTCGTCGCGGTCTTTCCGTTGGTTCGCATGCATTTCGAGCAGGCGGGAGACCCGTTCATCCTTGTCTTTTGTCGTATTGATCAGGCTGCTTCCTTTGGATAACGTGCCGCTATAAATTCGAATAAAGGTGAGCTTGCCAACATACGGATCGGTCATGATCTTGAAAGCCAAAGCGGAAAGAGGGCTGTCGTCAGCTGGAGGAATTTCCATCCATTCTTCGGAATCCAGCTTATGTCCTTTGATCATGCCGCGATCAAGCGGAGAGGGCATCCATCGGACAACGGCATCGAGAATTTGCTGAACGCCTTTATTTTTGAATGCCGTGCCGCATAAAACGGGATTTATTTTATTGGTCACCACCCCTTTTCTAAGGATCTCATGAATCTCATTTTCTGGAATGGAATCGGGATCTTCCAATACTTTCATCATGAAGTCTTCATTCGATTCATCGATGGTTGCCAATTCTTCGAGCAGCTCCATGCGCATTTTTTTACATTTTTCGAGCAAGTCATCGGGAACGGGTTCGATGTCATACGTGGCTCCCATCGCTTCGTTATGAAAAAAATAAGCTTTCATCGTGATTAAATCGACCATTCCCCTAAATTCGGCCTCTGCCCCGATAGGACAGTGGACAGGAATGGCATTTGCGTGGAGTTTTTCGCGCATGGATTTTACCGCGTTTTCAAAATCGGCGCCGATGCGGTCCATTTTATTGATGAATGCGATCCGAGGCACTCCATAACGCTCAGCTTGCCGCCAAACTGTTTCCGATTGAGGCTGTACACCGGCAACCGCATCGAATACCGCGACAGCGCCATCGAGGACGCGGAGAGATCTTTCCACTTCGATAGTAAAGTCTACGTGGCCGGGAGTGTCAATAATATTGATTTTACAATTCTTCCAATAGACAGTAGTTGCGGCAGAAGTGATCGTAATCCCTCTTTCGCGTTCCTGCTCCATGAAGTCCATAGTGGCTGCGCCTTCATGGACTTCCCCAATTCGATGGAGTCGACCTGAATAGAAAAGGATTCGTTCCGTCGTCGTAGTTTTACCCGCGTCAATATGAGCCATAATCCCAATATTGCGGACGTTTTCGAGTTTGTCAGTTTCTGATCGATTTCCCATTGCACTGCCTACCATTTATAATGGGCGAAAGCGCGATTCGCCTCAGCCATTCGGTGTGTATCATCTTTCTTTTTGATCGTCGCTCCCTGATTGTTGAAACAATCCGCCAATTCGCTGGAAAGGCTTTCCGCCATAGCTCGCCCTGGTTTTGAGCGGGAATTGGTAATGATCCATTGCATGGCCATCGCAGCTCTTCTTTCATTTGGGATTTCGACTGGAACCTGATAGTTGGCTCCGCCAATTCTGCGCGTCTTTACTTCAAGAGAAGGTTTGGCATTTTCAAGAGCTTGTTCAAACGCCTCGAGTGGACTATCGGATTTGACGCGCGCCGCAAATTCTTCGAGCGCCCCGTATACAATACGTCGGGCAACCGCTTTTTTACCGCCGACCATCAATTTATTGATAAATTTTGCCAACGTAACGCTTTGATAGATAGGATCTGGGATATTTCGCCGTTTAAAAGAGCGCCGTCTTCTAGACATAGTGTTTCTTTTCCTTATTTCTGATAAGTGGTATTACCTATTTTGGTTTTTTCGCTCCGTATTTTGAGCGAGATTTTTTTCGGTCTTTTACCGCTGCGCAATCCAAGGAGCCGCGGACGATGTGATACCGGACTCCAGGGAGGTCCTTTACCCTTCCGCCACGTACAAGCACAATACTGTGTTCCTGCAAGTTATGCCCTTCTCCTGGAATATAGGCGATGACTTCCTGGCCGTTTGACAATCGGACCCACGCTACTTTTCGTAGAGCGGAATTTGGTTTTTTCGGTGTTTTAGTTTTGACCTGGAGGCAAACGCCGCGGCGTTGCGGGCACTGTTGCAAGGCCGGCGATTTTTTGCGCCGAACCTTAGGCGTGCGGCCAAATCTTACAAGCTGGTTGAATGTCGGCATGAGAGCCAATCTCCTCGATTTCAAAGTAACGATAGGTCAGGAGTGTATCTTGAATAGAGATTTTCGTACAAGGCGAAAAAATTTTATCTGAATTTCTCGCGCTCTTCCCGGTAAGAACCTGTCTAAGTGACTGTTAACGGATTTCGGCTTCGTAGATCCATCTAATTAACTATCTATTGTTTAATTATTGTTTTATTCGTTTTAGTAATTATAACTAATTAATTTAATTGACATCTCATTATTAATTATATTAATATCTGGTTTGGGAGACCAGGGGAATAAGGCGAAGCTACGACGCTAAGTTCGAGTTTCAATCGGTCCTATTAAATTCCCTATCTCCCATTTTTTTCTTAAAAAAGGTGCTAAAATGTGCCGCAAATCATTCTATATTTTTCTTTTTATAGCGGCTTGGATTGCGCCGATCTTCTCATTGGATACTTTACGTATCTCCGATATTTCCCGGGTGATGGAGCGGCTCATGCATTTCCACATTGAAAGCAAGCAGTTGAACCCCTCCCTGATCCGCAGGTCATTGAAGCTTTATATTGAACAATTCGACGTTGAAAAGTCTTATCTTTTAGACAACGAAATCGCCGCCTATCTGCACATGCCCGACGCTCAAGCAAATGAAATTTTAGGCAGGATCCAAAGGAAAAATTATTCTGATTTTTTCGAATTGAATGCGATCATTGAAAAAGCGATCTTGAGAGCGCAGAACATGCGACGATACATTGTTGAGCAACTTGTAAATCAAAAAAACATTGAATTGGAAACATTTAAAATATTTAGTCAATATCCGCAAACAGAACATGAGATTATCCAGAGGCAAAAAGAGCGGATGGCTCGATTTTATCTTTTCCATCAATCTCGTACCCATCTCGATTCCTTTGATCGCAAGGCGAGTGTGTATGATTTGTTTGAAAAAAAGTCGCGCCGTTTTGAAAACAATTATCTTTTTTTAAACCGGGACGGAGCGCCTTTTTCGCAAGAGAAGATCGAGCATTTTATTTCTTTGAGGATTTTAAAATCCTTTGCGAAGAGTTTGGATACGCATACTGCTTTTTTCAGTCCGGAAGAGGCTTATGAAATGCGGCTGACCCTCGAGAAGCAATTTGAGGGGGTAGGCGTTGTTCTTGCGGAGGGAATTGATGGCGTGATGATTGCCGATTTGATTGAAGGGAGTCCTGCGGAACAATCGGGCCAGATCAAAGTAAACGATTTTCTTATTGAAGTGGATGGGAAATCAGTCGTGTCCACGAGTTTTGAAGATGTATTGGATCTTTTAAAACAAAGAGATCGTTCAGAAATTATTTTGGGTTTAAAACGGCTTGATTCTGTATTTCAAAAAGAAACATTTGTCCGGGTTTCTTTAAAAAAACGGCCGATTTCCATGAAAGGTGATCGGATTCAAGTCGGTTTTGAGCCGGTTGAGGGGGGGATTATTGGAAAGATCGCCCTGCGTTCTTTTTATGAGAGCAGCGATGGTGTCAGCAGTGAGAAAGACATTAAGGAGGCGATTCGTCACTTTCGCAGCCAGGGGGAATTGAAGGGGCTGGTTTTGGATTTACGGGAAAATTCGGGTGGATTTTTAGGGCAGGCTGTCCGTGTCGCAGGCCTTTTTGTTGCAAATGGGGTGATTGTGATTTCGAAATATGGGAAAGGGGACATTCACTATTTGCGCAACATCGCTGCCAGGAGCTATTTTAGCGGTCCGCTTGTCATTCTGACTTCAAAAATGTCCGCCTCTGCTTCCGAGATTGTCGCCGCGGCGCTGCAAGATTATGGGGTGGCCTTGATCGTAGGGGATGAGAGGACGTTTGGGAAGGGATCGATTCAGTATCAAACAATTACCGATGAGAATGCGGATCTTTTTTTTAAAGTGACGGTTGGCCGCTATTATACTGTTTCTGGCAGAAGCGCTCAAATCGATGGTGTAGCGGCAGATATTGTTGTTCCCACTCCTTATGCTCCGTATAACATTGGGGAGCGCTTTTTGGAGTTTTCTCTTTCCCGGGATCGCGTCGATCCGGCGTATATCGATCCTCTTTCCGATCTTGATGAAAAAGCTCGCCTATTGCTGGAAAAGCGCTATCTTCCCTATTTGCAAAAAGTGGTCTCCTTTTGGAAAACCGCGTTGCCTGTTTTAAAGCAAAAAAGCCAGGAAAGGATTGCAAAGAGTCCGGAATTTCAAAGCTTTCTTCAAAAAATAGGGCAAGTCAGGGCAAGGCAATCAAGTGTTCCGGCGAATTCGATTGATGAGCCGGTTGAGATGCATTTAAGAGATCTTCAGGTGAAAGAGGCCATATACATTATCAAAGATATGATCGATCTGCAGGAAGCAAACCGGTTGCAGGAAGCAGAAGGGGCGGATTTGACTTATATCGAAACAGGCTGAATTTTGAATCATTTTGAGTCTCTTGAGGCACCTCGCAAGAACTCGGCCGAACCCGTTTTGCGAGGATTTCATCTTGTCAGAAATATTTCCAACGCGTTATCCTATGAGCCTTTGGCCAGATAGCTCAGTTGGTAGAGCAGAGGACTGAAAATCCTTGTGTCGCTGGTTCGATTCCAGTTCTGGCCAACCTTTCTCTTGCTGGAGAAAAACGGAAATCCAACGGAGTTGGTAATTTCTCTTAATCACCCAAAACAGACCACCAAAATATTTTTGATGGTCGCTTTGGAGTGTCGGTTCCGTTGAATCTACGGTAATCAGTATTTGCACTCCTTTTAAGTAACTGTAAATCAAGCGTTAAGATCGATTGGTCAGAGGACTATTGATCTTCGACTCGCTTGCAGGGAGTTAAAATGGGTTATATTCGAGAAACAGAACTTAAGAAAGGCGGCATTCGTTATCAAGCAGAAGTTCGCCTTAAAGGCATGCCTAAAGCACTCACGGCCGTGTTCGATAGAAAAAATGATGCTAAAGCTTGGATCTCCAAAACCGAAGCAGATATCCGCTGCGGTCGGCATCAACTCTACTCAGAGGGTAAGCGTCATACTTTTTCAGAAGCAGTAGAAAGATACTTCAAAGAGCAGACTGTTTCAGTTGTTAAGAAAGGCCATCTCTTATGGTGGAAAAAAGAACTCGGCTCTCTCTTTCTTCACGACGTCAGACCAGCGATCCTATCCGAAAAGAAACAAAAACTTTTGACAGAACCAACCCCAAAGGGAGTTGTTCGTAGCAAGAGCACGTGCAACCGCTATCTTGCCACTTTAAGCCACTTAATGGGCATCTGTGTAAAACAGTGGGAGTGGGCTTCTGAAAATCCAGTTCGCAGAATCACAAGAGAAAAAGAACCCCGAGAAAGAACTCGTTTTTTGAACTCTGAAGAGCTCAGCCGTTTTCTTGAGGCGTGTCGGATAAGCGATAATCCTTATCTCTTTACTTTTGTAGTTCTGCTTTTAAGTACTGGGGGTCGCTATAACGAGATTCGCTGCCTTAAGTGGACTGATGTAGATCTCCATCAGGGAAAAATCACTATTACCAAGTCAAAGAACACCGATATGCGCTCAGGACACCTGCAAAGTCGCATAAAAATTTGAATTACTGTACAATGCTCGCTGCTTAACTCACTTCAAGGAAGCAGAATGCAGCTTTTCGAATGTCTCCAAAGTATCCCTGACCTCCGTAAAAAGCGTGGGGTTCGCCACCCATTTCAACCCGTGTTAAAGTTCGTCCTATTGGGATTTACCTGCCGGCTCGTAGCCATTGAACACATGGTCTCTTTCTTCAAGCCCATCTGGAGCCAACTCAAAGGCGCTTTAGG
>DATIHO010000052.1:0-15498 GCA_035480615.1 Chlamydiales bacterium | reverse complement strand
CCTAAAGCGCCTTTGAGTTGGCTCCAGATGGGCTTGAAGAAAGAGACCATGTGTTCAATGGCTACGAGCCGGCAGGTAAATCCCAATAGGACGAACTTTAACACGGGTTGAAATGGGTGGCGAACCCCACGCTTTTTACGGGGGTCAGGGATACTTTGGAGACATTCGAAAAGCTGCATTCTGCTTCCTTGAAGTGAGTTAAGTAGCGAGCATTGTACAGTAATTCAAATTTTTATGCGACTTTTCAGGTGTCCTACCAGTTACTCAGGGTATTACCTTCGTTTTAGTTTTTGTCTTATAACCTTGAAGATAAGAAAAGGTAAGGATGTCCAGAATTTAGGTTTGTAAATCAAAAAAAACACCATCCACAAGCCACCTACACTAAACATACCAGCCTTCATAACACTCTTTTTATAACTTATATCTTCGCTTGTATCGAATTTGCGAATGAACTCGAGGCACATTTGGCTCCTCAATTTCCAATCATATCGAATTTTCTCTCCGTAAGAAGTAGGGACTTGCCGAAAAGCACTAAAGACTTCAGGTGCATAAATAGTGGGGTGTCTCAAGGCTATCTGATAATTAAGATAAGTGTCCATCAAGCTCTTTAGTTTGTTATCGTAGCACCCATATTTTAATACAAAATCACGACGATAAATAGCGCTGTTTGTTCCGATAATAAAATCAGAATTTCTGCAAAATTTTATTACATCATCGGTTGTTAAAAAAGTCTCTGAATCGAAGGGAAGAAAATGCACTTTTCTGAACTGATAAGGAGAACGATCTTGAAAAACAGAGCAGTCTCCGCAGAAGATTCCAATTTCAGGATATTTAAGAATAGCATTTCGGCCCGATTCAAAAAAATGGGGCATAAGAAGATCATCTGCTGGAGACACGACGACAAATTTCCCCATTGCTTCCTTCACGCCCCGATTGAAGGAAAATGCGATTCCGCGGTTGACCTCATTTCGCAAAACGCGGACGTTCGAATGATTTCTCTGATATTTTTCTAAGAGAGGGTAAGAACCATCTGTTGATCCATCATCGATAATTAAAATTTCATTTGGAGGAAGAGTTTGGGATAATATCGATTGCAGGGATTCTTCCAGATAACGTTGATGATTATAGAAAGGCATAATAACGCTAAGGGAAAAATCGACTGCCATTTAATTTATTCCCTGGGTTTGCAGCCGATGATCATCCAATATGCAGCTAAAACAGGAGATCCTGTATGGACGATTTCGTCATTGACAGAAAAGGAAAAAGCATAGTGAAAATATTTTGATATTTCAGATTCTAAACGATCATGTGTGTACATATTGACAGGAGGTTTTTGAGAAGGTTGAGCATCAGAAGTCAAAAAATTTGCACTAGGAGTTCCAAGAATCAACAAACCCTTCGGATTTAGCCTGAGTAATAGAGCGTTCCAGAAGGCTTGCATCAAATCTGGAGGAATATGTTCAATGACGCTAAAAATTACGATTGCGTCATAAGTTTCTCTTGATTGGGTTTTGAGCATATCTTCTTGAGCAAATTCGACAATACTTTCACGAAAATTTCTTTTCGCTATGGCAATGGCATCAGAATCACAATCAATCCCTCTTGCCCATCCGCATTCTTTGCCCAACAGAAATGTTCCAAATCCTTCGCCGCATCCTACATCAAGAACTCTTTTAGATTTTCCGATGACTTTTGCAGCAAATTTATAATAAGAAAGGCAATCGAGCAGTTTTCTTGGTGCTTGGAGATACCAAAAAGAGGTGGTTTTCCCTAACGAAATGATGCTTTTTGCATTCATCGTCAGTTGAGTAACTTCCACCCACTTGGATATCGAATCTTGGTTCATCTTTTCTCCTTAGGATGGCACGCAAGACATATCAAATAATGACACATCGGTCCATATCCGGTGTGAAGAATTTCATCATTCATTCCAAATGGAAGAACTTGATGAAAATATTGGCCCAGCTCATTTACAAGCCTTTCCTGAGAATATAGGTTCACATGACCTGTCTGGCTGGGCAGAGATGCATAGGATGCAGAGGTAATATTCGGAGTTCCGATAATGCACATTCCATTGGGGTTAAGATTCATCAAAATTGTTTCATAATATTGATCGACAGTTTCAGAAAAAACATGTTCGATTACATCTAAACTAACAGCTGTATCGAACTCGCCAAATTTTTTTCCCATAAAGTCAGCGTAAATGAATTGATAATGGTCTGACGGGAGATTTGTTTTTGCAGTCTCGATCGCTTGCAGGTCAAAATCTACTCCCGTATAATCCTCGGCATATTCAGCGAGAATAGTAGCTCCGATCCCATCGCTGCAGCCAAGTTCAATTACGCGGCGATTTTTAGAACCCATCTGCGCTGAAAACTTGTAACGAGAGAGTACGAATGACAATCGTTTCGGGTCATTTCGAAAATTAGCGGACCAATGTTTGCCAAAATCTATTGAACTCTTTGGGGCGTCCTGAGAGGCATCGGATTTCACCGCATCATTGACTGGAATTAGCATACCTATGTTCTCTTTTATCATGATATTTTAATGAGAGATATGAATCGCAAGGGATCGCTTCCGTGTAAAAAAGATCCAAGTGAAATGGAGTAATACAATCTCGGAAATTTTTCTGTAGCGGCGTGAGTTGATCCCATGACACGTCTTTCACTATTTTATGAAACTCTTTTACACTCTCTAGAATTTCATGTCGACTTAAATCCTGATATTTCACTGAATCATCATGAGGGATGCTTCCAAAGCAGTACAAGGAAGGATGGTCCAATAATTCTTTCCAAGAAAGTGGCTGCTCTGTTTTTAAGTCGATCAAATGTTTTGGAAAAAGTCTAAAGCGTTTATGTGGAACCAGATGCCAACATTCTACGTGATTGAGACCGAGGACGGGCTTGTCAAAAAAAAGCGGCATTAACTCAGGCCCAGTTCTAGAGGTGATAGCCCATTCACAATTCGCATAGAGAGCAAAATCATTTAAAAGAGAGCGTTCAGGCATGCGGAAATAAGAAATTAGCGATCTTCTGGCTGCAAACTCATGTTGTTCATCTCTGCCTTGAATGACCACCTCGTATCCGTTTTCAATCAGATAATCAATCGCGTTGTTATAGGTGTCCGGATTGTTGATTCTCCGACTATTTTGTTGGGGATGAAGATACCACTTGCAATTCAAATTCAGAACAACGAATGGTTTCGTTAAGCCTAACCGGGCATTTAACTGAGAAAACTGATCGATGAAATTGGGGAACGTTGAGGCAGGATGCGATTTTGAGAGACGAATCCAATCGACAAAGGATTCATATTGCATATGAGAGCGCTCTCTCAATTTTATGTAACTGTCAATTGCAGAAACGGGAGGCAAAAATCCGCTTCTAAAATGAGGATCCAAATGACGCGAATAGGGGGCTTTCTGATCCCTGGCAGGAGCCGGTTGTACTAAAATTTCATGACGATCCAATCTTTGGAACGATAACCAGGCATAAAGCGGAAAATAAAGATATACTTGAGTTATATGTTTGCCAAATAAGAAAAGATAGGCGCGAATTATTGGATTAATGATAAAAATTGTATGGGTATCTGGAGAAAATTGCTGAAGTAAGGTTCTTACAGTTTTGTATTCGCTTGTAACAATTACAGCACAAGTTTGTCCACGGTGTTTTTGCCATAGAGAGAGATAGTGGACATGAAGCATGAAAGAACCAAAGTCTCCTCTGCTCACAAAGAAAATTTCAGTTGAAGTCGGAATTTTTGAAAGCCGATAGGAATAGTAACACTCCAACGGACGCAAAAAAAAGCAATTTGCAATCTCACAGAAAATGCGTTGTGTGTAACGAATCGCTTTTTTTGCGTCTTTCCAGATTTGTCGATGGTTCACCCGCTTAAGGAATAAACCAGAAATAGTCTCCCGTATAACCCACCTCCTGAAAAAATCTTTTCCATTCATCGACATTCATAATCGTTTTTGCAATTAAGTTCCAATCATTCATCCTCTCTCTCCCCGTCGTTTCGGTAAGCATCGACTGTAATAAAACAATGTCTGGAACTTACGCGTTGAATTTCCAAAAGAGCCTGAGCCAATTCACTCTTTTCCAAATTATGAATCGTGTTTATGGAAATGACGAGATCGAAACTGCGATCGGGAAAAGGGAGCTTTCTTGCATCAGCAACTTGCAAATAAGGCTTCATAGATTCAACAGCGTTTTCAATCGCGTAAGATGAGATGTCGATGCCTTTTAGTTTCGTTCCTGGGATGCACTGCAAAAAATCGTAGAGCATAAAGCCCTTGGCACAGCCCACATCAAGCACAGAACTATTTGAGTCCAGTTTATAGAATTCTTTAAACATTGGAATAACAGGTTGCCAAAATCTTGGATGGTAATGAAAACCGCCATAACCATATTTTCGATCGCCATCGAAAAAATCTTTTCCAAATTTCCGGGCAACTTTTCTGTCTTCTTCCGTTTTTAACTGCCCCCGCTCCTTAACGTCTCTTTTAGTTCTTGGATAATTCACCAGAAGATCTATTTCATGACCCATAAATTGCCTTATTTTTAAAAAGGACCTGTAAATGATTGATCCGGAACATCCAAAGGGATTCCCATTTTTTGTTGGATCAAACTTTCTAATAATTCTTGCGATCGAGATTGACGATGCATAAATTGTAAAATCTTTAGAGCGATATCAGTCGAAGTTGGATAAAAATGGTTGGAAAGCACCCAACTTGTCGGACAGTGCGTATCAGGATGTGTGATTCTAAGAGGAGCTGCTTTTAAGAAAGATAATGACTGTTCGACAACAATCGTAATAATCTCCGCAGCCAAGCCGGCTGTTTTCCAATCTCCGTCAAGAACAACAAGCCGCCCGGTTTTTTTTACCGAATCCAGAATTGTCTCTTTGTCAATCGGATTAATCGTCCTTAAATCGATAATCTCCGCATCTATGCCCTCATTGACCAACATGTTCGAAGCCTTCCATGCTTCAAGAGTCATGTGCGAGGAACACACAATTGTTAAATCTTTTCCCTCTTTGACAATTTTTGCTTTGCCGATGGGGACGCGGATCATTTCCTCCGGAACGTCTCCATGGATGTTGTGAAGCCAGCGATGTTCTAAAAATACACATGGGTTGCCATCTTCCACACAAGAGATCAATAAACCTTTTGCATCAAATGGAGTAGATGGAGAGACAACCTTTATTCCCGGAATATGAGCAAATAAGCTCTGAAATGACTGTGAATGTTGCGGTCCCTGCCCCCATCCGCGTCCAATAATTAATCGAATCACAAAAGAGACATTCATTTTCCCGCCAAACATATAAAACCACTTGGCAGCATTGTTAATGAGCTGATCTAATGCCAGAAAAAAAAAATCGACTCGTTGATGCGTCATGATGGGTTTCATGCCATTGATCGCAGTCCCAATCGCGACTCCTGTCATGGCATTTTCTGAAGTGGGCATATCCATGACACGATGTGCGCCATGTTTTTTATGCAGGTCCAGCGTAGTTCCAAAAATCCCTTTCGGATCGGGCGCTCCCAACCCCATCAGATAAACTCTTGGATCCGACTCAAGCAATTGATCGGTAGCTTCCAAAATGGCTTCATTAAATTTGAGCTGTCTAGCCATGTGCATAGTAAAGGGGTTGAGGGTTTAATGGGTTCGGAAATGCGCTCTGTTCAGCAAAAAGAAACGCCTCATCAATTTCGTTATGAATCTCGATTTTCATTTGTTCCATTTGCTCAGAAGTCAGTAATCTTCGATGCAGTAATTCTTCTTGTGTTTGTTTTACCGGGCATAGGTTTTCCCATTTTTGCCATTCTTCCTTTGTGCGGTAATCCAAATCCTTATCAAAATAAGGCCCGCAATGTTCTCGAAAACGATAGGTTGAAAATTCCAGCAAAGCAGGACCGCCTCCTGAACGAATTTGATCAATCGTGGTTTTGGCCAAAGCATGCACCTTGGATACATCATTTCCAAACTCGGCCTTTGCCCATACTCCATGACCTTTCGCTATCATCATTAAATCTCTGGATGCCGGCTGACGGATGCTAAGAGGGGAATAAACAGAGTAAAAATTATTTTCGCAAAGAAAAAGGACGGGTAATTTTTTGAGGGCGGCAAAATTTAAGCATTCCGCAAATATGCCTTCTTCTGTACACGCGTCGCCAAAACAAACGATCGTGATCCTGTTTTCGTTTTTCATGACCGATGCAAAAGCTAAACCAAGCGCGACGGGAAGGCTGCTTCCGATGATGGGTGTGCATCCCATCATCCCAACTTTTTGATCGACTAAATGCATAGAGCCGCCACGACCCATGGAACAGCCTGTAATTTTACCATAAATTTCAGCAATCATGGCTTTTAAATCGCCTCCCTTCGCAAGATAGTGAGCGTGGGCTCGATGACCGCTGATCAAATAGTCGGTATGTAAAGCAGCTTTACACACTCCGACAGCCACAGCCTCCTGTCCAATGCTTAAATGAACAGGGCAGCGCATTTTTTGCTCCGGGTATTTTGACGCAATCCGCTCCTCTACCATGCGAATCCTCAAAACATTGTAAAACAAGCTCACAAGAGTGTCTGAAGAAAATTGTTCAGCTATTTTCATGAAATTAAAATGTTATAATCCCTCTAGAAATTTTTCCAAGCTCCAACAACTTCATCAATTCGTTGATTTTGGATAATTCCACTTGATGGGAAATCAGTTCAGCGAGAGGCAAAGATTTGTTTTGGAATAACGACACATAATGGGGAATGTCGCGATCAATCGAGCTGGCCCCTCCCCAAGTACCAATGATCCTTCTGCCTCGAATTAAATCGAAGGGATCGATTTGAATCAACTGACCTTTAGGAGCATTGCCTGCAATCACGCAGAGACTTTTAGAAGCTTTCAAAGAGTGGAACGCAAGCTCCATCGTATCTTTTCTGCCTGCGCTTTCCAAAGAAAAATCGACTCCCTGGTTTTCTGTGATTTGTTGGATCGCTTTCACAACATCTTCCGCGCTTGCATCAATAGCATGAGTGGCTCCCAATGCTTTCGCCTTTTCCAATTTTTCCGCCACCACATCGATTGCGATTAAAGGAGCAGCGCCAAGATACCGGGCTGCCAAAATTGCGCTAAGGCCAACGCCGCCTATTCCAAAAATGGCAATAGAATTTCCTGCCTTGATCTGCATTTCATTGAAAATCACCCCTGCGCCCGTAGGAATCGCGCAACCTAAAAGCGCTGCTTCTTTCAGAGGCATCGCCTCAGGGATAGGAATCACTCGATTTTCTGAAACAACCGCCTTTTCCATGAATGTACTGACTGCTCCGGACTGAATTTTTCTTCCATCGGAGGACTCATAGATAGTATTTGGAACATCGGCGCCCATCCCCTTGAGCCATGAAACAACGACCCGGTCTCCTTTTTTCACTTTCTTTACATTGGCTCCAACGTCCAAGATTGTGCCTGAAGCTTCATGGCGCATGGTATGAGGCAGATAGGGGTCCAGCCCCTTGTGACCTCGAATTTCATTCAATTGCGTTTGGCAAACGCCGGAATAAGCGATTTGCACGAGAACCTGGCCGGGCTTCAAAGGAGGGATAATCAATTCGTGAATTTCAAGAGGCGCGTTTTGTTGTACCAAAACAGCTGCTAAAGTTTTCATTGTATGGTCTCGGTTAGGCGATACGCAATGTACATTTTTCCCCTAATTTTTGTACAGGCTAAGAGACTTTTGCTTTGTGGATTTTTCATATTTGTGAGATTCTCCAAATTCTCAAGTGTTTTCAGAGCATTGAATGAAAGGCATCATTGTTTCCGCAACTTCCGATATTGCCACCGAAATGTGCAGCCGATGGCAGAGGAAAGGATGGGATTTGTGCGGCACTTATTGCTCTCAAGGGAAAAATTATGAACGTTTGAATGGACATAAAATCCCGCTCGTCCATTGCGATCTTTGCCAAGCATTGTCAATTGATCGAGCGGCCTGCGAACTGAGAAACATAATGCAAGATTGGGATTTTCTTTTATTTGCCGCCGGATCGTTAGCGCCGGTCGGCTCTTTCGAGAAAATCGATATCGATTTTTGGACCTCTTCCATTCAACTGAACTTTGTCAATCAGCTCCGTCTTCTCCACCGCCTGCTGCCTGGAAGAAACGTCGCATCTGAAAAAACCGTCCTTTTTTTCGCCGGAGGGGGAACAAATAACGCCGTGAGCTCTTATTCTGCTTATACCCTTTCCAAAATTGCCCTTATCAAAGCGTGTGAATTGCTCAATTTTGAAATCAGTGATGTGAAATTCTCCATCATCGGCCCAGGATGGGTTAAAACTAAAATTCATAAAGCGACTCTCGACGGTGGAGAGAAACTGGCCGGCAATAATTTTGCGAAGACAAAACAAAAAATGAACTCGAATGACTGTGTGCCCATAGATAAGGTGATCGAATCGTTTGAATGGATTCTTTCCCAACCGAAAAAAGTGGTTGGAGGGAGAAATTTCAGCACCGTCTTTGATCAATGGGGAACTGAAGAGCTGGCGACACTTTTATTACAAGACGAAAACATGTATAAGTTAAGAAGATTTAAAAACGATATTCTTATGGAGTCATTGTGAATCAGACAACAACTTTAGGCGATATCATCAGGCGATATCATCTCTTCCATACCACAGGTAAAACAATCTCATGTCCCAGGAACTAACCTGTATCGGATTTTGCAAAATACAGCTCTTCAGGAATTGAAAAAAATGTTCGACTCAAAGTGTGGCAATCAAAGATCGCTCGGCCCAATAGGCACATTTTATTTCCCCTATTTCCGAATGGGTGCGGTCGATTCCATCGATCTCTTCGGACTCGATGAGTTGATCCTATTCTCTTTCTATTGGGTCAATCGGAAAAGATACAAAAAAGCCCTGGATATTGGAGCTAATATTGGACTTCATACAACAGTCTTGTCTAAATGCGGTTATCAAGTGCGATCATTCGAACCCGATCCGATCCACTTTGCAAAGCTGTTGGAAATCCTGGATGCGAACAACATCAAAGATGTAGATGCCCGCCAGGCCGCTGTTTCACATCGGTCAGGAGAAGCGGAATTCGTCAGAGTCCTCGGAAATACGACTTCGAGCCACCTCGCGGGCTGCAAACAGCCCTATGGGGATCTCGAGCGATTTCCAGTCCCTCTTTTTGACATCAGAACATTAATCCGTGAAGCGGATCTTATCAAAATGGATGTTGAAGGACATGAAGCAGCTTTGATCGCAGCCACGGTATCCGAAGATTGGAATTGTACCGACGCAGTCATCGAAGTGGGCGCTTCTGATAAGGCGGAATCGATTTTTGCCCATCTCCAAAAAATTGGAGTTCATGCATTTGCGCAGAAAATAGGTTGGGAGCCAGTGAAAAAGTTAGAGGATATGCCATTCAGCTACAAAGACGGCTCTTTATTTATTTCAAAAAAACCATCCATGTCTTGGGATACGTAGGTGAAGTCTAACACCCTCTCAAGGCACATAATTTTTCCGCTTCATCCGATATCATATCGACTTCTTCTTGACTGAGCATTGGCCCCAAGCTCTCTAATCCTCCGCCAAATTTCAAAAAGGGAACAATTCGATAAGCCGGATCGATTTCAAGCCGACAAACTAGCGGCCCCTGGATGTTCCAAATCCCAGAGAGATCCTGTGTCAAGGTATCATTCATCTTGAGATGCGCATAAGGGAGTCCAAAAGAGTCTGCCAATTTTTTATAATCCGGAAACGAAAGCCCGCTATCTTCATCGACCGCCGCATATTGAGCATTGAGCCAAACCTCCAGCGTCTGTTTCATCGTCGCATGACCGTTATTATCAAAAATAAAGACCTTGACAGGAAGGTTGTATCTGCTGAGAGTCGCGAGCTCTTGCAAGCACATCATGAGCCCTCCATCCCCGATCAGGCATACAACCGGCTTCGAAGCGCCCAAAGCAGCCCCAAGGCTTGCCGGAAGGGAGTATCCCATAGGCGTATGATTCCAGGCGGAAAAGATGCGTTGATTTTTTTTTGTTTCAAAAGCTTGCATCATCCAACAAATATTCGCGCCCGTATCCGTTACGATAATTTCTCCTTCTTTGCACACGCGGGAAAGAGCTTTTATGAAAACATAAGGATTCAGCAATCCTTTTTGTTGTTCATCAGAAGGAGTACACACGGGGTAACGAACTTTCCATTTTTGCATCAACTCCCTCCAAGGTTGAAAAAGGTCGACCTTATCTTGAGCATAGAAAGGTTCGAACGCATGAAAAAAGTTGTTAAGGTCTGAATGGATCGACAAATCAAGAGCAAAGGGCTCTTTCGAGAATTTCAATAGTTCTTCAGGGTCTATGTCGATCATGACCTTTTTTGCTTTTGGCGCAAAAAGCTCCTGTTTTCCACCGGTAATCTGTTGAGAAAGACGGGTACCGATAGCGATCACCAAATCGGATTGTTGAGCAGCGAAATTCCCCCCCCCCGAGGACCACACACTCCAATGCAGCCCATATTTAGCTCATCGGAATAAGGGAAGAGGTCCGCTCCGCCCCACGTGAAGAGAACCGGAATGTTGAAATGAGCCACCCATCGACGAAAAGCTTCAACGGAATTTGATGCGCGGATGCCCGCGCCAACGACGAGGACAGGCCTTTGGGCTTCTCTGATAAATTGCACAAGCGTCTCAATCTGTTCCAAGCAAGGTTTGATGGGAGTGGCGCATGGCGTATATGACAACAGTTTTTCCGGTTCGATGTCAATGCGCTGAACATCATCAGGAATGTCAAGCACAACGGGCCCAGGGCGTCCTTCTGTTGCAAGAAAATACGCTTTTTCCAATTCATATCGGATGGTCAAAGGATCTGTGACGAGCTTTACATATTTGCAGATACTTTGGAAAACCGATGCAATGTCTGTTTCCTGGAATCCTTTCTGTCTCATTGTTTTATTTGGACGAAGGCGAAATCTGGCTACCTGCCCTGTTACGCAGATCATGGGAATGGAATCGAAATAGGCGTTGCAGATGCTCGTTGTCAGATTGGTTGCACCAGGACCGCTCGTCGTCATTGCTACTCCGACAATGCCGCTTGCCCTAAAATAGCCATCCGCCGCAACTGCTGCAGATTCTTCATGCTGCACGCAAATATAGCGCATATCAGGATGTTTATGTGTCGAATCAACTAAATGAACCACAGCGCCGCCTGTGACAAGAAAATTATGCTTCACGCCACGACTGGCCAAGAAATCGATTACGTAATCAGATAATTTCATATGCCTTCCTGAGGTTGATGACCTCGCAGTTTGACAATCGATGGTTTTTTTGTCCAATTTTATTCGGATAGATTCTTGGGTCACGGCCATGCGGCAATTACTGGTTTTACGGGAAGTTTAGGAGGCGCCTTTTTTAAGGCCATACAATAAACTTTATAGAGATTAAATCGCCAGTTTTTAAGTAGCAACGAAGGAAAGCAAAACCAGTATTTAGGATTGATCAAAAGATAATAAAAAAGAAAGAGGCCGCAAAAACTCATAAGCCGAGCTTTTACATAAGCATTGCGAAAATCAGCCGGTTCCTCTTTATATACGAGCTCAAAAAGCCGCGAGTAGATTTTCTTTCTCTCTTTTCGGTTTCTTCGCAACGCATCTCCATAGGAATTCACCACGAGCCGGGCAGCGGCTAAAGGCTGTGGAATATACCCTATGGGATTTTGGAGCGCAATTTGCGCGTTCAGGTAAAAATCGCAAAGACTTTTTAGTTCCGCTTTATATCCGCCAAATTTTCTCAACAGATGGCGATTATAGACACAGGTAACACTTAAAACAGTAAAGGGAGTTGTTCGAAAAAGAGCAATTGTCTCTTCAGGCGAGTAAATTTGAGGGGCGGTTAGTGGAAAAAATTGGTGTATTTGATGGATTCGAGGGAATTTATCTTCAAAAAACACACAATCTGAACAGGTTAAACCAAGACCTGCTTGACGGGCGTGCAATTTTCGATGTTCGGCGATAAATCGGGGATGAAGGATATCGTCTGCTGGGAAAATAGCGATGTAATCGCACGTAGCGATTTCTAGAGCTTTTGCAACATTGGCAATAATCCCTTGATTCGACGAATTAAAATAAAATTTTGCATTGGGAACCGCTTTTAAAAGTTCAACGCTATTATCGTTAGAAGCATCGTCAAAAATAAGCAATTCATCCGGTGGATCGACTTGAGAAAGGAGAGCGTTCAAAGAATCCGGCAGGTATTTAGCTTGGCAGTAGTTAAATAGTGCAATGGTGATTTTCGGATTCATGCATCGCCTTTGATTGAAGGTGCCAAAGATGGGCGTATTTCCCGTTTTTCTCAACTAATTCTTGATGAGTCCCTTGTTCATATAGCTTCCCATTTTCGATATAAAGAATCTGATCCGCAAAAACAATCGTAGATAAACGGTGAGCTATTATTAACACAGTGCGGCCCTTGGCATAAAATGACAGTGAATTTTGGATCTCTTTTTCGGTCATGCTATCAAGACTGCTTGTCGCTTCATCCAGGATCAAAATTTGAGGCATTTTGAGGAGGGCTCTCGCTAAAGAAATCCGTTGTATTTCTCCACCGGATAACTTGTAGCCTCTTTCTCCCAGTTTTGTTTGGTAATTTTCCTTAAGCTGCATGATAAATTCATGAGCCGAAGCAAGTTTTGCGGCCCTTATTATGTCTTCTTGAGAGGCTTGTTCTTGTCCGAAGCGAATGTTTTCTTCGACACTGTCGTTGAATACATTCAAATCTTGGCTTGCTACACCTAAAGCATTGCGCCAACTCATCACATCATATTCGGAGAGGGGGACCCCATCTATGGTAATTTCCCCGGCCGTTGGATCATAAAGCCTAATAATCATATCTAAAATCGATGATTTTCCACTGCCGGAAGGCCCGACGAGAGCCGTAACAGTACCTCGGGGAATCGCAAAAGATAGATCCGTGACAGCACACGGTAGATTTTTTGCGTATTGAAGAGAGACTGAGCGGAAGGTCATATTTTCATTGAAGTTCGTGAAACAACGTCCCTGGGTCGGCACATATTCTTTGCCAGCATCTTGTAAGATTTCTTTCAAACGGATGATCGGCCCAATATGAAGAGCTAGAGTCCCTATTGAGGCGATGGCAATTTGAATCCTGGTGGACGTCCTGTAGGCACAGATTAAGAATGCAAACAAATAAGGAATGCCGTGTACGTGATGAGTATCGAAGACGAACAGACTTGCAATCAAAATCGAACCAATTGTTATAACGCCAAAAATCTCATTTATTGATGTAATGGAATAATTTAAAAAATGCATTTTTTTGGATATGATGGATATGTTCTTTATTAGGAAAGAGGTGTTTTTTAAAATATTGGAGTATCGGTTGTAGGTGTGAATCAGGCGAAGCCCTTCAAGCGTTTGAATGGTTAGCTTCCCAAAGTCAGCCATTTGCTCAGAAAGAAGCGTCGAATGCTTGACAATTTTCATGATGATGCCTTTTTGAGAGATTCCGAAAAACACGAACAAGATCAATGTAGCAATTGTCAAAGAAAAAGAAATATTAAACATAAGATATAAAGAGGCCACTGCCATCAAACTTGCATTGATAAATTGTTGAATTCCATTCATGAAAAGAGGGATAAAAGTGGAGGGAGTTTTAACGTATTCTGCAAGGTCTCCCAAGCGATAGCGATTCACACAAGGAAAACTCATGCGTAGGATTTGCCGATACACCATATATTGGGTATCTGTTTGAATTTTTAAGGAGAGTTTAGAAATCAGGAAAGAAGACAAAAACACCGAAGAGCTCCGCAATGCTTGCAAAAAAACCGCAATAAGAATCCAAGCCACAAATGCCTGAAGAGGTGGTAAAAGATTCATGCTTTGGACACATTTCTGCACCAGTGAAAAATTTAAGGCAGGAAGAATTTCTGTATTCTGAGTAAATTGCGACAAAGCTAAAAGAATTGATGCAAAGGAAGCCCCTTCCAAAAGTGCCGCCAGGAAGCTTGGAATCATAGTGACGAAAAAGAAGCAAAGATTGCGCATTTTCTTTCCTAGAAATATCTCCAGGAGAGAAGAGTGACTCATGGGATTGTTTTTTCCTTATTTTGCCTCGTTAGCCTCAGAGACTGCTGAAGGCAACTTTAACCTGATTTTTTCGTTCGACTCAAGAGTTATTTTCTTACTAATCCAAGTTGCTAGTCGATCATCCTTAAACTTCGCCACCAAAAAAATTCGATGGCCCAGAAACCTGGGCGAAGTTTAAGGATGATCGACTAGCAACTTGGGTTACTAAGAGACTGTTGTCGAATTATACCCAAAGTGATTCAGAAGTTGGCCTTTGGGCGGGATTGAAAGCTATCGAAAATTGATTCTTGAATTTGAGCAAGAGACTGTTCTTTAAGCGCAACTTGATAATCGGATTCGATCATTATTTTCACCAGCTGTTTAAATGAAGTCTTCGGCGCCCATCCGAGCTGCCGCCGGGCTTTCTCAGGATTGCCGAGAAGAAAATCGACCTCCGAGAGCCTAAAATAACGAGGATCGATTTTCACAATCTCGTGTCCTGTTATTTTGTCGATCCCGACTTCATCTACTCCTTCACCTTGCCATTCGATCTCAATTCCAAGCTCGTGAAAGGCCAGTTCGACAAATTCACGGACCGAATGGGTTTCTCCGCTGGCGATCACAAAATCTTCAGGTTTTTCTTGCTGTAGCATCATCCACATGGATTCAACATAATCTTTGGCAAATCCCCAGTCGCGCATGGCATTCAAATTCCCCAAGTAGAGAGGACCCTTTGCTACGCCCGTTTTATACCGACAAGCGGCAAGAGTGATTTTTCGGGTGACGAAAGTTTCGCCGCGCAAAGGAGATTCGTGATTGAACAAGATCCCGTTGCAAGCGAATATTCCATATGCTTCCCGGTAATTCACAGCAGACCAGTAGGCGTATAATTTGGCGATCGCATAGGGGGATCTAGGATAGAAAGGAGTCCTTTCAGTTTGGGGGATTTCTTGCACTAATCCAAAGAGCTCGCTAGTCGATGCCTGGTAAAATTTTGTTTTGTGAGAAAGCCCTAACATCTGGATCGCTTCGAGAATTCTGAGAGCTCCCAAACCGTCCACTTCTCCAGTATATTCAGGCAACTCAAAAGAGACCTTAACGTGGCTTTGCGCAGCGAGGTTATAGATTTCATCGGGTTGAATTTTCCCGATGAGCGCAAAGACACTTGCTCCGTCTGTCACATCGCCATAGTGGAGAAAAAAGCGGCTGGCTGTTTGCTGCTCTTCGTAAAACGAATCGAGGCGGATTGTGTTGGGGGAAGAGGATCTTCGTTTGACCCCGTGGACAATCAATGCTGTCAATTTAAGGTTTTAGTACGCAATAGGTCGTGATATCTTCTTGTCCTAAACAACTTAGGAAAGAATATGGAGACCTCTCAAAAAGTTCTAAGGCAAGCAGTCTTGATTCTCAAAAATCCAAACTTCATCGC
>DATIHO010000051.1:0-2399 GCA_035480615.1 Chlamydiales bacterium | reverse complement strand
TTTCTGCGCAGCATGAGCGCGCGGTCGAAACCGATAGACACGCCGCAGCAATCAGGAAAGGAAGATCCCATAGCAAAGAGAAACTCTTCGTCAAGCAGATACGGCTCCTTTCCTTGCAAACCGCGCCTTTCATTTTCTTTTCGAAACCCATTATTCGGGTTAATAATCTCTAAAAAACGAAAAATAATAATGGGATAATGATTTATTTATTAAATAAGTATTTTTTTGTAAAATAAAGTTTTTATAGGCTGTACATTAATTTATTATACAAAAGGATTTCTTTGTTTATGAGTAATATTGGATTTAATACATTTGAGCTTCGTAATCGGAGGCCTAATGGAGATGCACCTTTATCCGAGCATCGCCCTCCTGTTGATCGATCCGGTGCTCCCGATTTGGCTTCCAGGTATGTTGTAGATATGCCACTCACTTCGCTCTCTCCGGATGAAATAAGGGAGTTGGAATACGAAAATCGTGCAAAAGACGAACTGGAGGCGCGAAGTCTGGGGTGTTGTGTGCTGGCTCCGACCGTTTCCTGCGCGGCGTTAGCAATCTTCTTACACCCTGGTTTTTGGGTAGGATTAGGCATAGGAGCGCTGGCCACATATCAAGTGAATCGGATGTTGGCAGCTAACAAAAGACGGAGGGCAGCGATGCTGGAATTACAGGTCTGGGAGCGTGGAGAGCGGATTAATTATCCGATGCGTCGGCTTACCGAAGTGCCTAATGAAATCTTAAGCCGAAATAGCTATTTAGAGGAGCTCATCCTTTCCCACAACTACCTTGGAGTATCTCCCAATGTAAGCCAAAACGTGAATTTACGGGTGCTTAATCTTGCTGACAACGAACTTAGGGTATGTCCCAATTTGCAATGGAACGCAGCATTGTCTTGTGTCGATCTTTCCTGTAACTATCTTGAAACTCTGGACGATTCTATTTTGTCTTTGCCCAGGAATTGTACTGTAAACGTTGAGCGTAACGAGTTCTCTTATGAATACATCCAAACGTTTATGGCGCGCCTGCATTCCCATCAGGCAATACACAGTGATCAAGGGCCCAATATCTCGTTTTCAATTCCTGCAGCTTCAGGTCAGACGAAAAGTTTGGAGGAGGAAATTCATGATTGGATACGAGAATTTTCAAACGAAGAAATGGATATTCAGGAAAATTTTGGATCGCTTTTATCTATGTCTGATTTGGATCAGGAAGCTCAACTCCAGCTTGCACAGTATTTGCACCGATTGCGCGAAATCAAAGACTATAAAACAGGTGGCGCTGCGAAAAACAATGTCATTAAACGTGTCAAGGATATGCTTCAGCTTGCAAATAGCAATAAGGAGTTTAGAAACGACATGATCGCATGCATCTCTGAGGGACTCGATTCATGTGGGGACCGGGTTGCGATCATTTTCAATGACATTGAAATCTTATCGCAATTCCACAACCCCTCTTTAAGTGAAGAGGAAATTCGCAGTTTAGCGATACGGGCAGAGCGTTATCGACAGGCGCAACGGATTGCTAAAGAGCAATGTGCGGCGCATCATTTGGGAGACCAGATAGAAACAATTTTGTATGTTCATATGAATTTAAAAGAATCCTTACAGCTTCCGATTACGATGACAAGTATGCTGTACCCCAAAGTGTCTGGCGTAACTCCGAAGATGCTTGCAGCCATCGAACGAGAAGTGTTAGGGATGTCGGAAGCAGAACTGCTTGCCCGCTCGGACTATTGGCAAGCGTATCAAAAACGCTCCCATTTTGCAGAAAGTGAAGCCATCAATAACACACATTACGAGTTGTTAGAAGATCTGGAAAAATATTTAAATATGGAAAATAAGGAAGAGCAAAAACAATTCTTAGAAAAACATCTGGAATTACAAACGTTAATAGAGGATGCGGAGCAAAAGGGAAAAGAGTTGCGTTACGATACGTTGGTCAAGTGTATTCAATGCAAAAGGGAAGAAGAGATAGCTCGCCTGTGAGCCATGCGGGTTATACCGAAACAACCTGAAGAATCGGTTTTTGACGACGTCGGCTTGGCAGCATTTTTTTGGGGTTGCTCGCGCCTTGCCATTCGGCAATGGTCGCTCGCTCCAGAACAAAAAATCTGCGTAGCCTCCTTGCATATTTCTGCCAATTTAATTTTAAATCACTATATTGGCGGTTTTTGATTGCAAAATCCATCTGAAATCTGGGCAATTTTCATAGAGCGGCTTATCCGAAACTCGCGTTATGAAATGAACCCAAAACTCAGGTTCTTAGCCTCTCCAGGAAAAAGGGAGGACGTCGTTAATGGATTTTGCTTTTCTGCGCAGCATGAGCGCGCGGTCGAAACCGATAGACACGCCGCAGCAATCAGGAAAGGAAGATCCCATAGCAAAGAGAAACTCTTCGTCAAG